>NZ_JBXALT010000002.1:0-506507 GCF_058799755.1 Arthrobacter sp. GW822-FHT05G07 | reverse complement strand
ATCGGTACTGCTTGGATGTAGTCACGGTATTTCCTTTTCTTTATAACCAGGTCTCGTTGACGGACCAGGAACTAGTGGGTTCGATCAGCCGGTCACACTGATGGCGCCGGTGAGGATTTGGAAGCCGATGAATGCGAGGCAGGCTCCTACAACCCAAAGAATCGAGAACTTCTGGAACTCCCCGAGGTCCTTCTTCAAGAGCCCGAGAAGTACCCATAGGGGAGCAGATGCAGGTCCGATCATGTGGGAAATTTGGCCTACGACACCTGCGCGGGCAATTTCATTGGCGTGGATGCCATACTGCGACGCGGACTCGGACAGTACCGGGAGGATACCGAAGAAGAAGGCGTCGTTGGACATGAAGAATCCGAGCGGGATGGCAATGATGGCCGTAAAAAGCGGAAGCAGTGCGCCCATCGATGTCGGGACGATGCTTAGTAGCGCATCAGCCATGGCTTGGATCATGCCTGAATCAGACAGGATCCCAGTGAAGACACCAGCGGCAAGGACGAGCATGACGACGGGTACGGCGCTCACTGCGTGTCGCTTGATGGATTCACCTTGGTCATGCAGCTTCGGGTGGTTGACGAGCAGGGCGATAACGAAGGCGCCAATGAAGAGGACCACCAAGGGTGCGACTCCGGCAATCAGGAGAACCAGCAGCAGGATGGTGAGGCCGGCGTTTACCCAGGTTCGCCAGGTGGGGCGCTCACCGATGTGGTGAGTGCCGTTCTTGATCTCCGCGGCCAATTCAGCGACGGCTGCTTCATCGACGTGCTTCCTCTGGGAGCGGCCAAGGATGTAGGCCACCGCGAGGATAAACGCACAGGTAAGGGCCAGGGAGGGGATCAGGCTGACGAAGTACTCAGTTGCATCCAACTGCAGCACGCTGATGGCCCGGGTTGCGGCGCCTCCCCAAGGAGTAGACCCGGAGATAAGTCCGAGTGACATTGCGGCGACTGTTGCAATAATGAGCGGGTTGATCTTGAGCTTCTTGTAAATGGGCAGGAAGGCCGAGCAGATGATCATGTAGCTCGTGGTGCCATCACCATCCAGGGCCACAGCCATGGACAGCACAGCAGTTCCGACGCAAATCCGAACCGGGTCTCCCTTGGAAAGTCGAAGAATGAGCTTCGAGATGGGATCGAAGAGCTTGGCGTCCATCATGACGCCAAAGTAGAGAACTGCGAAGAGGAGCAAAACGGCGGTCGGAGCGACCGTCTTCAGGCCCGACATGACCATGTCACCCAGGTCCGGGCCGAAACCTGCGATCACAGCGAACAGGACTGGAGCGCAAATGATGGCCACAAACGCGGTGGCCCATCTGCGCATGACTGCGATCATAAATGATCCGAGCGTAGCGAATCCGACGACGGCGAGCATCGTTACTCCTTGATGTTGAGGGACTGACTCCCTGACGGCAACTCTGACGTGCTGGGTCCCTAGCCGGTAACCCGGTCCCTCAACCTCTTGGGTCGGGCACGCTTTCGACGGTAAACCTAAAGTGGTCGACCAGTCAAGTAAGTGGTCAAGTGGTCGACCACTATTTGAATTTTCGGTATCATCAACCTCGTGAACAGAAAATCCATCACCTCGCTCGATGCCCCTGACCGCAATCTGGGGATGGAGCTGGTGCGAGCCACCGAGGCCGCGGCGATCAGGGCCGCCCCTTTCATCGGCAAGGGTGACAAGAACGCCGCCGACGGTGCGGCCGTGGACGCAATGCGGCATTTCCTCGGTTCCGTTGCCTTTGATGGCGTGGTGGTGATCGGCGAGGGTGAGAAGGACGCGGCGCCCATGCTGTACAACGGTGAGCGCGTCGGAAACGGCACCGGGCCTTCCTGGGACATTGCTGTCGATCCTATCGACGGCACCAGCCTCACGGCCGCCGGCCGCCAAAACGCACTCTCTGTCATTGCCGTCTCGGAGCGCGGATCCATGTTTGACCCCAGTGCTGTCTATTATATGGACAAGATCGTCACCGGCCCGGAAGGCCGCGGGGTCATCGACCTTAGGCGACCGGTCGGTGAAAACATCCTTGCCCTCGCCAAAGCCAAGAGTATGGCAGTTGACGACCTGCAGATTGCGGTCCTCGATCGCCCACGACACTCTCAGTTGATTGCTGATATCCGGGCGACCGGCGCCTCAACCAGGCTGCTGCTGGACGGTGATGTAGCAGGGGGGATCAATGCCGCTCGACCTGATTCACGCATAGATATGTGTGTTGGGGTCGGCGGAACTCCCGAGGGCATTATTACTGCCTGTGCGGTGAAGGCGCTGGGTGGGCTCATCCAGGCGCGTTTGGCGCCCATTGACGCCCATGAGCAAGCGAAGGCCCTCGAAGCCGGCCATGACCTGGATCGTGTGTTTGACCAGGACGATCTGGTTAGGGGAGAGAATTGCTATTTTGTGGCCACTGGTGTCACCGACGGCGCCCTCGTGGACGGAGTCCGGCGTATGCCTGGATTCGTTCGAACCACCAGCATCGTCCTGCGCTCCCACTCAGGCACCATTCGCAGGGTCGTTGCCGATCACCTCGAATCCAAATGGTACGACTCCGAATAGCAGCCAAACCCCTCACGCCGTTTCATATATTACGAAGGAGATTCAGTCATGACCGGAGCCATCATTGTAGGGGTAGACGGCAGCGTCACAGCTAAGAGTGCCGCTCATGCCGCCAGGGACCTGGCCTTATCGCTTGGTGCTGCGCTCCATGTTGTCACGGCCTACGACGACGGCGCCATAGTGTTTGGTACCGGAAGTGACCATCGAGTGGCCAGTCATGAAGCGAAGGCGGAGGAGACGGCGCAGAAGGCTGTTGCTGAACTGAGCTCGGTCGATCTTAAAGTCACCTACGCGGCTGTCCGCGGAACCGCGACTCATGTCTTGCTCGACGAAGCAAGGAGGGTCGAAGCCAGAATGATCGTTGTTGGCAACAAAGGTATGCAGGGGCTCGGCCGTGTCCTTGGCAGCGTAGCTACCAGCGTGGCTCACAATGCTCCTTGCGACGTCTACATTGCCAAGACTGCAGGCTGACGCTCGCCTGGTTTGCAGTACGGCGCTGCCGCTGCGCTCCACTCTTAGGACCCAATTAGCTTTCCGGCGCCGGCACGCGGAATCGCAACACGCAACCCGACAGCCGGGGCCGGCGCCGGGAACACCGCTGACGTGAATCAGCGACGCAGGTGGTTCGTAGAAGACCCGGATGCGAAAGAGTTGGACACTGATCGCAGATCATGTTGAGACTGGTGGGCCTGAATCCGGGATTCACCAGCCTGCCCGGCCTGTCCGGAGAGCATCGCCCCTCTTGGTGGATAGTGCTGCAGGATCGCTGAAGCGCCCGGCAGCTTCGGCTACGCTCGAAGCCGCCCGCAGATGTCATCCACCAGCAGGGGAGGGGCGAGGCTGAAGTCAGCTAACACATGCTTTTCGTTGGAAGCCAAGGGTTCCAGGGTGCTGAGCTGGGAGTCGAGGAGGCTGCTCGGCATGAATTCGTGGTCGCGGGCGTTCATGCGGCTCAGGAGGGTTTCGCGGTCACCGTTGAGGTGGACGAAAACGACGTCCGGGGCATGCTGCCGCAGCAGGTCCCGGTAGCTGCGTTTCAGTGCCGAACAGGCGATGATCAGCGGCTCGCCCGCATCTTGCGACTGGCGTAGCCGGCGGCCGATTTCCTCAAGCCAAGGTCTCCGGTCATGGTCATCCAGCGGAATCCCCGCGCCCATTTTCGCCTTGTTGGCGGCAGGGTGAAGATCATCCCCATCCTGGAAAGGCAGACCCAAGCGCTCGCTCAGCAATGAGCCCAAGGTTGATTTGCCACAGCCGGAGACTCCCATGACAACAAGCGGAGGCAGGGGTTCACGTCCCATGTCGCGGATCCTTTCGGTCGTCTGCTTGGGAAAATGGCGCTGTCTAACCAAGCATGAGATCACATTCACAATTGAGAAGAGCTTCTCAGGTCGGGACCAGGCCGTCAAGGCTGTGCGAATAACCCTCGACGCCCCGCTCAACATGAGAATCCCGCTCAATATGAGAAAGAAGTTTCCTCATCGTCGATGCGGCCCTCCTCCGAAGGCGAAACCGCAGGGGAGTATGCCGTGCCCACGGAACAAAACATGGAAATCCACACTGCCTGACTCGTTCCTGGCGCACGCCTGTCGGGAATTGTCGACGGAAAAAAATGGAAGCATGCGACATTGTCCGGCCTGGGTCCCGCTCAGCTACTCGGCCAATTTTCGTCGTCGTGACGAAGGCCGATCCCGCTCCGTGGTCCGCCGCGACCCTCAGTGATCAACGCGTGGATCGGGAGCACCCAGTGGGGGTTCATGAGGCCGGATGCTGCTCGCCGGCGCCCTTCCTTGCCTGTCGCGGAAGGAGGTGCCGGCATTCGGGTCGAGCAAGGATGGCTGCCATCTCCTGAAAGAAGCGTGGGGTGTGGTTAGACACCTACCATCGGATTTATGAGATGCACTACTCAAATGAGAAACTTTTCTTGCTTTTAAGTGAGCTGGACCATAGGCTTGGGACAACAGCCAGAACAACGCCGGAGGCAAGTAATGTTGCGCATCGTTGGACAACCCGCAGAAGCCCGATCACGCCGGAGCCGATTTGTTGCCGGCACCGGAAGCCATTGCCCGATCAGTGGCATCTGGGCGCCCGCCGGGGAGACGGAAAAGGGCCTGCGGCTACTGGAAGGCAGCATCATGCCGGTGCACGATAACTCCGCCGTTGACTGGCAACTGGTTCAGGGCCTCACGCGCCGTGACCTACGTAGCTGAAGCCCGGCCGCGTCGCCGCGCATCGCCTGCAAAGCCCCGTTTGGGCCGCGTGGAATTGCGCCTCTCCGAGGCCCGGGTAATGCGGGCCTGCATAGATAGCCATGTTCGTACACTGCTGAGCCAGCGGAATGAGGCAATTGCGGCTGCACTGGCGGACAAAGTGTCATTGTCTGCGATTTCCACTGTGGTGGGAATCAGGGCGGCGGATGTGAAGCGGCTCGGAAGCGCCTACCAGGACCTGCATTTTTCGGGAATACGGCATGATTGGCACCTCACGCGGTTGTCCGCGATCGTCCGCCAGTTGGATGTTGCGTTGGAAGTCAAAGAGCAAAGTGCGCAGAAACTCCGGTGCGATGTACTGGAGGGCCTGGAGTCAGGCCGATTGGACATCTTCCGTGTCGCAGCTCTGACGGCACTGCCGGCGGAGCGGATCCGTGAAATCATGCGGCCTGCAGCTGCTCACTGAGCCTGGTTGACTAGCCCTGCTCGCGGTCCTCGCTCCAGCCCGCCAGCGCGCCCTTGAGGGCAGAGATGAGCCGGGCGGTGACTTGGTCTTTGGAAAGCCCGACCGTAGTGATGAGGTCCAGGATTTCGCGTGGATCAAAGAGGATGTTCCACAGGAACATTGCTTCGTCGCCGATGGGCGGCAGTCCCAGTTCCTCGACGGCCTCGCGCAGGGGTCGCTCCAAAGCATCCGCCTGAACCGTCAGGTAGTAGGCGCCCGTGCGGAGCCGGGCAAGGTATCCCTCGCCGGAGCGCGTATAGAGCATGGCTCCGCCATGACGGGTGACCAGGTCAACCCATTTGCGGCTGACTGCCGTCAAAAGCTCGACGCCGGACATTTCCTGCTGCTTCAGGCTGTAGTCACGAAGCTTCTCGCCGACGCCGAACCGGTACTCTGCCAGGATGTCCTCGACTGAAGCGAAGTGCCGGTAAGCGGTGGCAGTGGAGATTTCCGCGTGCTTGGCGACATCGGTCATGCTGATGGTTCCGCGACGGGACGCGAAAAGCTGTCCCGCTGCCTTGACCAGTTGCCTGCGGTTGCGCTGTGTGTCACTACGCATTGATGGGTGCCCTTTCGTCAACTCATAGCTTAGGTCCTGGAAGTCGACCAGCCCGTGAGGGCGGCGGTGAAAGTCCTGACCAGTCGTGCCGACACTTGCTCCTCGGTGAGGGCCAGGCTCCCCATGAGATCGTAGATTTCGCGGGGGTCAAAGAAGCCGTTCCATAGGAAGAGTGCTTCATCGCCGGGGTGTTCGATCCCCAAAGCCCGGGATGCTTCTTCCAACGGACGTTCGAGGGCTTCGGCCTGGACGGCAAGGTAGTAGGCGCCGGACCTGACCCGGGCGAGGTAGCCTTCCGCTGAGCGCGTATGGACCATGGATGCCCCATGCTGGACTACTAAGCGGACCCACTTGTGGCAGACAACTTTCAACAGCTCCAAGCCCTCGGCCTCTGCAGCCCGGCTGAATTCCAAGAGCTCCCGGCCCGCTTCGAAGCGGTAAGCCGCAAGCACGTCGTCAACAGAGGCGAAGTGCCGGTAGGCGGTAGCTGTCGAAATGCCGGCTTCAGCAGCGATTTCGGACATGGTAGCCGAACGGCCGGCTCCGAAGAGCCGGCCGGCCGCGTCCACCAAAAGCATCCGGTTTCGCTGCATGTCGATGCGCAACCCGGCCGGTGGGTCGAGAACTGTCATGCGTGCCTACTTGAGCGCAGCGAGACCGGCGGCGATGCGTTCGACGCCGAGCGAAATCGCCTCCGCGCTGGCAGCGTAGGACAGACGAAGGTGATGTTCACCGTTCCGACCAAACTCGCTGCCCGGGCGCACGGCAACACCGAACTCACGAAGGTGCGCCACCATGTGCGCTGCCGGCATGTCGACGTCGTACTTCGGGAAGAGGTAGAACGCCCCTTCAGGTGAGCTGACCGTGAGTCCCGGAATCCTGCTGAGGCCCTCAAACATCAGTTCGCGGCGCACCGCGTAAGAAGCATGCATGCGCTCGATGTCGGGGCCGCAGGTCCTGAGGGCCGTCAGGGCAGCGAGCTGGACCGCGGTGTTCATTGAACCGTTGAAGGTGTTGTGAACGCGGGCGGCAGATGCGATGACATCCGAGGGGCCCCAGAGGTAGCCGACTCGCCAGCCCGTCATGGCATAGCTCTTGGAGAATGTCTGGCAGTAGATGGTCCTACCCGCCAGGCCCGGTATTTCCAAAGCGGAAGTAAAGGGTTCAGGCGTGTAAACGAGATCGCTGTAGGCTTCGTCGGACAGAACCAGGGTGTCCGTGCCCGCCACCATGTCCGCCAACGCTTCCAGCTCCTGGCGGGAGTGGACGATGCCGGTTGGGTTGGAGGGGTTGCAGAAGACGAACATCTTTGCGCCTTCAAGGGCAGTTGCCAGGGCTTCAAGGTTCCAGTGGAGGTCCTCAGCGAGGGGGACAGGCACGATGGTTCCGCCTGCCATGCTGACCAGGTCCGCGTACAGGGAATAGGTGGGGTCCGGGATGACCACTTTGTCTCCCGGGTTCACGATGCCGAGGATCGCGGCGGAGAGGCCTGCGGTTCCGCCTTGGGTGATCAGGACGTCGCTGGGGCTGGCCACTTCGCCGAGGAGCTGGCCGATACGGGCGGCCAGCTCCTCGCGAAGCACCAGCTCGCCGAGCAATGGCGAGTAATGGGTGTGCCCTTCTTCCAGGGCGCGGGCCGCTGCGGCGCGGACCTGTTCGGGGGTGTCGAAGTCGGGTTCGCCCATGGCCAGCGACACGAGGTCACCTTTGGACTGGGGCTGCTGGACGCGCAATGACGTGCGCTGGACCCGCAGCACGGCCTCGGAAGGCTGGAACGCTGCGATGGCGGTGGTTGGTTCAAGGGTCATGACAGTCCTGCTTCGAGTCGTCGGGAGGGTGGCGGCTTTGCCGGTGGTGTAGAGGTGCCGGGGTTTCACGGACGGGGGAGGTCTTCTGCGGGCGCGCCTGTCCAGCGGCTGATTTCGATGTCCCCGGAGGTGTCGCGTTGCACAGTAGGTGCAATGACGAGCTCCTGGACCACAGTGCGCTGTGGCAGCGTGGCTACGAGGTGGATGGCACGGGCCACGTCCTCCGGCTGGACCATGGCGTCGCGCTCTTCAGCCTTGGGTGGACGGGCCCGGTTGTCGAGAATCGGAGTGGCTGTCTCGCCCGGAAGAATGGTGATGGCGCGCAGCCCTTCATTGCGGAAGGTGTTGTGCAGGTACGTCATGAAGTTGCGGACCGCTGCCTTGGCAGCGCCATAGGCCGCACCCCCCAGCAGGTTGGGATTGACCGCTGCCAAAGACGAAACTGTAATGATGGTGCCGGTGTTCCGGGCGAGCATGTCCGGGAGTACTGCCTGAGTGAGGAGGTAGACGGCGTTGAGGTTGACGTCCAGGACCTCGTTCCATTCTTCCTGGCTGATCCAGCGGACGTTGAGGACCTTGCTGGCACTGCCGGCGTTGTTGACCAGGATGTCCACCGGACCAACGTTTTCGCTGACCCAGGCCACCAGGGTGTCTACGTCGTCCTTGGATGCGATGTCCGCAGCGCGGGGGTGGACGGTGCCGCCGTCGGCCTTGATTCCCGCTGCGACCTCTTCCAGGACGGATAGCCTGCGTCCCACCAGCACCACGTGCGCTCCTTCGGCTGCGAGCAGTTCCGCGGTGGAGCGGCCCATGCCCGTTCCTGCGCCTGTGATTACGGCGACCTTGCCTTCAAGAAGTCCCATTATTTACGTTCCTCGGGTCTGGTTGGTTGTGAGATTCGAATCACATATGCGAAAAGTTTCTCATTTAGTTTACGTGAGCGTCAAGTACCTCGGGGGCGTGACGTGCTTCAGGCCGCTTCCTGCGCCGCGACCGGCCGTGAGTGATGTGGCAGATCGATGGCGCTGAAAAGGCTCTGCACGCGCGATTCCAAGAGGCTCAGCCGGCGCTGGGACTCGTGCTGGCTTTCGACAGCTTCTTCTTGGCTCACCCAGCGGAATCTCATGCACTGGCCGGGCCGGGCTTGTCCCAACATGGGAAGCGAGGCCTTGGTGGCGAAGGCGACAATGGGGTAGCCGGCGGTGAGGGTTCGGTAACGGCCCAAGATGATGAGTTCGTCTCCGTGCGGAATTTCGAAAGCGCCGATGGGCACACCGTGGGACACGATCTCACCGAGCCCTTCCGGATGCACCACCGGTCCATCAAGACGCAGCCCTACGTGGTTGGATTTCGCCGTCACCGTGTACTCCCGTGCGGCGAGTAACTCCCTGATTCCGTGTGCAGCATCAGTTTCGGGGCCTTCAACAATGTCGATGGTCCACACCGGGTGATCGAACGAAGGAACAGGTACGGGGAGGCGGAACAACGGCTGCGTCAGGTAAGGGTGCTCGAAGCCTGCGTAGGCCGTGATGAGGTTCAGGTGCTGCCCGGCAGAGATCTGCTGGGGAAAGCCCATCCGTGCTTCCGGTGCGGTGCTGCCCATGAAATGGTCGGCGACCACGGTGCCGCTGAAGGCGAGGTAGTTGCGCATGCCGCCGTGGGCGTTGGCGATGACCACCTGGCCTTTCGCGGGGATGCACACCGGTTCCCACATCTGTACTTTGCTGCCGTTGACAGTGACATCCGCGGGCGCCCCCGTGACCGAGATCAGCAAGGGCTTTGAGGCGGTGAAGGAGAACCGGCCACCCATGATTTCGATGCCGGTGGCATTCCGCGGATTGCCCACCAGGATGTTGGCCACGGACGCGGAGTGCTGGTCCGCCGCCCCGCCGCAGGGGACACCCAAGGCCTCGGACTGCTCCCTGCCCAAATCCTGGAAGGTGGCCAGCCAAGCGGCCTCACGGATTTTGATGGTGACGCTTCGTTCGGACGCCGGCATCAGTGTTCCCCCTTGTCGGTGTCGGAATCGGCACGTAGGAACCGTCCTTCGAGCCGTTCCCATTCACTTTCCGGGACCACCTTAAACCGGACGGTGTCGCCGGGCTTGAAGGAGGTGGGCGGGTTCTCCCGGATGTCACAGATGGTCAGGGGAGTGCGCCCGATGACCTTCCACCCGGTCGGTCCGGGGAACGGCTGGATGATGGCGTTGGTGCCGGCCACCATCACGGATCCGGGGTCCACATTGGTGCGGGGTTCCCTGCATCGGCTGACCTGTCCGGGAAACTGCACCCTGCCCATCATGGGCGCCATGGCTGAGGCCAGAAGGTTAATGTTCAATTCCGAGGCCTCGAGGTGTCCCAGGACGGCCTCCTTGCTGATGCCTAGCTCTTCCGCCACGTCCGTGAGATCCGGGGCAAACGATTCGTTGATCACCATGGGAATGGTGAAGTGCTTCCCGTGGTGGGCTGGCCCGTCGCCTTCGAAACCCCTGCTTGCCGCGGCCAACCGGATGGTTTGTGCCAGCTGGCCGTGGCTGACGGTGAGACAGTCGAATTCCACCAGGATGGAATCAACGCCGGCCACGACGTCCAGCAGACCGTGAGGACGCACATTCAGCAGGATTTCGCGCAGCCCGCGGCTTCCGGACTGACGTTCCTCAGCTGTCCCGGAAGCCAGACTGACCATCAGTGCCGAGTCGCCGAAGGGAACTGCTTTGATGTCTGGGATGGCCGATGCCGGGCTCAGCTGTCCGGGAGCTGGGTGCGTACTCATGTGTCCTTGGCTTGTAGGGAATGGATAGTTGGCCTGCTGCTAGACCGTCGCCAGCCGCGCTTTCTCTGCCAGCACTTCCTGCAGCCCGGTGGCCTTGACGCCGGCCTGGTCCAGAGCGGCGCGGAGGGCGGTGCCGTTCTCCAGCACCTGTGGGTGGTCACCGTGCAGGAGCACGACGTCGGCGTCGTGGCCCAGCGGGACCACCTTGCCGGTGACGGCGCGAACCGTGCCCTCGGTGACAACCTGGACCACGCGGCGTCCGATCTCCTCGGGATCGTGGAGGAGTGCACCTTCGGTGTTGCGGGAAACGGGCATACCGTCTTCGCCGTAGCCGCGGTCGGCCAGGAAGACGTAGCCCACCTCGAGTCCGCGCTTGCGGGATTCATCGGCCAGGAGACCGTTCTGGCAGATCACGATGTACGACGGATCGTAGGCCTTGATGGCGTCGGTGATGGCTCGGGCGTGCTTCGCGTCGGTTTGGGCGATGCTGCCCATGCGGCCGTGCGGTGCGACGTGGCTGATCTTGCCACCATGGACGCGGGCGAAAGCGTCCAGCGCACCGATTTGGTAGAGGACGTCGGTTCGAATTTCCTCTTCGCTGGCTTCGATAAGACGGCGTCCGAATCCCACCAGGTCCGGGTAGCCGGGGTGGGCGCCCAGCTCGATGCCGCGTTCGACGCAGGCTTTGACGGTGGTGTCCATGACGCGCGGATCTCCGGCGTGGAAGCCGCAGGCGATATTGGAGGCGGTGACCAGGCCCAGCAGGGCGTCGTCGTCGCCGATGGTGTAGTTTCCGTAGCTTTCGCCGAGGTCTGCGACGACAGCGACTGAGTTGATGCCCAAGGTGACTCCCAATGGTTTTGTTGTGGTGCTTTATGGTCCAACGACGGCGGCTGGCCGGCAATGGCGGCAGGCCGCCGTCGTGCGTGTGTTGTTAGTGGGTGGCGAGAGGCTGTCCCTTGGTCTCCTTGAGGAAGAAGATGGAGACCAGAGTGATGATGGCCGTTCCGATCGCGGCGTAGGCCGGGACCATGCTGTTGCCGGTGCTCTTGATGAGCTCGGTCATCACCAGCGGGGCGCTGCCGCCGAAGATGATGGTGCTGATGCTGAAGCCAATGCTGTAGGCGCTGTAGCGGACGGTCGTGGGGAACATTTCGGTCAGGACCGTGTGGACCACGGCGGCGTGCCCGGAGAATGCGATGGCCATGACAACAGTTGCTACACAGGCCAGGGTCATGTTTCCTGTGGTGATCATGGCGAACATCGGGTAGGAAACCAAGGCCATGAGCACTGCCGAAAGCATTAGGACGGGCTTGCGGCCGATGCGGTCTGACAAACGGGCCATGAGGGGGATGGCGATGATGATGGCAACAAGGCTGACGGCCGTGACCATGAGGGCCTGCAGCATGCTGAAGTTGTTGCCGCTGCCCAGCTGGGTCTTCAGATACGTGGGCATGTAGGCGAAGAGCAGGTAGTAGCCTGGTCCGTTCACTGCGGGCAGGAAGATGGTCAGGGCGATGGCCTTGAGGTGGCGCTTGGAGGTGAACACGGCTCGCAACGGGTTACGTTCCACAACGTTGCGTTCACGCAGTGCGGCAAAGTGCGGGGTGTCTTCCATCTTGGAACGGATGTAGAAACCTACGTAGCCCAGGGGGAGCGCGAACAGGAACGGAATGCGCCAGGCCCAGGCTTCCATGGTGGCGTCACCCAAAGTGGTGATGAGCATGGCGGAGAAGCCGCTGCCGAAGAGGAGGGCGCAGAAGGAGCCCACCGCGATGAAGCTCATGGAGAAGTTGCGGTGCTTGTCGTGGGCGTACTCGCCAACGAAAGCCATGGCGCCTGCCACTTCACCGCCCGCCGAGAAACCCTGGAGGATGCGGAACAGGATCAGCAGTGCCGGGGCTGCCCAGCCGATCACGGAGGACGACGGGATGAGGCCGATGCAGGCCGTGGCGCCCGAGATGAGGAGAAGGAGCACTGCAAGCAGGTTCTTTCGTCCAAGCTTGTCTCCGAGGTAACCGGCGATGACGCTGCCAAAGGGGCGGGCCAGGAAGCTCACCAGGAAGCCGACGTTGGTCAGCAGCAGCGAACCGAGGTCCTTGGAACCCATGATGTTGATGGCCAGGTACGTGGTGAGCAGACCGTAGATTCCGTAGTCATACCATTCCACGAAGGAGCCCATGGTGCCGGCCAAGGTTGCCTTGCGCACCACCTTGCCGTCAGCGGTGACGACCTTGATTTGAGCGGTGTTCAGTGTCACTGATTCCGTCGATGTGTTAGTCATTGCGGGTTCTCTCAGTCTAAGCGGGGTCCCGTTGGGGGAGTAGGGGAGGACTAGCTGTATTCGCGGGTGATCTCGGCAGTCATCTCGGCCTCATGGATTGCGACGGCCTTGACCAGCTCGAGGATTTCGGCCGCACGGGCCTGGGGGATGATGACGACGCCGTCATCATCTGCGGCGACGATGTCACCGGCGGAGCAAACGATGCCGCCGATTGCCACCGGTTCGCCGATCACGCCGGGGCCGTTTTTGAACGGTCCGGCAGGGGTGGTTCCACGTGCGAAGACAGGGAACTTGATCTCGGTGATGGTTGCGCGGTCACGGATATAGCCATCGATAACTGCTCCGGTTGCGCCTGCGGCCTCGAAACGCTGGGAGAGTTGTTCGCCTACCAAGGCCCGGTGCTCGTGTCCGAAGCCGTTGATCACCAGGATGTCACCAGGCTCGATGTAGTTGAGGGACTCGATGACGGCGGCATTGTCGCCTGCCGCGCCGAGAACGGTCAACGCGGAACCCACACATTTGGCGCCGGCCCAGACCGGGTTGATGTTTCCGTCCACCATGCCCAGGCGTTCCATGGCGTCGCCAATATTGGCCACCGGGAACTCCTCAAACGCGCGGACCAGCTCCCGCGGCGGTCGGGTCCACTGAGCCTTGCGGACTGTGAGCTCGAGGGTCGTTGCCATGTCTTCCACCTTTGGTTGTTCTGGGTTCCGGATGAGTAGGACGCCTTGAGACGTCAATCACATATGAGAAAAGTTTCGCGTTTTTTCCTCACCACGTCAAGGCCCTTCTGTTTCCAGCGTGTAAAACATCGGCGTGGCGGGGGTCACTTGTGGGGGAACTCACAAAAAAGCGTTGACTTAGTCGATTCAATTAGAGAAACTCTTCTCATTCGCGAAAGTTATCGCAGATCAAATCCTTCCGTTTCTCCGCCAGATGCGCTCGCATCCGCAATGGCCAGAGACTCGAAGGCGACCAGGAGGCTCATCCCTATGCAAGGACGTTCCACTTTCATGGCAGCGGCGGCAACCGTCGCCGCCGCCGCGTTCCTTTTGACCGGTTGCACTACGGGCGGTCAGGCTTCCTCCGGCGGCACCGGCGGGACAATGTCCACCGACACCATCAGGACTGCACTCAACGCCGACCCCACCACCTTCAATGCCGCCAAAGCCAACGCGAAGGACGACTACGAGGTAGCGCGCTTCCTGTTCGACACGGTGGTCCGCCGGGATGCCGACGGCAAGTTCATCGGCGGCCTGGCCACGGAATGGAAATCCACTGCCTCTGAAGCCACGCTGACCATCCGCAAGGATGCGACCTGTGCGGACGGCACAGCTATTACGCCCAGCATCGTGGCCAAGTCACTGAGCTACTTCGCCGATCCAGCCACCAAGAACAACTTCGGCAAGCTCGTCTTCGGCCCAGGCCAGCCCACCATTACCGGTGATGACGCCGCAGGCACCGTGGATATCAAGCTTGCACAACCGTGGTCCGAACTCATTGGCGGTTTGACGTTGGCTCAGACCGGTATTATCTGCCCGGCAGGCCTTGCTGATCTGGAGGGCCTGGCCAAAGGCAGCGTCAAAGGAGCCTTCTCCGGCCCGTACACACTGACGAAGTCCAGCCACGGCGTCAGCTACGACATGACCCTGCGTGAGGACTACAAGGCCTGGCCCCAATGGTCCAAACCGTTGGAG
Source organism: Arthrobacter sp. GW822-FHT05G07 (assembly GCF_058799755.1). Classification (NCBI taxonomy): domain Bacteria; kingdom Bacillati; phylum Actinomycetota; class Actinomycetes; order Micrococcales; family Micrococcaceae; genus Arthrobacter; species Arthrobacter sp. GW822-FHT05G07. The sequence goes on along the minus strand of NZ_JBXALT010000002.1, from coordinate 492,107 downwards.
GGAACTCCAGCCAAGACCGTTCGGTTCTTCCCCGGCGTCAACAAGACAACGGTGGCCAACCAGCTCCTCACAGGCGAGATGGACGTCTCCGACATCGCACCCGCGGACGTCCAGCGCTTTGAAAGCAACAAAGACTATGCCGTCACCACAGTCCCGTTTGCCGGCATCTTCCTGCTCTTCAACCAGCGCGAAGGCAGCCCCTTCACGGATCCCGCACTGCGTAAGGCCGTGGCTCAGCTGATGAACCAGCAAGCCTTCAACTCTGCCGCCTACGCCGGAAAAGGCATTACCTACAACTCGATTGTCGCCCCTACCGTTCCGTGCGTTCTTCCGGACAATTCAAGCCTGACGCCCGAAGACGCCGCAGCTGCCAAGGCCGTGCTGGCAGGCAAGACATTCAAGATGGTGGGAACCACCAGCATCGGCCCCAACGGTGCAGGCAGCACCTACGTCCAGGAAGCCCTCCGTGCTGCAGGGGCCACGGTGGAACTACAGCTCGTGGACAACGGAGCGTGGGCCACCATGACCCAGACCAAGCCCGAAACCTGGGACCTGACCGTCCAGGGTGACGCCAACTTCGTAGGGACAGTGGCAGCTTCCCTGACCCGTATCGCTGGAGTTCCCACCGAGAAGGGTGGCCGCAACATTGGCGGCGGCGAGAATACCGACATCCTCGCGGACATTGCCACCGCCCAAGCTGCTACCGACGAAGGGGCCCGCTGCGACGCGTACACCAAAGCGCAAAAGAGCATCCTGAGCGACAACGACATCGTTCCGTTTGTCGGCGAGCCTCAGATCGTTGCGCAACGCTCCGGATTCTCCATCCAGGCGCCGTCGGGAATCGTCGACTACGCCACCATGCGCATCACCAAATAAGCAGAGGTTTTACGATGACTGAACCAACCATGCTCTCCAAGGAAGTACAGATCCTTGAGAGCACGACCCCGGGGGCCACTAAGCGCCCCCGGGGCGGTGCCCTGAGCCTTTCCCCTTGGGCCGACTACGCCCTTCGCCGCGCCGGCGGTGTCCTCCTCTCCGTCGCTGTGCTGGTTGTCGTGACCTTCTTCATGGTTCCGCTCATCCCCGGCGACCCTGCCGTTGCAGTGGCGGGCGCGGATGCCACGTCGGAACAAATCGAAGCCATTCGCAGCAGTCTCGGTCTCAACGAACCTCTTTTCGTCCAGTTCATCAACTATGTGGGCGGGCTTTTCACCGGAGACTTGGGGGAATCCTTTGCCTACAGCACCTCGGTCTCGCAGATCATTGCCACCAAGCTGCCCTTCACCGCAGAACTCGCCGTGCTCGGTATCATCCTGGTGCTCCTGGTCTCTGTTCCTACCGGCATGCTCGTGGGCATCCTGACCCGTGGCGGCCGCAAGAAGTGGCTCGACGTGTCCTTCGGCATGCTGACCGGATTTTTCCAGGCTGTTCCGCAGTACGTAGTCTCCACAATGCTGGTGGTCGTCTTCGCAATCATCCTGAAGGTCCTGCCAGCAGCCGGCGCTGCTTCACTGAGCGCACTCATACTGCCCGTGATTGGCCTGTCGATTGCCCCCATCTGCTCCATCGCCCGCGTGGTCCGCCGCGAGACGTCCACCGTCCTTGAGCAGGACTACCTGAGGACTGCCCGAGGGTGGCGGTTGCCGTCGCTGCGCTTGTATGCACGGCACGCCTTGCCCAATCTGCTGACCACAGCCCTGACGCTGGCCGGGCTCATCCTGGCTGGCATGCTCGGCGGCGCAATCATCGTGGAAAACGTCTTCAATTGGCCAGGTCTGGGCCGCGAGATCGTCACAGCCATCGTCAATAAGGACTACCCAGTGATCCAGGGCATCATCCTGGTTCTGGGTTTCCTGGCAATCGTCCTCAATCTGCTGGTCGACGTCATTCTTGGCCTCATCGACCCCCGTACGCTCGGAGGAAAGTCCAATGGCTGAGACCGCCCGTCCCCGTCGAAGGTTCCGCTGGACCACAGGACTCATTGTGGGCATCGTGATGATGTCCATCATGGTCCTCACGGCCATCCTCGCGCCGATGTTCCTCTCAGAAGCTGCGGAAAAACTGACCCCGCAGGCCTCGCAAGGACCAAGCGCCGAGCACTGGCTCGGAACCGACGACTTCGGCCGCGACGTCCTTGCCCGTTCTCTCGTCGCCACCCGCTTAACGCTCCTCATGACGGCCGCGACCACGGCAATCGCCGTCGTCGCAGGCATCGCGATCGGCACCGCCGTATGGCTGGCACCCCGCCGCATCCGCGCCGCCGTACTCCGCGTCATCGAAGCCGCCGTCGCCTACCCGAGCCTCATCTTCTCGCTGCTGATCGCCGCCATCCTCGGCCAAGGCACGTGGTCTGCAGTATTGGCCATCTCCATCGCCAGCATCCCTGCGTTCGCCCGACTCACCGCGAACATGGCGGCTTCGATCTCCCAGCGCAACTATGTCTCCACCGCGCGGTTGCTTGGCGTCTCCGGACCCCACATCATCACCAGGCACCTGCTGCCGAACATGGCGGAACCGCTCCTGGTGCTGACCGCCACCGTTTTCGCCACTACGTTGATCGACCTCTCCAGCCTGTCCTTCATTGGCCTGGGCGTGCAGAATCCTGAGTATGACTTTGGCCGCCTGATGAACGAGGGGCTCGTCAACATTTACTCCCAGCCTCTTCAGGCTGTGATGCCTTCCATCATGATTACCATTACCGGTCTGGGTGCCATGCTGATCGGTGACGGCCTTGCTGCCGCCACCGATCCCCGCGGTGGGCGGAAGTTCGGCAGCCTTCGTAAGGCTTCCGAGGTGCCCGCCTCGATGCGTGCCGATGCCCAAGCGCTGGTTGAGGTGGACAACCTGACCGTCACCACGCCGTCGGGCCTTCCGTTGGTCAAAGGTGTGTCTCTCAGCATCCATGCTGGTGAGGTGGTGGGCCTGGTGGGGGAGTCCGGTTCCGGAAAATCCCTCACCGCCATGTCCATCGCCGGGCTGCTGCCGGAGGAACTGGGCGTCAGTGCCAAGACCATGCGCCTCGGCGAGCTGAACCTCTTGAAGAAGAACAACCCACGCGAGCTCGCCACCTCGATAGGCCTCGTTTATCAAGACCCGGGAACAAGCTTCAATCCGGCCCTCCGCATTGGATCGCAGCTCACTGAAGTAAGCCGCGTGCACCTCGGTCAGTCCCGAAGTACTGCGTTCGGCCGGATGGTCAAGGCCTTGGCAGACATTCGTATCACCCAACCCGAAAAGCGGATGAAGCAACACCCCCACGAACTCTCCGGCGGGATGCTGCAACGAGCCATGATCGCTTCGACCTTGGTCACGGATCCCCGCCTGATCATCGCCGATGAGCCCACTACCGCCCTGGACGTGACGGTCCAGGCCGATGTTCTCAGGCAGTTCCGCACCATTAACCGCGAAATGGGCACGGCAATGCTGTTCATCTCCCACGACATTGGAGTGGTGCAGGCGCTATGCGACAAGGTCATCGTGATGAACGGCGGCAAGATCCTGGAGCGGCTCACGGGCGAAGAACTCGCCGCCGGCAAGGTGAAGCACCCGTACACCAAAGCGCTACTTGCCGCGACGCCTTCCATTGCCGAACGCAAGGCCGAGCTCGTAACGGTATCGGCAAAGGACTTCGCCTTGGACGAAGTTTTCGACGACCCAGCCGACGGCGGGCACATCACCAACAGCCCGGGCAGCAAGGAGACCGCTCAATGAGCGCTGTAGTAACTCAGAATCAGCCGGTGTTGGAACTGAACGACGTCAAGGTGACGTTCGGTTCCGGACGTTCGGCTGCCACGGTCCTCAAAGGCGTGAGCGCCAGTATCCATTCAGGCAAGACGCTGGGAATCGTGGGGGAATCGGGCTCGGGAAAGTCTACGATGGCCAAAGCGATAGTGGGCCTGGTGAAGCCCAGCGACGGACAGATCTCGTTCTCCGGCCGCGACGTGACGAAAATGTCCGGGGCCGAGCGCCGCCGCATGCGGCGGGCTGTGCAGATGGTTCCCCAGGATCCGTATTCCTCGCTCAACCCGCGGCGGACCATTGGGCAAACCCTCGCAGAGGCAATCGATCCCCTGCGGGCCAATCCCAAAGAACACAGCGAGAAGATCTCCTACTGGCTCTCAACCATCCGCCTGGATCCCGAAGTGGCCGAACGCTATCCGCACGAGTTTTCCGGTGGACAGCGGCAGCGCATTGCCATCGCCCGCGCACTGGCTGTGCAGCCAAAATTGATCATCGCGGACGAGATCACCTCCGCCTTGGATCTATCGGTTCAGGCTGAGATCTTGAACCTCATTGGCAGGCTCCGGAAGGAGCTGGACCTCACCATGGCTTTCATCTCGCACGACCTGGACGTTGTGCACCACGTCAGCGATGAAATCCTGGTCCTGTTCCACGGCGAGGTGGTGGAACACGGTGACGTGGATGCGGTGTACGGGAACCCGCAGCACCCGTATACCCGGCGCCTCATTGACTCTGTTCCGGGCGGACCTGGTTTCTATATCGGGGAACGGCGAGCGGCCGTGCTTTGATGCAGGATTTGAAGGGCGACCTATTTCACGAGCCTCTAGTTGATGTGGCCGCTGCTTCAAGCGGATTTCAAACGCACGTTAGAACGAAATTGGCAGGTCGGAGCCGAGATCTTGAAGCCCGTGAGCGTGCTCTCCGAGAAGTAGCCAAGGAGCTCAATGAGATGGACCGGACGGACGGCTCGATGCTAACCGATACCGGGGGCCGGTAGGAAGCGCTTTGACCGCCCAGTGCATTCTTCGAGCGCTCCTTCAGGCACAGCGTTGCCTTCATGCGAAAGATGGCTAGACGACTAAATTGGGCTCCGTTTTTGATGGGGCATCGTTGACATCGATGCCATGGCCGTCGGTTCGGCTCTTCCTGGGGAAGAGGAAGGACAGTGCGAAGAAGCCCAGGAGCAGTCCGGCTTGGATGAGCAGTGTGCTGCGGAAGGCATCTGCTGGTGAACCATCTGTGATGGCGGAGAAGAATGTGGAGCCGAATACGGCCACTCCGATCGAGCTCGCGATCGATTGCACAGCAGTAAGGACTCCGGAGGCCGATCCGATTTCTTCGTCCCGGACGGCGGCCAGGATGATGCTGAACAGTGCGGCGATGACCAGGCCTGATCCGATACCGGTGATGGATATGCCGGGTACGATCTGCCAGATACCGAAGGTGGATCCATCGTCGAGCTCGACCCAGAGGAGTGCAGCTCCGATGAGCTGCACTCCTGCGCCGATCTGCAGCACAGCGCGGCCGAGTCGTTCGGCGAGGAAGGCGCCGCTGAGTGCCCCGCCGATCGCGGTTCCGAGTGCGACGGGCAGGTTCCCCAGTCCCGCCTCGCCGGCGCTGAAGTCTTGGCCGATCTGTAAGAACAGTGTCAGGACCAGTTGGGTGCCGATGAGGGCGCTGAAGTACAGAGCGATGCCGGCAAGACCCAGCGTGTAGGCCCTGCGGGAGAAGATCCCGGCGATGACCAATGGTGTACGCCCGCGCCGGGAAGTGGCCCGTTGTTGCCACGCGAAAAACCAGAAACCGATGAGGCCTGCGGCGATGCTCAACCACGTCCAAAGCGGCCAGTCCTGCTCTTGCCCGAAGTTGAGCGGCAGGACGAGCAAGGCTGAGGCGGCAACGATGATGGATGCGCCAGCGACGTCCACACCAACTGACTTGTCACCGGCCCGGCGGGGCAGGATCCGCCAAGCGACCATGAGGGCTGCCAGACCAATCGGCACATTGACCAGGAACACGGCGCGCCAACCGAGCCCGAACAGGTTGGCTTCGATGAGGCCGCCACCGACCAGGGGCCCAAGAATGCCACCCAATCCAAGGACGGGGCCGAAGATACCGAATACCTGTGCCAGTTCCTTGCCGGAGAAGTTCTCCCGCAGCAGGCCAAGACCCTGCGGCAGGAGCATCGCGCCGGCCACACCCTGCACCAACCGGGCAGCAATGAGCAGTTCAATATTTGGAGCCAGGGCGCAGAGCATTGAGACGAGGGTGAAGGCCAAGAGGCTGACCAGGAACATGGGCCGGCGGCCGAACCGGTCCCCAAGCCGACCGCCCAGGATCAGCCCGGCCCCGAGGGTTAGTGCGTAGCCGCCGATGACCCACTGAAGTCCTAGTGCGGACGCCCCCAGGGACTTTTCCAGGTCCGGACCGGCGACGTTGACGATGGTGGAGTCGAGGAGATCCATGATCTCGGCGGTGAGCATGACCGCGAGGATCAGCCACCGCCAGCGGTAAGGGGGTGGTGTAGTCACGTCCGGCAAAGTCGCTTCCAATCTTGATTATCAATAATATTAGCAACTTCGAGTATTACTATGGAGGGTATGGAAGTCAAAAGCACGGCACAGCCTCCCACGCACTCTTTGGAGAGGGCTGACCGGCGAGACCGGGAGGCGGCGCGTCGGGATGGCCGGGAACTTCCGGAAAATGACATCCGTGCGCGTGTGCAGCAACTGGCGGTGAGGCAGCAGCGCTTCGAACGGTATCTGGCCGCCGAGCTCGGGGTCGACGCTCCCGGGCTTGAAGCTATGGATCACCTCATCGCGACAGGCCCTGCGACACCCACCGAACTCGCCCGACGACTCGGGATTTCGACGGCGGCCACGACCTTGGTTCTGAACCGCCTGGAAGACGCTGGGCATGTCAGGCGCGACAGGCACCCCTCCGACGGGCGCAAGTTGGTTGTTACGGCAGCCCAAAGTTCGGCCGACCAGGCTTTCGAGCGGGTCCTTCCGATGATCGAAGGGGTCGAGGAGCTCGTCGCCGGACTATCCGCGCCGGAACGGGCCGCAGTGCAATCGTTCCTTGACCGTCTGGTGGCAATCTACGACGACGCAACAGGCTGACCCTTGCGGCGCACTGTCCGGAAAGGCGGGCCAAAAGAGCGCCCTTCCAGTGCAGGATGCGGCGGTTCGTGGGTGCGGCGTGCGGTTTGGGATGTCCCGGCTCGCTGCGTTCTGTGGTGTCGGCTGCCGGCGACGGTCGGAGTTACGGCAAAGCCGCGCTCCCAGCCACGTAGCTTCAGGTCCGGCCAACGATGAACTTGGAAAGGAGGAAACAATGAAGGTTTCTTACGTTGGTCCGGTTGGCTCCGGCGAGTCCTACCCGGCCCAGTTCGATTCGACAGCGGCGGCTTTTAGCCGATTAAAGTGGCTCCGCCATCTCAACGGTGCAGGCAAAAAAATTGTGGACAACGTCCACACTTCACGCCCCGGACTGGCCCGTACATCCGTCGGACTGCCCCGGATTCCGCATGTTTCCGCCACTTCCCAGTGTTCCCAACCTTGGAATCCCGTTCGAGTCCCACCTCGGGCACGGCAAACCCCCTCGTCAGAGGGGGTTTTGCTTTAACGTGTGTTCATTTTGGTTGGTCAGGTCCCTCTGACACTGGCCGCGGGGTGTGCCTGGCGCCGCGGGTCGCCTGTTCGGTTATAGGGGAGCGGGTTCAGGGTGTCTTGGCCGGCGGGCCCTCCGCTTGCTCTGGACTGGGGCTATGCGGTCCTTTCCTGGTTCGTCGCGTAGGTCGTGGTTGGCCTACACCTCTTCATGGGAAGGGGGACTGAGCGCAACATGACTTCGAGGCACTACGCAGATGCCGTCCGGCTTCGTCGTTTTCCTGCAGCGAGGAGGCTGTAAAGGTTGCTTTGTCAGGCCAAAGGGGGTGTGGACATTGTCCACACTTAGGTCTTCTTTAATGCGACTGCTTGCAGCCATCGCGTCTTCTTCCCTTCGTTCTACATACTCATCGCATGTGCTTAGCCCTAGCGAGATGAGGTCGGCGCGGGAGTGCACTAGGTATGCAGGGCTACTCTGACGTGAGCGTTTCATCGCTGAGCGGATCGAGTGCTTCGAGGGAGGTCTCGGCCTCGTCGACGCGTAACTACACATAAATGGGGGCGTGTCCCGGCGCGTGCTATGGTCGCCAGGGCGTTGGGAGTTCACACGTTCGTCGGCCGCGCATGATTCAGCCTGGAGAAGGTCCGTGAGTACTCGCAGTCCTTCATTCCTGTGGGCTTTGAGGCCTATAACGGTCGTTGCGCAGCCCTGCCGGGTTAAGTGCATACAACGGCAGCGAAGCGTCACAACTGCCCGGCTCTCCTACCCGTGGTTACTACCTGACTCCCACTTGTACTCGATCCATGCTGTGAACCCCTCGTGGCGTTCAAACATCCGGCGCGGCTCCGCTCCATGGTTTTCGAGCCAGAGGATTCTGCCGTCTTGCGTGACACCGTCAACCCTGCCAAGACGGACGGCTTTATCTTCCAGCCGGACTTCGATCACCTCGCCCAGCAGCGGCACCCAATCGTACTGGAGGTGCATCTGCTTCCCGGGCGACAGAGAATGGCCTGTCAGTTCGGAAAGCATGACAACGCGGTGGAGTGGGCGGCGGCAAGAGCCTCGCGGACAGGGAAGGCGCGGTGGGCATCGGAGAGAATTTCAACGCCCCACGGACCGTGGAAACCGATGTCCTGCAGAGTAGTAATGAAGCCAGTGACGTCCTGATCTCCTTGGCCACATAGCCGACGGTGGTCCCTTGTGTCTTCGAATAGTGTGCCGCGAATTTCGGCGTCGGCATCGTTCAACTCGACCCCAAAAATCTGGTCCACCGTGAGCTTCTGCTTGAGTTCTTCGTGCGTTGTCCCCTGCCGGAACACGTGCCAGTAGTCCACCACCAGCCCACACCCCGGCATGTCCACGGAGCGCATGAGATCTGCCGCGTGGGGGATCGAATCCACCATGGAAAATGCCATGGGTTCCAACGCAATGCGGGTCCCGCGCTTGAAGGCCTCCTTGGTGATTTGCTGCAATGGCGCCACGAGACGGCTGTAGTCGTCGATGCCTTCGCCGATGGCGGTTCCCACCTTGATGAAGCTGGCACCCAGGGCTTCGGCGGCGTCGAGCAGGAGGTCGAATTGCGGCCTCCATTCGTGGGAGCGGGAGTCGTCCCACCAGTTGCTGAGTAGTTCCACTTCAATGTGGTTGAGGCCGGCTTGATGAGAGAGTCTTCGAAGTTCCGGGAAGCCTACGGTGTCCCTGACGGAAACCAGATCATCGTGGGCAAGACCGAAGCCAGTCCACCCTGTTGTGGCTATGGCATTTACGCGTTCCTCGATGGGAACGGGGCTGGTCTCGGGCGTGTTCAGTGGGGCAGCGTTGCCCGCACTCGTCCAGCAGGACGCAATCAATTGCGGTGTCTTCGAGAAAGTCATAACTCAATTGGAACGCTCCATTGACAATTGGTCAAGCCTTGATTTAGCGTTGGAGCGTTCCACAAAGCGAGGTGGATCACATCCGTTCACATCGAGATTGTTCCGTTCTCCCACCATGCCTTCGCAAGGCACAGCAGCGCGGGTGACGGTCGAAATACGCGACATCAAAGGAGATTTCACGTGGCGAAGTTCAACTTACGGAAGGGCGCACTGGCGCTGGCTGTTGTACCGCTCCTAGCATTGGGGGCATGCTCGGCAGGCGGGGGCAAGACCGAGGCAGCGGGCGCAGACAGTGGATCTGCCGGCCAGGCAGCAGACACGGCCCGCATCAAGGTAGCTATGATCACCCACGCTGCGGCAGGAGACACCTTCTGGGATATCGTCCGCAAGGGCGCCGAAACAGCGGCGAAGAAAGACAACGTCGAGCTGCTCTACAGCGGTGACGCAGAAGGCGGCCGTCAGGCGCAACTCGTGCAGCAGGCCATCGACCAGAAAGTGGACGGCATTGTTGTCACACTGGCTAAGCCGGATGCATTGAAGGACGTCGTCAAGAAAGCCGTAGACGCAGGTATCCCGGTGGTCAGCATGAATGCCGGCGAAGATCAGTCCAAGGCTCTGGGAGCCTTCACCCACTTCGGCCAGAGCGACAAGCTTGCTGGCGTGACAGTTGGAAAGCGCCTGGCCGAGGAAGGTGTCAAACACCCGATCTGCGTCATCCAGGAGCAGGGCCATGTGGGCCTCGAGAACCGCTGCGCCGGCATCAAGGAAAACGTTCCGGGCACTGAAATCCTCAATGTCAACGGCGCGGACATGACGTCAGTTTCGTCTACGGTGTCCGCGAAACTCCAATCAACACCGGACGCCGACGCCATCGTCGGGCTCGGAGCTCCCTTTACGCTCACCATCGTAAAGTCAGTCAAGGAGACCGGGAGCAAGATCAAGGTCGCCTCATTCGACCTCAACGCCGAACTGGCCAAAGCCATCGAAGACGAAAGCGTCTCGTTCACCGTTGACCAGCAGCCGTACCTCCAGGGCTACGGTAGCGTCGACGCCATCTGGCTGAGCAAAGTTGGCGGCTTCAAGGTGGGCGGCGGCCAGCAGGTCTACACCGGACCCGCCGTGGTGGACAAGAGCAACGCAGGGGACGTCACCGCGTTCGCCCAGGCCGGCATCCGCTAACCCGTAAGAAAACCCGTCGGGATGCCGGGCTTTCCACCGGCCCGGCATCCCACGCAAAGGAGCTTAGTAATCATGGCCAATGCCGTCCTCACCGCCGCTTCAGACGAGCGCGTCAGTACCCGGAACACCCTGCAGAAACTGTTGGTTCGCCCGGAAATCGGCGCCCTTGTTGGCGCCGTTGTCCTCTTCATCTTCTTTTCCGCGATCGCCCCTGTGTTCCTGCAGCCCAGTTCACTGGCGACCGTCCTCTATGGAAGTTCCACCATCGGCATCATGGCTGTGGGCGTCGCCCTGCTGATGATTGGTGGTGAATTCGACCTCTCGACGGGTGTAGCCGTCATCACCTCTGCACTGTCCGCCTCCATGTTCAGCTGGTACTTCAGCGCCAACATCTGGGTGGGAGTCCTGTTCGCACTGATCGTCTCCCTCGGGATTGGGTTCATCAATGGCTGGATTTTGGTCAAGACCAAGCTGCCCAGCTTCATCGTCACCCTGGCAACGTTCCTGATGCTCGCGGGCCTGAACCTCGGCCTCACCCGTCTCATCGGCGGTGCTGTTGCTACCCCTTCCATCTCGGACATCGACGGCTTCGACGCCGCACGGGCAATCTTCGCTTCGAGCGTCAAGATCGGCGGAGTCGACGTCAACGTCACAGTGTTTATCTGGATTGCCTTGGTGATCGTGGCTTCCTGGGTCCTGCTCCGCACCCGGGTGGGCAACTGGATCTTCGCCGTCGGCGGCGACGCCAACGCTGCCCGCGCCGTGGGTGTACCAGTAACCAAGACCAAGATCGGCCTGTTCATGGCCGTTGGTTTCTGTGGCTGGATCCTGGGAATGCACAACCTCTTTGCTTTCAACACCGTGCAGTCCGGCGAAGGTGTAGGCAACGAGTTCCTCTACATCATCGCCGCAGTTATCGGCGGCTGCCTTCTCACCGGTGGCTATGGTTCAGCCGTCGGCGGGGCAATCGGTGCCTTCATCTTCGGTATGGCCAACAAGGGCATTGTTTACGCGCAGTGGAACCCGGACTGGTTCAAGTTCTTCTTGGGCCTGATGCTCCTGCTCGCCACCATCGTGAATCTCATCGTCAAGCGCCGAGCCGAAAGCAAGTAGACATCATGAACTCACAGCAAATTGACCAGCAGACTCTGCTGCAGGACGAAAAGGACCCGTTGACGCACACCCCGGTGCACCTGCTCTCCCTGGAGAACGTGGGTAAACACTACGGCAACGTCATAGCTCTCCGCGATGTCACCATGGCCGTGGACAACGGCCGCGTCACCTGCGTCCTTGGTGATAACGGTGCCGGCAAGTCCACCCTGATCAAGATCATCGCAGGACTTCACCAGCACGACGAAGGCTCATTCAAGATCATGGGCGAGGACCGCAAGCTCGGTTCGCCTCGTGAAGCGCTCGACGCCGGTATTGCAGCTGTGTACCAGGACCTCGCCGTCGTTTCACTCATGCCGATTTGGCGGAACTTCTTCCTTGGCTCCGAATTGACCACCGGGACCGGCCCTTTCCGGCGCCTGGATGTCCAGAAGATGAAGGACATCACGCTCAAGGAACTGGCCGAGATGGGCATTGACCTCCGCGACGTCGAACAGCCCATCGGCCAGCTCTCCGGTGGTGAACGCCAATGCGTCGCCATTGCCCGCGCCGTGTACTTCGGCGCGAAGGTGCTGATCCTGGACGAGCCCACAGCGGCGTTGGGTGTCAAGCAGTCCGGCGTCGTGCTCCGTTACATCCTGCAGGCCCGTGACCGTGGACTCGGCGTCATCTTCATCACCCACAACCCGCACCATGCCTTCCCCGTGGGCGATCGGTTCCTGCTCCTCAAGCGCGGCAAGTCGATCGGCTACTACGAGAAGAAGGACATCACCTTGGAGGAGCTCACCGCCCAGATGGCCGGCGGCGCCGAGCTCGCAGAGCTGGCCCACGAGCTGGAGCAGCTCGGCGGTCACACTGAAGCCCTCAACGAAGTCAAAGCCGAGGTAGCCGGAGTGGCCGACGCTGCACCCGAAAGCAACACCAAGCGCCACTGAGCGCAGAAGTAACAGCGAATGTTTACAACCCTGGATGGAGCACCATGGAAATGCTAATAGCCGGAAACTGGCGCAATGCGGCCGACGGCAGGACAGAAGAAGTCCGCTCGCCGTTCGATGGCAGGACGATCGACACCGTCCCCGTCGCCACAGTAAAGGACGCCCAGGATGCCCTCGACCGGGCAGAGATCGGCGCCCACCTGCAAAGGACCACGCCTGCGCACGAACGGGTTGATATGTTGCTCCGCGCCGCGGCCTTGGCTGATGAACGGGCGGAGGACATCGCCCAGACTATTAGCGCTGAAACGGGAAAGCCCATAACGGAAGCCAGGGGAGAGGCATCTCGCTCCGGCAACATCATCCGCTTGGCTGCCTATGAGGGAAGCCAGCTCTACGGCTCCACCCTCCCGCTGGACGCCAATGCCGGAACCGGACTGGACAAGGTTGGCTTCACCCTGCGGCAACCGGCGGGGATCGTGGTAGCGATCACGCCCTTCAACTACCCCGCCTTGCTGGTGTTGCACAAAATTGCACCGGCGCTGGCAGCCGGTAACGCCGTCGTTCTTAAGCCTGCCCGGGCGACGCCTCTGACGGCGCTGAAGCTGGCGAAGTGCTTCGTCGACGCCGGCCTGCCCCCAGAGGCGCTGTCCGTCATCACCGGACCCGGCAGCACCTTGGGCGATGTCCTTGTGACGGATCCTCGAGTACGCAAAGTGTCGTTCACGGGCTCCACCGCCACGGGGACCCGGATCAGCAATATCGCCGGAGTGAAGAAACTCTCGCTCGAACTCGGTGCTTCGTGCCCCGTGATCATCCTGCCGGATGCCGACCTGGAACTGGCGTCCACCGCCGTCGCGGCCGGCGGCTTCATCAACTCCGGTCAAGTCTGCATCTCTGTGCAGCGGGTCATTGTGGACCGCCGCGTCGAAGCTGACTTCCTGGATGCACTGGTTCCCAAGGTGGAAGCAATCTCCGTAGGCAACCCCAAGGAAGACGACACCCGGATCGGTTCGTTGATCTCCGAGCAAGAAGCCTCACGCGTTCACGCATCGATCAACGAGGCACGCCACTCCGGCGCCCGGGTCCTCACCGGAGGTGACCGTGACGGGGCCGTAGTGACTCCCGCCGTCGTGGCCGGAGTCGACCCGCGGTCCAAGCTGAGCAGAAACGAATTGTTCGGCCCAGCCGTGGCCGTTTCCTCGGCGCAGGACATGGAATCCGCCATCGCCCTGGCCAACGACAACGAGTACGGACTGGGCGCCGGATTCTTCACCAAGGATGTTTCCAACACGGTCCAAGCCATGCGCCAGATCGACGCGGGCAACATCCACATCAACTGGACACCGCTGTGGCGCGCGGACCTCATGCCCTACGGCGGCCTGAAGGGCAGCGGCATCGGCAAGGAAGGCGTCCGCTCGGCGGTCGAGGAGATGACCGAAGAAAAGACGATCGTCCTGCACGGACGCTCCTGGTAAACCACTCACAACGGAAATAAGGCAATGACCACACCATCTCAAACCATCAGGCTCACCACCGCCCAGGCGGTCATCAAGTACCTCTCCGTGCAGTATTCACTGGCCGACGGTGTCCGCCGCCGCCTGGTGCCGGCCGCGCTCGGCATCTTCGGTCACGGCAACGTGGCCGGACTGGGCCAGGCCCTTGACCAACTCGCCGATGACATGCCGTTCATCCAAGGCCGCCATGAGCAGTACCTGGCCCATATTTCCACTGCGTACGCCAAAGCAAGCCGCCGCCAGGCCGTCCTCGCCGTCACGGCCTCCATTGGCCCGGGCGCGCTGAATCTGGTCACCGCCGCCGGCCTGGCCACCGTCAACAGGATTCCACTGCTGCTCCTGCCCGGGGACACCTACGCCACCCGTCACCAGGGCCCCGTACTCCAGCAGCTGGAACACCCCACCGAAGCCGATGCCACGGTCAACGATTCCTTCCGGCCAGTCTCGCGCTTCTTCGATCGGATCAACCGTCCGGAACAGCTCCTGACTGCACTCCCGCAGGCCATGCGCGTGCTGACCAGCCCCACCGACACCGGCGCCGTGGTCATCTCCCTTCCCCAGGACATTCAGTCCCACGCCTATGACTTCCCGGCGGAGTTCTTCGAACCCCGCGATTGGAAGATCCGCCGGCCCCTGCCGGACCTGGAAGAGATCGACGACGTCGCCCGCCTCATCCGCGACGCTAAACGCCCTGTGATCATCGCCGGCGGCGGCATCCACTACTCCGACGCCCACGCTGCCCTCGAAGCCCTGGCCGGCCAAATTGGCGTTCCCGTGGTGGAGACGTTCGGCGGCAAGGGGGCTGTGACCAAGGACGAATGGTGGCAAGTCGGCGGCGTGGGGCTGGAAGGCAACTTCGCTTCCAACACCTTGGTCAAGCAGGCCGACCTGGTACTGAGCGTCGGCACCCGGCTGACGGACTTCGCCACCGGCTCCCAGTCGATCTTCCAGAACCCCAGCGTCCGCTTCGCGTCGTTGAACATCGTGGATGCAGATACCCGGAAGCAGGGCGCCGTCGGCATCCTGTCGGATGCCCGCCTCGGTCTGGAAGCGCTTGCCGAGGCCTTGGAAGGCCACGCCACCAGCGAAACCTGGCAGGAGACGGTCCACGCCGAAAAGGCCAAGTGGGAGCCCATCCGTTCCACGTGGCTCGACGCCGACACCGCCTACCGTCCGGAGGACTACCCGGACGCTCCGATCACCGGAGCGGTGCTGACCCAGCCGCAGCTCATCGGCCTCATGCAGGAACACGCCCGGTCCGGCGATACCATCATCGCTGCAGCGGGTGGCCCTCCCGGCGACCTCCAGAAGGTCTGGGATGCCACCGGCAACCGCAACTGCCACCTGGAATTCGGCTTTTCCTGCATGGGCTACGAGATTGCAGCAGGCATGGGCGTGCGCCTGGCCGAAGGCAACAATGAGAACCGCGTGGTCACCTTCATCGGCGACGGCACGTTCCTCATGGCTCCCACCGAGATCCTCACTGCGGCGCAGGAAGGCCTCAACGTCACGATCGTTGTGTCGGAGAACCACGGCTACCAAGTCATCCACCGCCTCCAAATGAACCGTATGGGACGGGAGTTCGGCAACGAATTCCGCTACCGGACCACCGGCGGAAGTGTCGCCGTGGAGGACGCTCCCAAGGCCCGGCTGGACGGCGACTATCTCACGGTAGACCTGCGGCAGATCGCCGAGGGCCTCGGCGCCTTGGCCATCCGCGCCACAACCGCCGCGGAGGTCCGGGAAGCACTGTCCTCGACACGCGACACTTCAGGACCGGTGGTGATCGTGGTGCCTACGGTTCCCCATGTGGACCTGCCTGGCGGCGACGTGTGGTGGGACGTGGCACCGGCCGAAGTCTCCGACCAGGAATGGGTCCAATCCTTGCGGTCGGAGTACGAGGACGCACGTGGCAGCCAGCGGTGGTTCGGATGAGCGCGGAAGCTTTCGACGGCGGCCCTCTCGACGGCGGCAAGCTCCGGCGTCGCTTGGCGGCGGGCGAAGTAACCGTAGGGACGTTCGTTGGAATGTCCTCGGCAATTGCTACCGAAGTTTGCGCGGCTTCCGGCGCCGATTGGGTGCTGATTGACCTCGAGCACGGCTCCGGCGGCGAAGAGTCCGTCCGTGACGGTGTCCTGGCTGCCGGAAGCTACGGCGTGCCCACCATTGTGCGGGTGGAGAGCGGCGAGCGGGTCAGAATCGGACGCGTCCTGGACCAGGGCGCAGCCGGGGTCATGGTGCCGCGGCTGAACGGCGTCGACGAAGCACATGCGGTGGTGCGGCACTTGCTGTACCCGCCGTACGGCGATCGAGGCGTGGCAACCTACAACCGCTCCTGCCGTTGGGGGATGGACCGAGCTCCCTTGAGCACGGCCCAGCAGAGCACTGTGGGCATCATCCAGATCGAAACCCTCGACGCCCTGGACAGCGTGGAAGAGATCGCGTCGCAAGATGGCGTAGACGTCCTGTTCGTGGGCCCCTTGGACTTGTCCTACGCCTTGGGGGTTCCACTGCAATTGGACAGCAATCCCTTCCAAGAGGCGTTGCAACGGGTGGTCGCCGCAGCTGAAGCACACGGCAAAGCGGCCGGCATCCTCGCCGTGGACGGGCACGGGGCAGCGAAATTCGTCCGGCAAGGCTTCCGGTTCGTAGCCATCGGCTCTGACTCCACCATCATGGCGGCGGCGTTCCGTGACGCCTTCGACACCGCCCGTAACTAACCAGGAATTTTCAACAAGAAAGGCATGAACGTGAGCCCAGAATCGCGCACCATCGGTGTCGGCCTCATAAGCGTGGGATGGATGGGAAAGCTCCACTCGCGCGCCTACCAGACCGTCCCCTACGCCTACCCGGAACTTGGTCTGACCACCAAGCTCGTCATCGCAGCGGACACGGCTCCAAGCCGCGTGGATTACGCCCGCGACGTCCTCGGCTTCGCCGAAGGCACCACAGACTACAACGACGTTCTGAACCATCCGGATGTGGACGTCGTCTCCATCTGCGCCCCCAACTTCCTCCACGCCGAAATCGGGATCGCAGCTGCCAAGGCCGGAAAGCACTTCTGGATCGAAAAGCCCGTTGGACGCGGCTACGACGAAACCGCAGCCGTGCAGGAAGCCGCTCTCGAGGCCGGCGTCGTGACGTCCATCGGGTACAACTACCGCCATGCTCCGGCGGTTGAGCACGCACGGAAGCTCGTAGCTGAAGGCAAGCTCGGCCGGATCACCAACGTCCGCGCCGTGTTCTTCTCGGGCTACGCCTCCGAACCCAACGGCGCATTGTCCTGGCGCTTCGACCGCAAACTCGCCGGAACGGGTGTCCTGGCTGACCTGTTCAGCCACGCAACGGACTTGTGCCAATATGTAGTTGGGCCCATCGCCGAGGTAACCGCGCTGACCAGTACGGTATACACCCAGCGCCCCAAGGTGGAAATGGGGTCCGGGACGCACTTCGCAGTGATCGAGAACGGTGAAATGGGAGAGGTCGAGAATGAGGACTACGCCGCAGCGCTGGTCCGATTCGGCCCGTCCGCAGTCGGCGCAGGAGCCGTCGGCACCATCGAATCCTCACGTGTCGCCGTCGGACCCGAGTGCGGCTACCAAATCGAAGTCTACGGAACCGAAGGTTCACTCAAGTGGGACTTCGAACGTATGAACGAACTCAAAGTCTGCCTGGGTCGCAACAACGACGAACAGGGCTACACCACAGTCAACGCGAGCCCCCGCCATGGGGACTACTCCTACTTCCAGCCCGGCCCCGGAAACAGCATGGGCTTTGACGACCTTAAAGTCATCGAAGCCAAGAAGTTCCTGATAGCCGTCGCCGGGGGAGCACAGGAAAACTCCAACATCCACGATGCTGCGTCGGCTGCAGCCATTGTCAGTGCCGCCGAAACGTCGTCGGTGTCCGGCCAGTGGCAGAAGATCGAGGAAATTCACGGCACCACGGCAGCACGGGCATAACCATGGCTACTTCATCCGCCCGGCGGCCAACGATCATGGACGTGGCAGAACGTGCCGGTGTGTCAAAGTCCTTGGTCTCACTCGTCCTGCGCGACTCACCTCGCGTCAGTGACGAGCGCCGCCAGCGGGTGCTGAAAGTTGTCGAGGAGATGGGCTACGAACTGAACCTCGCAGCCCGTTCCCTGGCAACCCGGGAGAGCGGCACCATCGGCGTGCTGGTCAGTGACATGCATAATCCGTGGGCCTTCGACGTTGCCGACGCGGCCCGGACCGTGCTTGAAGAGGCCGGTCATACTGTCCTCTTCAGCGCGGTCACCGCGGCGGACAGGGGAGTGGACCAGTCCATTCTCCAAGCATTCCGCGACCTGCGCGTAGCCGGATTGCTGGTGGTGGGAACGGTGCCGGACAAGGCACCGTTCAACCGAGCGGTATCCGGCGGAGCGGTGGTGTTTGCCGGCGGCGGACCGGACTACATTGACACCGCCGATGTGGTCCGCAGTGATGACACCCAAGGCATGGCGATGGTCGTTGAGCACCTGATCGCACAAGGACACGAGAACATTGTGCACTTGGGCGGACTGGGCGGCTCGGTGGGTCGCGCCCGCGTGGACGGGTACTCCGCAGCCATGGAAGAGCACGGACTTTCACGCCACATCACCGTGGTGGACACCGACTTCTTCCAGGAATCCGGCTACGTTGCCGCGCAACGGGCACTGGGCTCCACCCGTTCAAAGCACGAGCGTCCCACGGCCCTTGCCTGCATCAACGACCTCGCCGCTTTTGGTGCCATGACAGCCGCCGATGAGCGTGGAGTTGAAGTGGCCATCACCGGCTACGACAACATTGCCTTGGGCGCCATGCCCCGCCTCGGCCTGACCACGGTAGACCCGGATAGCTCAAGTATTGGCATAACCGGAGCCAAAACCCTCCTGGAACGAATCCACGGCGAGGGAAACGGGTTTGTGCACCACCCTGTGACGCCACACCTCGTGGTTCGAACCTCCAGCCTGCTCGGCCTCTAACTACACCTCTTCTCGCTGCTGGGCCCTATCCAGCAGCGCTCACACACCCACATCTTCAAGGATGACGATGGCTTCTTTAACCACACCCCAAATCTTTGTCGCTCTTGGCAGCGTCGAACCCGATCTGGTTGAACCGCTGCTCTCCCAGCATCAGCGGCTCATCCAAGACCCCACAGCGGAGGAGCTTGCCACCGCGGACGCCGCAATCGTCCGGGCCGCCTACCGTGTGGACCGGGAAATGCTGGACCGCATGCCGTCCCTCAAAGTCATCGCGCGAACAGGCGTAGGAACGGACCTCGTGGATGTTGCAGAGGCGAACCGGCGCGGCATCCCGGTAGTCATCACCCCCGGGAGTAATACGGCCTCGGTGGCTGAAGGCGTTTTCGCCCACCTCTTGGCACTTGTCAAGAAGCTATTCCCGCTGACCGCAGTGGTCCGGGAGGGACGCTGGGAGCAACGTGTCGCCGTCGTGGTTGGCGACCTGGAGGGATTTACGCTGGGAATCATCGGATACGGCCGCATCGGCCGCCGGGTTGCGCGCATCGCCGAAGCCTTCGACCTAAAAGTCCTGGCTTACGATCCATACGCGGAGATTCCGGCCGCGATCCGCTGTGACAGCGTGGAGGAACTCCTCGCGGGCAGCGACTTCACCACCCTCCATGTGCCGCTGACACCGGAAAACCAGAACCTGATCAACGCCGCACGGCTCAAGGCCATGAAACCCGGAGCAGTACTCATCAACTGCAGCCGGGGCGGACTGATCGACCTCGACGCGGCCCATCAGGCACTGGAGTCGGGGCACCTGTCCGGGCTCGGTCTGGACGTTTACGATCCCGAACCACCGGCTCATCACCCGCTCTTCGATCACGACAACGTGGTGCTGACCCCGCACCTGATGGGCTTCACCCGCCAAGGTATGGCGCACACTGTCAGGGACGCGGCCCAAGGTGCGGTGGATGTCCTCGCCGGCCGCGAGCCTGCAGCGGTGGCGGCACCATGACCGTGCGCGTAGGAGTCATCGGTACTGGCGTCATGGGATCGGAACATGCACGAGTCCTGCAGGACAGCATCTCCGGAGCCACCGTGACAGCAGTGGCCGATACCGTCCAAGACCGTGCCAAGGCAGCAGCTGCGCAAACGGGCGCAAAGAGCTTTGACTCTGCCGAGGAGCTCATCGCTTCGCCATTCGTCGACGCCGTCCTCATCGCCTCGCATGACACGGTGCACGCCGAACAGGTCAAGGCCTGCCTGTCAGCAGGCAAACCCGTCCTCTGCGAGAAGCCCCTTGCCCCAACAGCAGCACAATGCCAGGAGCTGGTGGAACTGGAGACCGCTACCCGCCGGGGAAATCCACTTATCTCTGTGGGCTTCATGCGGCGTTTCCACCCCGCCTACCGTGAATTGAAGGCCCGTTTGCGCGACGGCGCTGTGGGCCAGCCACTCATGATGTTGAGTTCCCACCGCAATGTCCGTTCCTACCCGGGAGGTGACTCGGCCGCCACGATTACCAACTCCGGTATCCATGAAATTGACATCACCGCCTGGCTGTTGGATTCGCCCATCCAGGCTGTTAGCTGGCATGCACCCAAGAGCACGGGCGAAGACCTGAGCCGGCAGGATCCACAGGTATTCCACCTGCGGTCCGCGGACGGCGTGCTCACCATCGTGGACGTGTTCGTCAATGCCCGCTATGGCTACGACGTCCGCTGCGAAATCTTGGGCGAACAGGGCAGCTTGGAGCTCGCCCGGCCCCAACAAACCACGGTGAACCAGCACCACCAACGTTCCGGCAGCTATCCGGAGGACTGGCGACCCGTGTTCACTGACGCATATCGCCTGCAATCCCAAGCCTGGGTGGATTCGCTCGCCTCAGGAACGCGCTCGCCGTTGGCGTCGGCAGGGGAGGCGCTGAACGCAATCCTCGTGGCCGAGGCGCTGATCAACTCCATGAACGACGGCGGGACAACCGTCGACGTACAAGCAAGTACCCCAGCCCGGACTTCTCCGGGCAACCCTCTGGAAAGGACCCCTATCCATGTCCGCTGATCGTCCCCTCAAGGTAGCGCTGTTCGGTTCCGGCCGCATCGGCCAAGTCCACGCCAGCAACATCCGGGCCAATCCCGGGCTTGAACTGGTTGCCATCGCGGACCCGTTCATCGACGGTGCACAGGCTCTTGCCGCAGGAACCAACGCCGTGGCCGTCGCGACTGCTGACGATGTGTTCGCCATCGATGGCCTGGATGCTGTAATCATTGGCTCGCCGACCAGCACCCACGTGGACCTTATTTCACGGGCTGCGTCCCACAGGGTGGCGGCTCTCTGTGAGAAGCCGATCGACCTGGACCTCGACCGTGTCTTGGCCTGCCGTGACAGCCTCCGCGGCAGCGATACGCCGCTCATGCTCGGCTTCAACCGCCGCTTCGACCCCAATTTCTCCGCTGTCCAGTCCCGCGTGGCCGCCGGGGAAATCGGCAAACTGGAGCAACTGACCATCATCAGCCGCGATCCCGCACCCGCGCCGGCCGCTTACATCGCCAGCTCCGGCGGCATCTTCCGGGATCAAAGCATCCACGACCTCGATATGGCCAGGTTCTTCGTTCCCGAGATCATCGAAGTTTCCGCGACCGGTTCCAACCTCTTCTGCGACTACATCGAGGAAGCCGGCGACTTCGACTCCGTGGTCATCACCCTGCGCGGCAGTAACGGGGAACAGATCACTATCATCAACTCCCGGCACAGCGCCTTCGGCCACGACCAGCGCCTGGAAGCCTTCGGCAGCGAAGGCATGCTCACCGCAGGCAACCTGACTCCCACCAGCGTGCGGAAGTTCACCGCTGCAGGCGCTGAAGAAACCGACCCGTACCTGAACTTCTTCCTGGAGCGTTATGCCGAGGCCTACCGCAACGAACTGGACAGCTTTGCCAGTGCCGTCCGCTCCGGGACAGCTTGCAGCCCGGGCTTCGACGACGGCCTCCAAGCGCTCCTTCTGGCGAACGCCGCCGAAGAATCGGCCCGGTCCGGTCGTGTGGTCAAGATCGGGCAGGCATAGCAGTGGCACTCCTCAAGGACAAAGTGATCCTGATCAGCGGAGGCACCCAGGGACTGGGAGCCGGCGTGGCACGGCGCGCAGCCGAGGAAGGAGCCAATGGAATTGCCATCACCGGACGGAACGCCGACTCAGGCGAGCAGCTTGCTGCCGAGATCACAGCCATCGGGGTGGAGACACGGTTCATCAAGACAGACCTGGCTGACGTCGAACAAGCCCGGAATTCGGTCCTGGAAACGGTAGCGGCGTTCGGGCAGCTCGACTGCGCGGTCAACGCAGCGGGCCTCACTACTCGCGGCACCATGCTGGACACCACGCCCGAGCTGTTTGATGCCCACATGGCGGTGAACTTGAAGTCCCCGTTCTTCATCATGGCCGAAACCATCAAGCATCTTCGGAGCAGGGGTGTTCCAGGAAGCATCCTGAACGTCATTTCCATCGCGGAACTCGGTGGACAGCCGTATCTGGCACCCTATGTAGCGGCGAAGGCGGGCCTGGCAGGCGTTACCAGGAATGCCGCCCACGCACACCGCTGGGACAAAATCCGCATCAACGGCCTGGACATTGGCTGGACCGCCACGGAGGGCGAAGCCGAAACGCAGAAGAAGTTCCACGGCGCAGGGGATGACTGGCTTGAGAAGGCCAACGCGTCCGTCCCCATGGGAAAGCTCGGCCAAGTGGACGAGATCGCCGAATTCATTGTTTTTCTCCTCTCCGACAGGAGCGGTGTAGTCACAGGCTCAGTCATCGACTGGGACCAAAACGTACTTGGAGGATCAGATTGAGCACCATCACCAGCCGCCTCGCCGCAGCACCCATTTCCTGGGGAGTCTGTGAAGTCCCCGGATGGGGCCACCAACTGGACGCGGACAAGGTCCTGTCCGAAATGACCGCACTGGGTATCAGCGCCACCGAGTTCGGGCCAGCCGGATTCCTGCCTGAACATGCAGCCCGCCGTGCTGAGGTCCTGAAACAGCACAAGCTGCAGGCCATCGGTGGATTCTTCCCTGTCATCCTTCACGACCCGTCCAAGAATCCTTTGGAAGTGGTGGCAGCTGAACTGGATGCCTACGAGGCCGCGGGAGCCAGTGTTATGGTCCTCGCCGCGGAGACCGGTGTTGCCGGTTACGACCAACGCCACGAGCTCGGCGCCGAGGGTTGGGAATTGTTCGGCCGGAACCTTGACGCGGTGGTCAAGGCCGCTGCGGACAAGGGCATCCAAGCCGTGGTCCACCCGCATGTGGGCACCATGATCGAGACCACCTCAGACGTGGACCGGGTCCTCAACGACACGTCAGCCAACCTGTGCCTGGATACGGGCCACCTGCTCATCGGAGGCACCGACCCTGCCCTGTTGGTCCGCGACTATGCTGCCCGTATCGGCCATACCCACCTCAAGGATGTGCGGACCTCGGTGGCCAAGCGCGTTCAGGCCGGCGAAATCTCTTACACCGACGCTGTCAAAGCTGGCATGTACGTACCTCTTGGGCAAGGAGACGTCGGCATTGCCGGGATTGTCCGCGACCTGCTGGATGCCGGCTACGAGGGCTGGTTCACCATGGAACAGGACACCATTCTCGAAATGGAGCCCACGGACGAGGGCCCGGTCAGAGATGTCCGCCAGTCCGTCGAGTTCTTGCGCCGGCTTGATGCGGAGATCGGAGATTGAGCGCGGTCCGCTGGGGCGTGTTGACGACGGCGCGGATCGCACAGGGACGCTTTCTTCCGTCTATGAGCAGGGCCCGGAATGCGGTGGCGTCAGCGATCAGCAGCCCGAATGGCAAGGCTGCGGAAGTCGCCGAACGATTCGATATTCCCACTGCCTACGGTTCCCATGAGGAGCTCTTGGCCGACCCGCATATCGAAGCCGTGTATCTTCCCTTCCCGAACTCGCTGCACGCCGACTGGATTGTGGCAGCCGCCGAAGCCGGGAAGGACATCCTCTGCGAAAAGCCCCTGGTCGCGAGCACCCACGACTACCGAAGGGTGATCGAGGCGTGTGAACGCAACGGCGTGAACCTGATGGAAGCGTTCATGTACCGCTTCCACCCGCAACACCAGAAAGTACGGGAGTTCATCGATTCCGGCAGGATCGGTGAGCTGGTTTCCATGCACGCGCGGTTCCACTTCGCCATGGACCGATCGAATGGTGAGGTCCGCCTCAAGCCAGGCATGGACGGAGGTGCCCTTAACGACGTCGGCTGTTACGCCGTCGACATCATGAACATGGTGATGGGACGCGCGCCGGAGTCCGTTTACGGAAAAGGCACCAGCCGAACCGACGCGGTGGAAACCACCATGGCGGCGATCCTGGACTACGGCGACGTGATGGGGACGCTGGATTGCGGCTTCGAAGGGCCCCGCACGCATACCTTCCAAGTCATCGGAACTGAAGGCCAGATCAGCCTTGATAAGGCCTTCGATCCCGACCCTGGTGAAATAGCCCGCGTCACCATTTCCTTTCGGGACGGACGGACTGAATCGTTCGACATTGGCGAAGACCAGTTCAAGACCGAGATCGAACGGTTCAGTGCTTGGGTGCGCAACTCCGGCCCCGAAATCATCCATAGGGAACTGACCGAACAGAACCTGGCCGTTCGCCTGGCCCTCCAGGAATCACTAGCCACCGGCCTGCCCCGCGCAGTCAACGACGTCCACGCCGGGCAGCACCAACTACTTCAGGAGCAGTAATGACCATCATCAACCACTTCATCAGCGGCACCGAGGCAGCCGGCAGCGGCAACACGACCAAGCCTGTCTACAACCCCGCCACCGGCGCCGTGACGGCCCAGCTGCGGTTGGCCAATGCCGCCGATCTGGAGGCCACCGTTGCTGCCGCCAAGAAGGCAGCCGAGTCTTGGGGCGACATTTCCCTGGCCAAGCGCACTGCCGTGCTTTTCAAATTCCGAGAGCTTGTTGCCGCCCACGTCGAAGAGCTCGCCCAGCTGATTACATCCGAGCACGGCAAGGTCCTCAACGATGCCAAGGGTGAGATCGGCCGCGGCCTGGAAGTCATCGAGTTCGCCTGTGGCATCCCGCAGCTGCTTAAGGGCGAATACTCCGACCAAGTGTCTACGGGCATCGACGTTTTCTCTTTCCGGGAGCCGGTGGGTGTCGTCGCCGGCATCACCCCGTTCAACTTCCCGGTCATGGTGCCTCTCTGGATGGCACCCATGGCGATCGCCACCGGCAACGCGTTCATCCTGAAGCCCTCGCATCGCGTCCCCTCGGCGGCCATGCTGCTGGCCAAACTGTGGAAGGAAGCAGGCCTTCCTGAAGGCGTGTTCCAAGTCCTGCACGGTGACCGCGAAGTGGTCTCCGGACTGCTCACCCACCCGGACGTGGACGCGATCTCCTTCGTTGGTTCCACACCGGTGGCCAAGCACATCACCGAGGTGGCCACTGCGCACGGCAAGCGGGTCCAGGCTTTGGGCGGCGCGAAGAACCACGCGATCGTGATGCCCGACGCCGACCTCGACAACGCTGCCGACCATTTGGCCGCTGCCGCCTTCGGATCCGCCGGACAGCGCTGCATGGCCATTTCAGTGGCGGTCGCAGTCGGCGACGCCGCTGACCTGCTGGTAAAGAAGGTCGAAGAACGCGCCCTCGACGTCAAGGTCAAGAACGGAACCGATGCTGATGCAGACATGGGCCCGGTGATCAGCCTGGAATCACGCGATTTCATCGTCAAGACCGTCACTGAAGCCGAACGGTCCGGTGCGGCCATGGTGGTTGACGGACGCGACCTCGTGGTTCCCGGCCATGAGGAAGGCTTCTGGGTAGGCCCCACGGTCATCGACCACGTGAAGACCGAAATGAGTGCCTACAAGGAGGAGATCTTCGGACCTGTGCTCGTGGTGGTCCGAGTGAACGACCTCGAGGAAGGCATCCGACTGATCAACTCCAATCCCTACGGCAACGGCACCGCGATCTTCACATCTTCGGGAGCAGCTGCGCGAAAATTCCAACGCTCCGTGGACGTGGGCATGATTGGTATCAACGTGCCCTTGCCTGTGCCCGTGGCCTACTACTCGTTCGGTGGCTGGAAGGCTTCATTGTTCGGCGATAAGCACATTTACGGGCCCGAGGGTGTCTCGTTCTACACCCGCGGGAAGGTCATCACCTCCCGCTGGCCGGAAACCAACCACGCCTCGGGAGCCTCGTACAACTTCCCGTCTAACTAGGAGCTCTGCATACATCGAAATGGCGGTCCCTCGGCTCCCTGCGGGATCGCCATTTCGCGCCCGCCATGTCGTTCTGGGAAGGAGTCGACTACGGTCCACCTGGCGACATTTGAAATTGTCCAAGCGCACGGCAGCGCTGTTATTCAGTTCAGAAAAGGATTCTCCACGGCCGGCCCTTCCCAACGGTCGGGCGTAGTCCTGCTTCGGCTAGGACATATTCGCTGTTGTCGGCTCAGAATCTGGGCACCTTAAAGGTCGAAGGCCATGATGGATGGTTTGCCGTCGGCTTTGCCTGCCTCCATGAGGATGTTCATGCGAAGTGCCTGTTCCTGCGAGGTGGCTGGGTCGAGTGGAGGGATTCCGGGCAGCAGGGTCCATACTTCGCGAAGGAGGACCATGGACATCAGGATCACTCGCATTTCCGCGCCAGATTCGTCTCGGTTAGGGTCGATCCTGTTGGGATAGATGCTGTCCATGATTCGCGGGAGCAATGCGCCAGGGGATCCGTGTGTCTGTTCGGACCATGCGGAGTAGAGGAGCTTGTAGTTCACATGGTGAAGTCGATTTGTCGATTCCCGTGCTAGCTCTGCGATGTTCTTGCCGCACCAATTCTGCTGCCATTGGGGCGAACCGTCCCGTCGAGGTTTGGCACGAAATTCGGCGTAAGTTTCCCCGTCGAGGGCTTGCTTGATGTCGAGGACCCGTTTCAACTGAATTTGTTCGCCTCGTTCATGCTCGTACTCGAGGTTGGCGAGGGTTGCCAGGGCTTCCTGCAGGCTCCCGAATCGGATGAACTTGATAGCGGCGAGTTCTCTGTCGGGATAGGTGTTGAGATGTTCCATGTTGAGGACGATTTCGTAGAGCTGACGAACGGGAGATGTGGCTGCTTCCCAGTGGCCAGCTGACACGAGGACCCGGGCTGCATGGATGACGCTGATGCAGCGTTCGAAGACGCCGCGATCGAATCGTGCTAGATGGGTGTTCGGGTTGGTCGAAAGCGCTACTTTTCTCGCATCACGGATTAGGTCTTCCAGCAGTTCCTGAGCTTCGGGACAATCTCCGCCGACAATGTTCCCTCTCATGTGGGTTGGCCATTATTGATATAGCTCGAGCGTGACATCTCCGGTGCGCGCGGGGTCGCATCCGCGGGCTGGTAAATGTAAGTTGGGTGTCTCCCAATCGTTTGTA
Organism: Arthrobacter sp. GW822-FHT05G07; assembly: GCF_058799755.1. Classification (NCBI taxonomy): domain Bacteria; kingdom Bacillati; phylum Actinomycetota; class Actinomycetes; order Micrococcales; family Micrococcaceae; genus Arthrobacter; species Arthrobacter sp. GW822-FHT05G07. Next base: position 464,740 of record NZ_JBXALT010000002.1, on the reverse strand, counting down.
CCGTTTTGGTACCAAAATGGCATGGCAATGAATCTCCGTGTCCCGGAAGACCTCGATCGTCGGCTGGAGAAGCTCGCGGCCGAGGAACATACGTCCAAGTCGGCGTTGCTCTTGCAGGGTGCCGAGCTTGTCTTGCAGCGCCGCGCGCGCCGGCGTGAGATTAGTGCGGGCCTTGATTTCGTTATGGGCCATGACGCCGAGCTGCTGACCCGCCTTGAGGACGCGTGACCGCGTACCTTGGCATTGAGGACGCACTGCAGGTAATCGACCGGTACGGGTTACACATCCGCGATGTGGGCCTGCTCGCCTCGGCATTGGCCAGGCCAGCGATAACAGTCATGGGCGCTGAGGCCTATCCGGAATTGGCGATGAAGGCGGCCGCGTTGCTGGAGTCGGTGGCCCGCTTCCATCCGCTCTTTGACGGTAAAAGGCGTATCGCCTGGACGCTCATGGTTCTGTTGTTGTGGATCAACGGTTACCGTCATGACTTCACGACTGATGAGGGCTTCGACCTGGTGGTCGGTGTGGCCGAAGGAATTGTTGAATTGCGGGACTCCGCCGCGCTGCTTTCCCAGCATCTGGTCTCGCGCTAGCCCCGACTGCAGTCCGGCCAGGGCCATTGAAGCAACGGGATGGGGGTGTGGACGATGTCCACACTTCTTGCTTCGTATTGTCCCGTATAGCCACCGAACTGCCCCGAATTCCGCTTGTTTCCGCCTCATCCCAGTGTTCCCAGCCCCGGAATCCCGTTTCGAGTCCCACCTCGGGCACGGCATGCCCCCCTCAGAGGGGGTTTTTGCTTTAACATGTTGACAATTGTTGACAGAACCCTCTGATGTGGTGCCGGCTTGTGCCTGGCCGCCGGTTGGTCTGTTCAGTTGTGGGGGAGCGGGTTCAGGGTCGTGGCTGGTGGGCCGTCCGCTGGCTTTGAGATGGGCTTATGCGTTCCTCCCGCAATTCGTCGGGTGGGTCGTGGTTGGCCTACACCTGTTCATTGGTAGGGGTGCTGAGCACAACATGACTTTCGGGCTCGTTCGTCCGAAAGCTTGATGTCGGCTCGTAGTGAGTGAGGACACTTAGTTGGTTGAGGCTTTGTCAGGCTAAACGAGGTGTGGACATTATCCACACCTGCATCCGTCTCACAGCCATTGCCTGCCCTTATTGGACCTGCATCTACTCATCGCCTGAAATGGCCCGAGCGACATGACGCCCGTTCGCAAGCGCCATCTTTAGCACCGCGGCGACGTAAGAGCTCAGTCGACAGTGTTGACCGGGTGCTTTGAGGGAGGAATCGTCTGCCTCTTCTGTCCTTCATACTGCCAGCGTCGGCGACGCCGAGAGCGCCTGCGCCTGGATGTGAACGTCGAGGCGTTCCGTGGCGACTTGTCCTTGCCGCGTGATAGGAGTCCTGCGGGTTTCGGTTAGATGCCTAGTGCGCGTAGCCGGCCGCGGTCTCGGTCAGTGTTTTTCCCTTCGTTTCCGGGGCCAGCCACTGGGATAGGCCTGCCCCGGCCAGGGCGACTGCGGCAGCGATCAGCATCGTGGGGCCTGGCCCCAGGGATTCCATGGACATGGGCATGAGGAAGATGCCGATGCCTGCTCCCACCCGGCTAACGGCGGCGGCGAACCCGGTTCCGATGCCGCGGATTTCGGTGGGGAGGACTTCTCCGGGGTAGACGTTGGTGAGGGTGTTGTAGCCGGCGTTGAAGAAGGAGAACACCAGGAAGAGGATGAGCACGGCGATAGCCGGGGCGCCAGCCCACAGCCCGATGATGGCGAGGACTACAGTACAGAGCCATTGGGGAGGGACGGTCAGCGTGCGGCGCCCTGCTTTTTCGATGAGCAGGAAGGTGACGATGACTCCGGCCAGGGCGATCGCGGAGAGCCCGACTCCGCCGGCGAGACCGCCGGCCAGGCCGTACTGTTCCAGGACGCTGTCCGCGAAGGTGGCAATGGCGAAGTAGGGTGTCACGGCGCAGAACCAGAAACCGGAAATGAAGAGGGTTGAGCGCCAGTACTGCTTGGAGAACAGCATTCCGAAGCTGCCTTTGCGGACGTCTTCGTGACGTACGTCGTCCAGGGCATCGTCCGGCAGATACTTGGTGGCAAGGGCCTGGGCCTCGTCTTTGCGGCCGACGCTCCACAGCCATCGTGGTGACTCGGGCATCCCGAGGCGGCCAAGGAATATGGCAACAGCTATGAACGTGCTGGTGCCAAGAATGAAATGCCAACTTAGGTCGGTGTACTCGTTCAGTAAGTGGCCGATCAGGAACGCGATCATGAAACCGCCGTACCAGGCGATGCCCATGGCGGCCATGAGTTTGCCGCGTAGATGGGTTGGAGAAAACTCCGCCATCATCGGCCATCCAACCGCGTACTCTGTGCCAATAGCGATGCCCATCAGCAAGCGCACCACGATGAGTAGCATGGCTGAGTCGACGAAGAACTGCATTCCTGAGGCGATCGCGAACAGTCCGATGTCGAACATGAAGATGGGCTTTCGTCCCCATTTGTCGGAGGCATAGCCGCCGAGCGGCGATCCAATCAGGATGCCGATAAGGGCGGCTGCGGCTATGAGACCCTGCCAGAACGCATCGAGCTGGAGGTCATCGGCCATTCTCCCCGACACGGGTCCGATGATGCCCAGGACGTAACCGTCCAAGACCATGCCGCCAATCAGAACGGTGACCATCCTGATCAAAAACCGTCGCTTGTTTGCCTCTGAGGCATCGATGAGATCAGAGGTTGACTGTTCCGCGTCTGACATTGTTCACTCCTTACGACTGCATACACAATCGTCCGCCTCATATGGGGCAATAAGAAGAAGTGCTTCGCCTCGCCAGAACTTTTCGACTCCACGTTGAGGCGCGCCGTCCAAGCTGTTACCAATGCATCCTAAATGTGTAAAAATTCAAGGTAATAGCGTAGGATTTCAGCCCTGCGCCGGCATCATTCACAGGAGGGTTTGCCATGGAGAGCACGGCACTCTCTACCCGCGCCTTGGATCTCCTGCTCCTCCTCCGGGGAAGTGAGCCCGAAGGACTCGGCCGGGCGGATCAGGTGTCCTACCAGATTGAAACCGCCATCCTCATGGGCATCCTCACGGAAGGGGACCGGCTCCCCACGGAATCGGTCTTGGCCGCAGAGTTGGGCATTTCCCCTATCACCCTTCGTCAGTCCCTCGCTGCGTTGCGCACTAAGGGCCTGATTGAAACCAGCAGGGGCCGGAGCGGCGGGAGCGTCATCCGGGGCCAGATCGATCTGACGGACAACCAGCTCCAGCGGAAACTCAGGGACGCCAGCACCGAATCACTGCGTGACCTGGGCGACCTTGGGGCCGCTGTTTCTTCGATGTCTGCCAGACTGGCGGCCAGCCGTGCCGACGCCCAGAACGTCGCTCATCTTGAGGATTTGGTTCAAAGACATCGTGATACGAAGGACGAGCGCACCAGGCGGCGGGTGGATAGCCGTTTTCACGTTGCGGTTAGTGTTGCCGCCCAATCGAGCCGCTTGACCTCGGCTTCTCTGCAGCTGGAGGCGGAGTTGATGACACTCTGGTGGAGCCATCCTGCACAGGCTGACAGCCAGGAGGTCCTGGAGGCGCAACACCTGGCCATTCTGGAGGCGATCCGGGCACGTGATGCCGATGCGGCAGCGGTCGCCGCGGAGCTGCATTCCCGGACCGAGACCGAGTACCTGATAGCGCAGCACCTCCGATTGACGATGGAGTTCGACGAAAGTGCATAACGTGGCAGCAGTGGATGAAGCTCTCGAACGGACAGCGGAAGCAATCTCTTCGAGTGTGGGCGCCGTTTTCAATGATCTGGAAAAAATTGCCGCGACGGTTTCAGGCGTCGCGGATCGGGTGGCAGATGTGCCACGGCGGAGTGCCTATGCTTTCCTCAAGCAGGACCTGGCGGCTTTCATTAACCGGCACTCGGCGCTGATTGTTGGGGCCGGCATTGCGTACGCACCCGGAAGCCTTCCCGAGGCGCCTCTGTGGCTTGAGTGGTGGAGAGCTGCACAGGCTGGGGGAGAGCCGCGCTGGGTCACGCACGACCTCAACCCGGAGTCGTTGAACTACTACGACTACACCACCCGCGAATGGTTTGCGGTGACCACCGCTAACGGCAGTCCCCTTGCTGTGGGGCCTTACGTCGATATCGGGGGCATCAATGTCAACATCATCACTCTGTGTGTTCCGGCCGCAACGCCTCAAGGAACGCATGTCCTCGGGTGCGACCTAACCCTTGCCAAGCTTGAAGGCGTTTTCCTCCGGGCACTCCAACTCCAGGATCCCACCGTGGTCCTCCTCGGTCCGACAGGTCGCGTCATCGCGTCGAACAACGCCCGCATAGCCTCCGGAACACTCTTCGTAGAGGAAGACATGCAACGCGTGGATCGCTCAGTCGACGTTTCCCCGGGGAACCCAGCCAGGCTCCCTTGGAAGCTCATCACTCTCAGGACGTAGAAACCTACTCGTCCCGCCCGCTTGGCAGATTCTGCCGAGCGGGCATTTTTTTACCCAAAAGACCTATTGCATTAATCATACAATGATGTATCTTTTAGTTGTGACCAGGCACACAAGCACCTGGGATGTACCGCATACCTACCTCACCAGACATGGCGCCAACCGATCTCCAGCTGCCGAGGAAGACAGCATGCGGGACCGTGGACAGCGATCCCTCGAAGAAGAAAGTTCATTCCTATGAAAGACGTAGTAATTGTCGGCGGCGGCCTCGCAGGACTCTCAGCAGCGTGGCGCTTGCGGTACTGGGACACTCTGGTGCTCGAGTCTGAACACCGCGTCGGTGGTCGCATCCGCTCGGAACGCCGCGGTAACTACTGGCTGAACTGGGGCGGACACGTCTTCGCAGGCGCCGGGTCCTCCACGGACTCCCTGCTGGGCGAAGTGGGCGTCACAGCTGTCCAGATTCCGGGATCCCTGCAGGCCTTGTCCATGAACGGCAAGTTCATCCGCGAAGGACACATCGCCACATACCCGTTCCGCATCCCGATGTCCCTGTCTTCGCGCATAGACACGCTGAAGGCAGGCATCAAGGTAGTCAGCGGAGTGGCCAAGTACACCGGAGTGGTCCGCAAACGTGCCGGCGAATCCGGCGCCATGCGCCAGCAGCGCATCTACGACTTTGAAAACAACAAGTCGTTCCAGGATTTCATCGGTGACCTCTCAGAGGACGCCGCCGCTCTGTTCAAGACCACAGTGACTCGCTCAGCCGGGGACATGGACGAAATCTCGGCCGGTGCCGGCATCGGCTATTTCAGCCTTGTGCTCGGGATCGGGCAGGGCCTCAGCCAGGGAATCGTCGGTGGGCCGTCCACTCTGACGGAGTCCATTGCCGCTGCGCTGGGTGAGCGGGTCCAACTTGGCGCCACCGTCAACGAAGTGGTGCACAAGAAGGACTCAGTTTTGGTCCGCTACACCCAAGGCGGCAAGGAGCTGGAAGTGGAAGCCCGCACGGTGGTGCTAGCCACCACAGCGGATGTGTCGCACAAAGTTGGCGTGGATCTTCCTGAAGACCTCCGGGGCGCGCTCAGCCAGATCAAGTACGGCCCGCACGTCAGCACCGCGTTCCTGACCAACGAAACCTCGGCCCGTCCATGGGATGACATTTATGCGATCGCAGCCCCCAAACGTTCCTTTGCCATCGCCTTGAATCAGGCGAGCATCGTGCGAGGCACCGAATCAGTCCGCAAGCCCGGCGGCAGCATCATGACTTTCTCGCCGGCAAGTCTGGGCAAGGCCCTGCTGGACAAGAGCGACGAGGAAGTCATCCAAACCCACCTTGCCGACCTCGATCAGGTGCTCGGCCATGGCTTTGCGGACAGCGTGGTCGAAGCCCAGACTGACCGTTGGAAAGTCGCTTCCCCGTACTGCTTCCCTGGCCGGGCCAAACTCCAGTCCACCTTGATGCGCGGAACAAACCGCGTCTTCCTGGCGGGTGACTACTTGGGCACGCTCTACACAGAAAGCTCCATCACCACTGGTTTCTCGGCCGCCCAGGAAGCTGCCAGTGTCCTGGCCACGCACCGCCAGGCATCCCCGAACTCCGGCCTGTCGGCCGTCGCCTGATCCCCACAACTCTTAGCGCTACAGCTACCCCTACCGAAAGAGGAACACCCAATGTCCAAGGAGCTCCGCGGCGTACTGACCGCTCTCTCCACCCCGTTCAACCAGGACGAGACCATTGACGTCGCCACCTTGCGCCAGATCGTGGACCGCTCGATCGACGCCGGCGTCGATGGCGTCGTTGCCGCAGGCTCCACCGGCGAGGTGGGCGCGTTGTCCTCCGAGGAGCGACTGCTGCTGATCAAGACCGTGGTTGAGCACACCAACGGTCGCGTCCCGGTCATCGCGAACACCGGCGCCACCTCCACGGCTGAGGCGATCCGCCTGTCCAAGGCCGCCGAGCAACTCGGCGCCGACGTGCTGATGCTCATCACCCCGTACTACGAACCGCTCTCCTTGGAAGAGACTGTTACGTACATCAAGGACGTGGCACGCTCGGTCAGCATCCCGGTGATGCTCTACAACATCCCGCCTGTCACCGGCGTCAATCTGGATCCGGCCACTGTTCGAGCTCTGGCCGAGGAGGTAGAGAACATCCTCTACATCAAGGACTCCAGCGCCAACTGGGAGCAGGCACTGCAGCTCATTCACCACCACAGCGACGTCATCGGCACCTTCATCGGCTGGGACGCCTACCTCTACAGCGCCCTCGCGGAAGGTGCAGCTGGCGTCATGGCCGGCACAGCAAACGTGGTCCCCGACAAAATCGTGGCTGTCACCAAACGGATCGCCGAGGGTGACCTTGCCGGTGCCCGTGAGCTGTGGAACGCCGTCTACCCGGTGATCGACGCGCTGCTGACCGTACCGTTCATCCCGGCCGTCAAAGCCGGTCTCACGCTGACCGGCCTTCCGGCCGGATCGCCGCGGCGGCCGACGGCAGGGCTCGACGCCGATGACCTCGCCAAGGTCGAGCAGGCGCTGGCCAAGCTGTCCTCGCTCAAACAGAACATCGGATAAGGCATGGCTGACTTCGACTTTACGGAGTTCCTCTCAAGCGTCTCCGACGCGGTCTGGGCGCCCATGGCCTACGTTGTCCTTGGCCTGGGTATCGCCTATTCGGTAGCCACCAAGGGCATCCAGTTCCGGAGGATTCCGGACATGCTGCGTCAACTCAAGGAGACCCAGGACGGCGACGGGGGCTTGTCCTCATTCCAGGCACTGGTTCTCGCACTGGCCAGCCGCGTCGGCGTTGGCAGCATCGCCGGTGTCGCAACCGCGGTAAGCGCCGGAGGGCCCGGAGCATTGGTATGGATGGCCATCACCGGGCTGGTCGGCTGCACCGTGGGTTACGCGGAAGCTACCCTGTCCCAGGCCTTCAAGCGCCAGGTCCTGGACGAAGACCGCAAGAAGGCCAATGAGGACATCGGTGGCATGCCGTACTACATCAAGTACGGGCTGAAGCTTCCCAAGGTCGGCGCCATCGTCGCGGTCCTGGGCGTGATCGGCTATGGGTTCGTCTTCCCGGGCCTCCAAGTCAACACCATCGCGGCCAGCGCGGAGAAAGCGTTCAGCCTGCCCAGGTGGGCCCCGGCCATCCTTGTCACCGTGTTGATCGGTTTGGTGATCATCGGCGGTACTACCCGCGTCGTCAAGGTCACCCAGGGACTGGTTCCCGTCCTGGCCATCGGCTACCTCCTGCTGGCCTTGGCCGTTATCGCCATCAACGTGGACAAGGTCCCCGAGGCCGTTGTCCTGATCTTCCAGTCCGCCGTAGGCATCCACCCTGTCATGGGTGGCATCGCTGGAGCGGCAGTAGCCTGGGGTGTCCGGCGGGCGGTCTTCGCCTCCTCCAACGGCCTGGGTGAAGCAACGTTCGCCGCAGCTGCAGCGCGCACCTCCCACCCCGGCAAGCAGGGCCTGGTCCAGACGTTCAGCATCTACATTGACGTGCTGCTCATCTGCATGGCGACCGGACTCATGATGGTGGTCTCGGGCAAGTACAACGTCTCCGACGGCGCCGGCGGATTCCTCGTCAACAACATCCCGGGTGTTCCCGTGGGTGCCAACTGGGTCCAGGAAGCCATCGACACGATGCTGCCGGGCTGGGGCGCGGGCTTCGTCGCCGTCGCGGTTTTGCTCTTCGGTTTCACCTGCCTCCTGGCCTACTTCTACGTGGCCAACTCCAACCTGCTGTACCTGCTGGATGGTCGGACCGGGCACGGTTGGAAGAACGTCCTGAAGATCGGAACCCTGGCGATCGTGTTCATCGGATCCATCGTCAACGCCAAACTCATGTGGGCGGCCGGAGACATCGGGCTCGGCCTTATCGCCTGGGTCAACCTGATCTGCCTGGTATTCCTGTTCCCGCTGGTCCGCAAGATCTACCTGGACTACGAACGGCAACGGAAGCTCGGCCTCGATCCCACTTTCGATCCGAAGGCCCTGGGCATCGACGGCGCCGACTTCTGGGAGCACCAGAACGAAAAGTCCGCAGCCGCTGCTGCCAAGTAGCCACCAAACAAAGGAATTGAGAACGCCATGACCACTACAGAAACGTCCGTTTTCAGCGTCCGTCGTGAAGGAACCCTCCCGGCACCGTCCCTTCCACCGTTCGGGCAGTTCATCGGAGGCGAGTTCGTCGCCTCCACCTCTGACGCAACGGTCGACGTCGTCAATCCGGCTACCGAAGAAGTCATCACCCAGGTGCCGGCCGGCACCCTGGAAGATGTCGACGCCGCTGTGGCAGCTGCCGTCGCGGCGAAGGCGGAGTGGGCGGCTAAGACGCCCAAAGACCGTTCCGCCGCCCTGCTGCGGATCGCGGACATCGTCGAGTCCAACCGCGAGCTGCTGGAGAACCTGGAAGCGGCCAACACCGGCAAGCCTTCCGCCGTCGCCGAAGACGACATCTCCAGTGCCATCGACACGTTCCGCTTCTCCGCCGGTGCCGCCAGGGCCTACACCGCTCTGGGCGCAGGCGACTACGCGGACAACCACACCTCCGTGGTCTTCCGCGAGCCGGTAGGTGTGGTCGGTGTCATCACGCCGTGGAACTACCCGCTGCTGATGGCCGTCTGGAAGATCGCGCCCATCCTGGCCGCCGGCAACACCCTTGTCCTGAAGCCCTCCGAGCAGACGCCGCTGACTACCTTGAAGCTCGCTGAGCTCATCGCCGGCGAGGTGCCTGCCGGCGTCGTCAATATCGTCACCGGTCCGGGTCGCGTGGTGGGCAACCGCCTCTCCGAACACCCCGATGTGGACCTGGTAGCCATTACGGGAAGCGTCGGCAGCGGGCAGAAGGTTGCCGCGAACGCCGCCTCCACCGTCAAGCGCGTGCACCTGGAACTCGGCGGCAAGGCCCCCGTGGTGGTTTTCGACGACGCCGACCTCGCTGCCGCTGCCAAGGGCGTCCGCGAGGCGGGCTTCTGGAACGGCGGCCAGGAATGCGGATCGGCGTGCCGTGTCCTCGTCCACGAATCCGTGGCAGAAAAGTTCACTGAGCTCCTGGTCCGGGAAATCAGCGAGATTTCCATCGGGGCACCCGGCGCGGGAGACGACGTCGAAATCGGTTCCATGATCTCTAAAGCCCACTACGAGAGGGTCCTGGAAGCACTGGCCGATGTCCGGAAGGAAGGCCACACCTTCGCCGTCGGCGGCAACGCCTTGGAAGGACCGGGATACTTCATCGAACCGACCGTGGTGACCGATGTCCCCGCTGGCGCCCCGATCACGTACACCGAGATCTTCGGGCCGGTGGTGTCCGTGGAGACTTTCAGCACCGATCAGGAAGCCATCACGCGCGCCAACGAGACCGTTTACGGTTTGGCGGCATCGGTTTGGACCAACAATGCCTCGCGTTCACTTTCGGTGCCGCGGCGCCTCGACTTCGGCACCGTGTGGGTGAACTCCCACCTGGTCATCGCCAATGAAGTGCCGTGGGGCGGTTTCAAGGGCTCCGGCTACGGTCGGGATCTGTCCATCTACGCCCTGGAGGACTTCTCCAGGACCAAGCACGTCATGTACAACCGGGGCTAAATCAGCTCGCCCCAAAGAGCGGCCGTGTACCCATCACAGGGTGCGCGGCCGCTTCCGTAACCCATCAAAAAGGAAGCCAACCATGGATCAACGGCACATCAGGGACTGGACTCTGCTCACAGGAACCAGCGTCGAAGTACGGCAACAGGGACTTTCGGTGTGCCGGGGATACGTCGACGCAGTGACGGAGGACGGATCCATTCTCTGGCTCCAAACCCTGACCCAGGGGCGGAAGCTGTTCGAAAAGGCGGAGTTTTACGAAGCCTGGGCTCTCGAAGAACGCACCGGCTTCCACTACGAAGTAACCAGCTCGGATTCGAAATAGTCGGCTTCCCACAAGAGGTAACAATGGAATTGCTGTTCGAAGCAGCCGGCTGGGTGGGAGCGGCAGCGATACTTGGCGCATTCCTGTCAGTGTCCATGGTCTGGCTCAAGGCCGGTAGGGCCTTTCAGACCGCAAACCTCCTAGGGGCTTGCGCGTTCATCATCAACGGCGCCTTTCACGAGGCCTGGCCTTCGGTGGTTTCCAACATTGTGTGGTTTCTCATCTCCGCTGTCGCACTTATCCGCCTGCGCCCTGTGCGTCACATGCCGGGTGTCCCTGAACCCACGGGACCTCTGCCGATCATCGATGCTTCCTCTGAATCCGGTGCCGCGGGCAAGAGATATTCTTGAGGCCCCACGGCGGCCATTCAGTGCCTGCTGATTGATTCCGAGCGCTGAGGTTCCAGCCGGTTAGCTGGATCTAAAAGGCCACTCCTTCGACCCGTCGTCTTGACCGTGGTCGAATTTTCTATGCCTCGGGACTGGCGGGGAGCCTACGGCGACGATCATCTTCCCGCTTGTGCCCGGTGGATTCGGCTGAATGCTGCCACGTGCTGCAGGCGACGACCACAACAAAGGGTTCGGGGGATTGGGGCCGCTGGTCACTCCCCGGGCCGACGAGAAGGGCGACGCCGGGTAGATACCCGACGCCGCCCTGGTCCAGTGCGATGGAGTTACAGTTCGCTGGGTTCGCCCGGCTCGCCAACGGAGGGGTCGATCCCGTACTTCTCGAGGATCTTCTTGATGGTGCCGTTTTCGCGGAGCGTTTTGATGTCCTCGTCCAGTGCCTTACCGAGGGCGTCGTTGTCCAGCGCTGAAGGCATCATGACCTGGCCAACAGCGGCGAACTGCGGGACGTTTGCGTTGGGCTTCACATCCACCACTGTGGCTCCCTCGATAGGGGCGTCCTTGAAACGGTATTTTGCTGATGCCGAAGATGCCACCAAAGCATCAATACGGCCCGCCTTAAGGTCTGAGTAGATGGACTCGTCGTCCTGGTAGATCTTGAACTTGTCTCCGAGCCACTTCGACATGCTGTCGTTCCAGAGGTTGCCTGCGACGGAGCCGATCATTTTGCCTTCAAGGTCGTCGCTCGTGAGGCCCGTCTTGGAGACGATGGCCTGAGGATCGCTCCACAGCGGCGTGCTCATGTAGACGATCTTGGTCCGTTCCTTGGTGCGCAGCCAGTTTCCCGAGCCGATGTCGACGCGCTTGGATTGCACCGACGGAATGACTGCTCCGGCGCCGCCGGAGGTGCTGACGGTGACCTTGAGGCATTCGAGTTTTGCGATCTCGGCGATCAGGTCTCCCTCCATGCCGGTGACGTTCTCCCCGCTGAGGATAGTGGCCGGTGCGTAGTCATAGCTGGCGACCGTGAGCTCACCTTCGGTGATGGTCTTGAGGTCTGCGTGGGCTGGTGTGCAGTCGGAGCTACTGGCTGCTTCGCTGCCGCCGCAGGCGGCGAGGGACATGGCGAGCATGCCGGCGACGGTGCCGGCGGAAAGCACGCGCACGAGGGGACGGGGAATTCGTGACATTGGTTTCTCTTTCTTTGCTGGGGTTGTCGGGGAGGGTCCCCAATGGTGTGAACGGAACAAATCAGTTGCGTAGCAGATGGCGTCCCAGACGCAGTTCCAGTAGCCGGACCAGGCCTAGGAAGACCAGGGTCAGGGATCCGTAGATCACCGCGGTGAGTGTGTAGACACTGAGGTATTCGAAAGTAATGGAGCCAATTTCGAATGCTTTTGACATCAGTTCGGGAACGGCAATGACGAAGGCCAATGCGCTGCCTTGGAAGACCAGGACGGCGAGTCCGGCCAAAGGTGGTGTGGAGATTCTGAGCGCCTGGGGGAGGATGACGATGCGGAACCCTGTCCAGCCGGTGAGTCCGGAGGTGATGGCTGCTTCCTTTTGTCCCAGCGGGACGGCGGCAAGTCCGGCCCGGAAGTATTCCGAGGCGTAAGCGCCGGTGTTCCAGCTGAGGGCGATGATGGCCGTCGTCAGGGATGTCAGGGTGATGCCGGCATCAGGGAGGCTGAAGTACAACAGGTACAGGAGCACCAGTGCAGGCAGCCCGCGTCCGATTTCCACGAAGCCAAAGGAGATCCACTGGAAGGGGAGGAATTTTGCTTCGGCCATCACGGCCAGTAGGAGGCCGAAGGGGAAGCCAATGAGCAGTGCGAGTCCGGTCAGTTGGAGACTGATGACCAGGCCTGGTGCGAGGTTCGGCATCCAGCCGAGCCATTGCGTGAGCAAGTCCATCAGGCCACTCCGATCTTTCTGCGCAGTTTGAGGTCGACTCGGCGTGCCACGAGGGCGACAACCAGGCTGATGATGATGTAGAGCGCTCCGGCGACGACGAACGAGAGCAGGCCTTCATGCGTTTGTTTCGCGCTTTGTTGTGCGTAGTAGGTGATCTCGCGGACACCGATGGTTGAAGCCAGGGCCGAGTCCTTGAGGAGGCCAATGCCGTAGGTCGCGATGGCTGGCAGGGCTACCCGGAATGCTTGGGGGGTGATGATGTGTCCCACGGTGGTGATGCTGCCCAGTCCGAGGGCGTGGGCGGCTTCGCGCTGGCCATCGGGGATGCTGAGCAGCCCCGAGCGGTAGATCTCGGCCATGAAGGCCGAAGCGATGATGGAGAAGCATACGATGGCTGCCTGAAGGGTGGAGAGCCGCAGGGCATACTGGGGCAAGCCGAAGTAGATCAGGAAGAGCCAAGTGATCGGCGGGATGACCCGGACGATGTTGATGTACAGAGTTGCTGCACCGCGGATGATGCCGATGGGGGAACGTGCGGCGCCTACGAGGACCAGGCCGATGATCCCGCCGATCAGCAAAGAAGCGCCGGTGACGTAAAGGGTGAGTCCGACGCCCCGGGCGATCGAAGTCAGAAGTTCCATGATCATGGCCGGGTCACCTGTCCAGTACGGCCTTGAGGAACTGCCGGGTTCGCTCATTCTGCGGTTCCGACATCACCTGCTGGCTGGGGCCGATCTCAAGGACGCCGCCGTTGCCCATCACCATGATGCGGTCCGACACATCACTGGCGAAGTGCATCTCGTGGGTGACCACCAGCATCGTCATGCCTTCGTCGGCGAGGTCGCGCATGACCGCGAGTACTTCAAGGCCGATCTCGGGGTCCAGAGCGGAGGTTGGTTCGTCGAAGAGCATAACTTTCGGCGATAGCGCGAGTGCACGTGCGATGGCAATGCGTTGCTGTTGCCCTCCAGAAAGCCGGGCAGGGTAGGCCTTGGCCTTTTCGGGGAGCCCGACCCGCCTGAGGAGTTGATTGGCAACTTCTTCGGCTTGTTCCCTGCTTGAGCCCAGCACCTTCCGTTGCGGAAGAGTGATGTTCTCCATCACGGTGAGGTGGGGGAACAGGTTGAAGCTCTGGAAGACCATTCCGGTGACTCGACGCAGGTGATCCAGGCTGGTCTTGTCCGGCAGTTTTTCGCCAGCAACAACACGGGCCCCGCCGATCGCGATCGTCCCCGAACTGGGCTTTTCGAGGTAGTTCAAGCACCGCAGGAAGGTGCTCTTTCCAGCCCCGGAAGGTCCGATGACGGACACTACCTCGCCCTCGGCCATGGAGAGGTTGACGTCCTTCAGCACCTCGATGACGCCGTATTTCTTGCCAAGCCCGGAGACCTCAACCTCGCCGGAGAGGGCGGTTGGGGGAGCTTTGGTACCAAAACTTAAGCCCATTTTCGATTCCTTCAAATAGCTGACGCATGGGTGGCTTCCCAGCCGCGCTCACTTTGGGGGGGTGGTGTGATGAGAGCCGCACTAGGCTGTGGCCTCAATCACATCTAAAGAATACATCATTGAATGATTAATGCAATAGGGTCTTTTGAAGCGTTCTGTCAGTACGTTGCGGTCGGAACAGACCGCAGGATCTCTTGGGTGACTCGTTTAGCCTCTGAGTACGCTCCATGGGTGCCGGCAGTCTCGGAAGAGTAGTCACCGGCAAAGTGCAGGGTGCCGTCGACGGGCGCTTGAAGCTGGGGAAGTGCTGCGGCGCGAGTCGGTGTCAGCAAAGAAAAGCAGTGGCGCCAGGACTGGATGCTGGCCCCAAGGATCCGTCCCCGAAGTTGGGGTGCCACCTTAAGAAACTCCTCCAGCCACTGTTCCAGCACGCCCGAGGCCGAATCATCGGCTTCCTCGATGTATCCGGCTGAATTGCCATAGCAGACAAACTGGGCGGTACCGTCCTTGCGTCCAGGCCTCGGATTAATCACTACATCGAACAGACGGCCGGCGGTGACGATGAAGGACCAGTCGTCGATACCGGACAGTTCCGGCGTGCTGATGTCCACAACCGCTCCGAGCTCGGTCGAACCGGGAGTCTGCACGGCCTCCAGTGCTTTGCTCTTCCATTCCGGCAACTGCACCATGGCGGCGATCCGGGGAGCGGGGACGGCCATGATGATGTGCCTCGAGGTTGCGTTCCATGTTTCAGCCGCAGCCCCGGTTCCTTGGTTGACTGGGGCACTTAGGTGCGGCTCGGCACAGGCTTTTATGTTCCACAGGCCTTCAGCATCCTGGCGAATGGTCTCTACGCGGTGGTGCAAGCGGACTTCGGTGGACTGCAGTGAGCTGGCCAGCGCAGCAGGGATTGCTTCCATACCCCTCAGGGAGACTACGCGGTTCTTCTTTTCTTTGACCAGGTAACTGGCGAAGTACCTTAAGGCATAGGTTGCGCTGAGCTGGGAAGGGTGAGCTACAGAGCCACCGCGAATGGCCGCGATAAGTATTTCCTGGACGTCTTGAGGCAGGTCGCAGATTCGCGACTGGGCAGATTCTTCACCAAATCCCGGCGTGGACGGGCGAAGCTGGCCATCTACCGTATTTGCGTAGTATTCCGAAGTTGCCCGGTCGATGAAGGCCCGGAGCTCGTTGCGTGACTCTTCTGTGAGAGGAAGCCGTTCAACCAAGTCATCATTGTTGGTGGAGACTACGGTTTCCCCGTTGACGTGGATCCCGAAAGTTGTTGGTTCGAACGGCTCCAACGCCACGCCCAGTTCGACTGCCAACTCGTGTGAGGCGGTGCCGGCGTACACGAACATCGCCCCCATGTTCACCGGCTCCCCGTGGATGTCCACTGTTTTCGCACGCCCGCCAAGTCGTCCGGTTTCTTCCAGTAAGACCACCTTCTGGCCTGCGCGCTCAAGGTTGTATGCCGTGGCCAGACCGGCCGGACCTCCGCCAATGATGGCGACATCGTACATTTTGCTCTCCTTGGAATTTAGGGTGGCGGTCCGTGTGTTTCGGAGTGCCGGATCATTGGTCTCCATGATTGGCAGCGGCCGGAAAGATGGGAATACCTCCGAGGAGAAACCTTGATGAAATGAGTCTGTGAGTCAGGACGCCGCTTCCCTAAACTGGCCTCATGGGGAGTTGAGATGATCGCTTGGAGCTCAAGCGCGCCGTTCTGACGGCACCGATCTGGATGCAGGCAACCAAGAGTTCCAGCCGCCAGGTTGCGGACGCCGTCGGCCTGAGCCAGTCGTTCGTGGCGCGGACGTGGAAGGAGCTTGCTGCGCCCGCCCAGGAAGTCGGGTCGCTAAGAGAAATACTTGCGGATCGGCAAATGGTCTTGGTCGGATTCGCTGTTGGACCAGAGGGGTCATGCCTCGTGCTAATTCCCTCCCGCGCGTCGCGTCTGCGCTACCCGGCCAGCCTGACGACCAACAGCAAAAGGCGGCTCCGGACGGTGCTGGCGGCTGACCTGCTTCGAAGCGTTGTGCGGGAACCGAACCGCGCAGACGACTGCCTCGACCTGTGGTCATCGCTGGAGTCCAGCGGGCGCAGCATCATTCAAGAAGCCACAGTTGTGGTCAGTGCCGGCTTTGCGGTTCCTGCCGGCCTGCGCACGGCGGTTCACTTTGCCGATTCCTGGGCATGGCAGAAACTCGCAGGCGCATTGGACCTCCTGCCGGAAGTGCCAAACGGTGAGACGTTGACCGACCTGGAATGGCGCATACGCCGCTGGTACCACAGCGGGCGAAGCCCCTTTTCGTGGACGGTTGACCGCAATGTGCCCACCATGATGGGTTCAATCGCCCATGAGGCACAGGGGGCTGAAAACATATTGGCTGAAGATATACTTTCAGCAATCCGCCAAGGGCTGGTGGACGGATTTTTTTCCGGAGAAAGCGAAATTTCTCTCTCTACTCTAAATCGCTTGCTTGGTGCCCCTGTGAGGGACATTCGAGCTGCCGTCCGCGCTCTCACGGAAGATGGTTTAGTCACCGCCGCCCGATCCGATTCCGTGGTTGTGCGAATTCCCTCCCTCGATGATGTGTCGGAGACCTATATGGCCCGGCGTGCCTTGGGAGCAATCGTGGTCCGAGCAGCGAGCCGATGGAGCCCCGGCGCCCGATCCCGAGTGAAGCACCACCTTGATGAGCTGGGGGATTGTGCCGGCCGCAATGATGTGACGCGTGCTCACTACGTCGATATGGACTTCCAAATCGCACTGTTCGAAGCATCAGGTTTGAACCGAATACCGGCAATCCTGGAGACGCTCACCAAGCAGGCATTCATGCATTTTGCGGTCATGGGAGCCCGTTATGCATTTTCGCCCCAGATTATTCTTGACCAAAACACGGAGATTTTTGAAGCAATAGACGCCGGAGATCTCAAGGCTGCAACTTTGAGTTGGCAGACAAAAATGGATGCTGGGCTCAGTTACCTTGCCCAACACATCTCTGCGATGAACGCAATCAATGAAGGACGAGGTTCGAACCGGGGCTGAACCAACTGCCCGCATAGGCAGTTAGGCGACGGTCACAGTGCCTGGGCTCGGATGATGTTCATGCGGTTTTCGACGGCGGTGGCGTGGTCTGCTTCGTGGGTTGGTGCGGGGGAGGACTATTTGCTTGGTGGGTTCCATAGTGATGATGGGCATGCTGGTTTCTTCTCCGGGATTGCAGGCGTAGGGGAAAGGTGTGGAGGGCAAACGTCCAATGATCGTCTAGAATACTCAGCTGATACCGAGTTACCAGCGGCCCCCGCCACCACCACCCGGGCCCTGAGCCTGGGTGTAATCGCCCGCTGTCACGGTTCCCTGCTGCTCGGCACCGTTGTTGGAGCCGGTAGTCATCCCGGAATCAGCGTCAGCACTGCCACCGGTGTACACGGTGTACGTGGCCCCGTCGGTGATGGCCGAGGACGAGTACACCAAGGATGCGATGGTCTTGGTGGTCACGAACGTCGCAACCACTGCTCCGGCGGAATCAACAATATGTACCGGGGTTCCGGCTGAGACTGACGAGTCGAACGTCACCTGAACACCCGACTGCGTGGACGAAGTACCCGGAGTAACCGCCATTCCGGCGCTGCCTGCCGCAGCTACGGTGCCGCCGGTCACGGTCAATTCACCGTTCACGTCCAGCGCTCCGTTGCCGTCGTTGGAGGGACCGTTCACCACCACGGTGCCGCCGGAGACGGTGGCGTTTCCGTTGGAGTCCAAGCCGTCACCCTCTGAATTAATGGTGAGGTTTCCGCCGGATACGTCCACTGTGTAGTCGCCAACGGTCTCGCCGCCGCCCATCGGACCGCCGCCTGCCGCGCCCGCATTGGTACTGGTCGAAGAGCCACCCGAGGCGTTCACGCCGTCGTCGTTCGCTGTGACGGTGACGTCGCCGCCGGCGACAACAATGTGCTGGGCCTCCAAGCCTTCCTCCGACTCTGCCACTGTGACTGTTCCACCGGAAACGGTGAGGATATTGAAGGCTTTCACGCCGTCGTCGCCGGCGTTGACCGTCAGCGAGCCGCCGCTGACCAAGAGCCAGCCGCGGCCTTCGTCGGTTTCGTTGTCGGCCTTCACGCCGTCCCCGCCAGCGGTCACCTGGTAGGCGCCGTCCAACAGGACCGTGTAGTCCTTCCCGCGTATGCCGTCGTCCACGGCGTCGACGGTGACGTTGCCGGCCGCCATCACCAGTCCGTCCTTGGACACGATGCCGTCGTTGGATTTGCCGTTGACGGTGAGGGATCCGGTGCCGGCGATGGTTAGGTCTGCCATGGAGTAGAGGGCCGCGTTGGGGGCGTCCTCGCTTTGGTCGGCGTAGGTGGTGGCGTCTGTCAACGTGTTGGTGCTGCCGTCCGCCAAGTACACGATTGCTTCGTCCGCGCTCTGCACTACGAACGGTGAACCGGTGGAGTTGCCCAGTTCCACGCCGTCCAGGATGATGCGCACCGTGTCTTCTTCTCCCGCTGCCACCACGATCTGCCCGTCACTGAGGGAGCCGCTGAGGCGGTAGGTTCCGGCGGCGCTGATGGTGACGGTGTTGCCGTCTACCGCCACGCCGGTGGAGGACGACGACGTCACTTTGCTGCCGCCGTCGGACAGGCTGATTGCCACTTCAGCCACAGTGTCCCAGGTGAGGTCGTCGCTGTCGTAGTGGGTGTCTTCCTCAATGGTGGCGGCGGTGACTGCCTGCTGGGTAGTGGTGGTCGACGTACCAGTACTGCCGGTGGTGCCGGTGGACGTGGAACTCGTGGCGGCGGTAGAGCAGCCGGCCAGGGAGATGGCCAGGGCGACGGCGGCAACGGAAAGGGAAGTGCGGAAAGAGCGCATGGTGGATTCCTAGGTCTGTGGAGGGAAAGTCAGTGGAAGGGCGGTCAGTGGAGGGGCCGCAGGGGCATCCTGCGCCGAAGGGTTTGGTTCCAGCGATTGGCCGGGAGCTCGGGATGGAGGGCGGCCATGCCGGTGGCGAACTTGGAGATGCGGCAGGGGCGGACACCGTGGGCCCACAAGTGCCTGTCCAGAGGGCCGGGAGCGGAGCCGGATTTTGTCTCCACCACCACCGCGTTGTCCAAAACCCAGGGCTTGCCATCGGGGGCTTGCCACGTGACATCGGAGTCGATGGTGGCGCGGCTGCCGGATCCGGGGAGGTACAGGGTGGTTCGGTCGTAGCGGGTGGACAGGACCGGCTCCAGCGGGCCGAACGCGACATCGCCGATGGTTGCCGCGAGTGTCTCGTTGACGTACGCCAGCCCCTCCTTGGTCAACCGGTCGCGGTCGCACAGCTCATAGGGGATGCGCTCCTTGACGGTGGCCTCGCGGGCGCCTTCGGTCTTGACTTCCAGGAAGCTCACGGCACTGTCCACATAGGTTCGTGTGCGGATCTTGAACCTGCGGCGCCGGCCATGTGCGGCGAGCATGTAGCTGTCCAAGCCGGGCGTATCGAAGTAGACGGAGTCGTAATCGAAGGTCCGCTTCCCGTCCATTTCCAGGACCCGGGCTTCGGTGCTGAAGGTGCTGAGGACCTTGCGTGCCGTTGCCGATGGAACCAGATACTTCCGATCAACCCGGGTCAGCAGCGCGGCTTCCGTGGTGAGTTCTTCAAGCCCGACGGCGGGCAGCCCGCTCAGCTGCGGGATGATCGCTTGGGCGTCGATGCGGCTCATGCGACACCGGCCGTGGTTGGCACGGGCGGCTGGGTTTGCTGCGACGCAGGCTGCGGGGCCTGGGCCGGCAGTTCCTCCGGAGCCGGGGTCAGCGCGCCGGCCGGCTGGTTGAAGCCGAGCTGTGAGTGCCGCGGCTGGGACGGGTTTTGGTGGAGGGGGCGGACCGCGTACCGGACGTCCACAATGGTCTTGTCGTTGACCAAGTCCAGTTCCTGGATGGTGGCCGAATGAACAGTGCCGTTGAGGACTTCCTCCAGCCGGGCGTAGAGCTCGGGCTCGCTGTTGATGGCACGGTCCAGCACTACGACTTGGTGGCGGTAGGCCGGGAGGACCCGGGGGTTGTCGCCGACGAACATCACCAGCAGAACCAAGGCCATCAGGGAAAGGGTCAGCCAGAGCGGTTCGACGCCGATGCCTGCGATCAGTCCCAACGCCAACGCCGAGAAGTAGTAGGCCACTTCGTGCTGGGCGAGTTCCGTGGACCGGAGTCGGATGATGGAGAGAACACCAAACAAGCCCAGTCCCAAGCCAACACCGGCGGCCGAACCGGACAATGCTGTGGCGACTGCCAGGACGCCGACGTTCATGCCCAGGTAAGACACCACCAGGTCGCGGCGCCGGTGCCGGCGGAGGTAGAGGGCGAGCGTCAAAATGGTGATGGCGGCCAGGTCTGCCGCTATGAGGATGATGGTGTTCATCAGTTACTCCGGAATCTCTTGGGGGACTGATCTCCACTTTTCCCGGCGAGGCTGTGTTGAAACTGTGCCGGGACCAAGGCTGGGATATGTGTTTCGACGGCGGTGGCTTCCGTTGGCGTGGCCCGTGCCTTCCGGACGAACAAGAGCCGTTGCTGCACCACGTAACTGATGCCCAGCAGGGTCAGTTCGGTGACGAACTTTGCCAGGAGGTCCGGGATAGCCAGTGAAGTGAGGGTCCACATCGCGGCGTAATTGGCGGACAACAGGACGAGCATCAGGGCCGCATATCCTGTAGCCGCGGCACGCAACGAAGTGTCCCGCCCGTGGTCAAAGACCAACTGACGATTCATCATGAAGTTCACGGACGCGCTCACCAGCCGGGCCCCCACCACCGCCAGCAGAAGGGAGTCCGTCACGGCACTCAGGAGCAGGAACATCACCAGGTCCACCGCGAACGCGGACAGGGACGAGCCAAGGAACTTCAGCAGCGGTGCGTAGATCCTGATCGAGTCGGCCACGGGGCGAAAGTGAGAGCCCGAGTTGTGGTCCAGATAGACGGTGGCTATTTCCACACTTTCGATGCCGTAGCCGGCCTGTTTCGCCTCCAGCAGCAGGTTGAGTTCGTACTCGTACCGCTGCCCACGGACGGTCAGCAGCCAAGGGATCATATCCGCCCGGTAACCGCGGAGGCCCGTTTGCGTGTCCGTGATCCGTTGACCGGTCGCGAGCCTGAACAGACCCCGGGTTACTGTGTTGCCGAACCTGCTCCTGGCGGGGACGTTTCCGGTGAAGTTCCGGCAGCCCAGGACCATTGCAGCCGTGACGTGACGGACGCGGTCGGCAACGGCAAGAATGTCGGCCACTCCGTGTTGTCCGTCGCTGTCAGCGCAGACCACGTCATGGCCCGGGAAGCGCTCGGTGATGAAGGCGAAACCGATCTTCAGTGCGTGGCCCTTGCCGCCGTTCACGGCGCAACTGAGCACCTGGCACCCAAGCCCCGCGGCGTCGTCGAACGTTTCTTTATAGTCAGGCCCGGAACCGTCGTCCACCACCACGATGGTCAGCCACGGATCGGCTTCCTGAAGATTGCGGACAAGGGCCGTGAGCTGCTGGTCCGGTTCGTACGCCGGTATGAGGATGATCATGACTGGGCGATGTAAAGGATGTCCGAGGTGCCGCGCTCTTTGTTGTCGCCGAGCGGGTTGTTCACCAAAGAACCGTTGAAGTACATGGTGGAGGAACCGCCGCCGTCGATGTTGTACGCGGTGGTGGCTCCCAAGTCCTTCATGATCTGGGCCAGACCGGTCATGGTGACACCGGCGCTGTAGCCGGGACTGCGGCCGTCCACCACCACGAACACCAGGTGGTTCTCATCGATCACGCCCACGGCCGTGCGGGGCTGCTCGCCCTGGATGGAGTGGTTGCCGAAGTTAGTATCAACCTCCACGTCCTCGATGCCCGAGGCGATCTGACCGTTGTCCAGCAGCGAAGGCCCGAAGGAGAGTGTGTTCCACACGCCGTCCGCGATGAGCTGGTCGGCGGTGGTGGTGGTCTCGTCGTACACCTTGACGGTGCCGTCCTTGTAGAAGGCGAGCCCTTGCCGCGCACCCTCATCCCGATACACCACACCGTTGCGGATCACGATGCCGGTGTCGCGGAAGCCGTAGTAGTCGCCGTTGATGGCGAAGATCGCGTTGTGGTCCTCGGCGATCGCGGACGTGGTCTCGGTGATGTTCTCGCCATACGTGTCCTCGGCAAACGCCGACTTCAGCGTGGTGGCATCATCAAGCACGACGTCGGCAACGTAGTAGGTGACGGTATCGTCACCGCTGCCGGTGGTCACGGTTGAGATGGTGACACCCGTGTCGCCCGAGGTGTACGAGGTATCGGTGACCACGGCACTCGCCGACGTGTCAGTGGAAGTCTCGTCCGTCGTCGTGGTTGTGGTGGTTCCGGCCTGGCTCGCCTCGTATTCGGAGACGTTGGTGATCTCAGCGTGCGGGACCACGAACCGGTCAAGTGCCCAGGCTGCGGCACCACCGGCAGAAAGAGTGACCGCCAGAACGGCGGAGATCACGGCGCGCCGTGTCCGGCCGCCCTTACGGTGTTCAGTCTGTGGAGGAGGCATTCCTCATTTCTACGGAGCAAGGCTACGCCGGAGGTTTGCCCAACATATGCGGGCGCTGTGAAGGTTCACCAGTGTCGGCCCGTCTCCGGACGGATTCGTAAACTGGAACCTGTGGGCTGCCACTCCGCAGAGTAACGGGCAGGGATGTTGGGATCGCCCGGCCTCTGCCCGGCGGAGCTGTTGATGAGTTCGCGCAAGATGTCTGTGTGCCAAGTATGCCTCGCGGCACACACGTAGGTGTGGACCAAGATCTAGCGGAACGTGAGATTCTTCGTTTCGTCCGACCCGCACCACTCCTTCTACGTCCCTGAGTGAAGACATGTGTCCGCTCCTTAGCCGTTTTGCTCGGCCTCAGAAACTGGCTTAGGGCATGTCGAGCCTGGTTTTGTATGCGGTGTTTCTGTTGGTGTTCCACCCGGCGATGATGCCGGCTCCGAGCATTTGGTCGGTAAGTCGTGCGAAGCGGTAGCCGGGGTCGGTGTCGAGGGCGAGTTGCATGAATTGGTGCGCTTTGGAACCTCGACCTTCCCACCAGTAGATGTAGCCGATGGTGGTGAGGATAGGTGCTGCGTGTTGTGGGCTGGTTCGTGTGTAGGCGTGCAGGAGGAGCTGTTGTGCCCATTCGATCCGTGACCATTGTGGTGCTGTCTCGGTTTGGGCGAAGAGGATGTGTTGGGGTGGTTCGTTGATGCCGGGGATGTCGGCCATGAGCCGGTCGCGGATGTGGGGGAACTGGAAGTTCGCGATGAGGGTGGCGCAGTCTTCATCGGAAGGGAAGTCGTTGCTTTCGAGCATGGCCGTCCATAGCTGGCTTGCTTGCCGTGTGGCTCGATGAGGTGACTGGGCGCGGATCGTGTTCATGCAGTTTTCGACGGCGCGGGCGTGGTCAGCTTCTTGGGTTGGCGACGGGAGGGTGATTTGGTTGGTGGGTTCAATGGTGCTGCCGCGGTAGATGAATTCGGCGTTGACTCGGCTGTATTCGGTCGTACTTATGGGCATGCTGATGTCCTGGCCGGGTTCGCTGTCGTAGGGGGAGTAGCTGTCGTCGCTGACGAAGATGCCGTCGCGGATGGTGATGCCGCTTTCGGCGAGAACTCCGGTGAGCGCTGCAATGGTCGCTGCGTGCGGCTTCGGTTGCCCTGGTTGGCAGTGCTGCGAGGTGTAGAGGGCGAACACGATGCTAGTCGCGTTGGTGTCGCTTGCGAGGTAGCTGCTGACCGTGCGGGCATAGGGGAGTTCTGTGCCTGGGTACCGGGGGAGGTCGATCCGGAGGGTAGCGCCGACCTTGCCGTTGTCCAGGGTGATGCAGACCAGGCTCTCTTGGGGCCAGAACCCTAGGGTGTGCCCGATGAAGCTGAGCAGGTCTGCTGGGTCTTTGATGGTGAGCGCATTCATTGTCCTGTTCCTTTGCCCTTGAGTTGTGCGTGTGGATATTGGTCTTGTGTGTCGTTCTGATAGGGGAGCTGTGCGC
The DNA here is from genome assembly GCF_058799755.1 of Arthrobacter sp. GW822-FHT05G07. Lineage (NCBI taxonomy): Bacteria > Bacillati > Actinomycetota > Actinomycetes > Micrococcales > Micrococcaceae > Arthrobacter > Arthrobacter sp. GW822-FHT05G07. The sequence continues at coordinate 440,639 of NZ_JBXALT010000002.1, read as the reverse complement.
TGGGTCGGGGCTGGAGTGCAACTTGGGATACCGGGGAAGGGGCGGAACGTTCGGGAGGATGGACGCGACGCAGAAGTGCGGAGCAAAGTTTCCGGCCAGCGATGATCGGTTATCAGATTGACAAGCTGCGTTGTTGCTTCTGGTAATTCATGAACAGTGCTCAATGCAGCACCATGACTCCCGAAGCGTTCATCTTCTGCCGCTTCTATATCGGTGGTGGCGTCACCAACGCCTCGGCCATGTAGTGGAGGAAGCCGATCAGACTAGGTGTACGCAGCCGCGCTATCCCGGTACTGCGGTGCTAGTCGGTGATGTGTCTGGTCCGGGCGGTGCGAAATGATCTGGCCGCTTGTTCGAGTTTCTGGTGGGGGTAAGGCAAGATCATCTTGGGGGAGCCATGCATGTTGATCTGAACTGCTGCGTTATGAACCCAGTTGTTTTATGTTTCGACGACGATAGGTCCCCTTTGTGAGCGTTCCCGCTGGTTGGTACACCGACCCTCAAGACTCTGCCCTTGTCCGCTACTGGGACGGCATGCGTTGGACTGATCACGTGCAACCGGTTCAGCCCGCACAGCCGGCACCTGTGTCGAGCGCTCCCCAGAGCCCTGTCCAGGTTCAGCAGCATTCTCAGCAACCGCAGGAAGTCAATCAGGGACGTGTTGGAGGTGCGCGCAAGGTCGGATTTTTCGGCGCGAAGAAGACAGCCGAGACCGCCCTTGCCGATGTGGAGCGGCTGCAAAGGATCCTGGATGAGCGTGGCCTGCTCGAGTTCGACCAGATAGAAGCCAGTCGGGACGAGCTCCGCCGCACGGCTGAGAACGAACGTCGCGAATGGGCATCTGAAAATCAGCAGCTTCAGGCTCGACTGCACGCCCTGCGTTCTGAACTTGCTGAGACAGAAGGCCAGCTGGTGACAGCTCGCGCGTCGGCGGCGCTGCAAGAGGTAGGAGTCTTTGACTTTGACCACCCAGCAGAACACTCTGCTCACTTGGGGGCCAGGCTGGATTCCGTCCGTGTCCAATACAAGGACATGGCCCGGGCAAAGCGGGCCATTCACGCGACGTCGAACTTCACGTTCAACAACTCGGCGAAGCAGGGCATGAAGTTCGTGAACCAGATGTCGACCATCATGCTGCGCGCTTATAACGCCGAAGCCGAGAACTGTGTGAAAACGGTCAAAGCTGGAAACCTCACGACAGCGACAGCGCGCTTGACCAAGGCGAAGGAACAGATCGAACGCCAAGGCACCATGATCAACCTGCGAGTCGATGAGACGTACCACCATTTGCGCATCCAGGAAATGGTGCTCGCCGCAGAACACCTCCAAGCTCTTGCTGCGGAGAAGGAACTGGAGCGCGCCCGACGCGAAGATCTGCGTGAGCAGAAGAAAGCTGAAGCGGAACTGGCCGCCGCCCGGCAAAAACTCGCCAAGGAACGGGCCATGCATCAAGCAACCCTGGACGCTCTCATAGCCAACGGGGACCTCGAAGGTGCTGAACGAATGCGCGCCAAAATCGTTGAAGACGAACTCGCCCTCGCCGACGTTGAACGGCGTGCTGCGAACATCCGCGCCGGCTATGTATACGTCATCTCCAACATCGGCGCTTTCGGGGAAAACATGGTCAAGATCGGGATGACCCGCCGGTTGGAGCCCATGGACAGAGTCAACGAACTCGGAGATGCGTCCGTACCGTTCCGGTTCGATGTACACGCGCTCTTTTACTCGGACGATGCCCTCGCCACTGAGGCAATGCTGCACCGGACGTTCGCTGAGCAGCGCGTCAACAAGGTCAACCTCCGCCGCGAATTCTTCCGGGTTACCCCGCACCAGGTCCTGGAAGTACTGAAAGAACACCACGTCGAACTCGTTGAATTCACCGAACAACCCACCGCCGAAGAATTCCGCCTCAGCACACCGGAAGCAGAGGCTTTGCCCGTCTAGCGCGCAATAACCAGGTCCCAGCCCAAGCGGCGTCGAGGCGAGGGAGTCGGCCGCTCGTGCGGGGCATGTCATATGCGCCGTTATCGGCGTAGCAAGGTGTGGTCACGGGCAGCCCTAGCGGGCGTGAACCGTCAATAGAGATGGGGCCGTCCACGGTAAACGAATGAGAATATTACCTCGAACCGTCCAGGGGTCCTTCCCTCCAGAGGCAGGGCGTCTTATGGGGGTCCGCCCGCTCCTCTGAGCCGTGCTTCTGCTGTGAACCTGTCATGGGCATAATAAGGCGCTCTACATGTAGGAGGTTGGCGCTGGCCTCCAGTTGGACTTCACCGGAAGCTTCGATGTTTTTTCCCACCTTCCTGGTGCTCGGAGGCCTCGCACTCGAGCTTCGTCGATGTGTCATGGATCACTTCCATGTGGTCGCAAGGTAAACACCACCCCACAATGTGAATTCATAGCCATCAACAGGTCTTAGACTTACCAAATGACCATGCGACTGCCGTCTCGTTACGAAGACCTGGATCCTGCATTTCGAGGGCGACTAGAACCAAATCCTGTCCTGATTGATTTGGTTCAGAAGGGCCTCAAGAGCATGCAGATGTCCGGAGGGATTAAATTTCTCCCGATCTACGGACCAAGCGGTTCTGGCAAGAGTTCGGCTGCGCGTGAATTGCAAACCCACCTTCCGGAAATCAAAGTCATAGAACTCACGCGTGCGGCTATTTCGTCCGAGTCTGCCTTGGTATCCGAAATCAAGGCGGCTAAGGGCCGACGAAACCAACCCAGCCTGATCGTCGCGGTTATTGACCAGTACGAGGAGAACGTTGCAGCACGCTCCGACGTACCGACGCAGTTTGTCGAACGACTTAGCCTCCTGGACCGAGGCGAGCTCCGTCGGGAACCGGTTCTTTTTGTATGGCTCACTACTAGCCAGCAATTTCAGTCTGAGCTTGTCGATGCGACTAGTAGGAACACAAGAATTCTCCTCAGCCGTGACTTTCAGCTTGATGGGCCCCAGAGGGACGACTGGCCCCGCATCGTTGAAGAAACATTTGAGTTTCACAATGCAGAGCAGCCATTGGCAGACTTTGAGGTCCTACGTGGAGACATCGAACAAGTTGCAGACAATGCAGCGACGATTGGTCAGTGCATCGAAGGTGTGGCTGACCTGCTAATGAATTCTGTCTCCGGGCTCCAAGACTTGTCCAAGTACCAAGTTGTCATGCTGTGGCCGGTCACTGACGGAAACCGAATCACGCTCATCAACAGTTTCAGCAACCCGAGGGAGGGTTACAAGCTTGATTGGAACGCGTTTTACCGCGAACTCAATGACCAAGATAGGCGGACGCTGCCCCTCTCAGAACTGAACCGGGCGCGTCTCTACTTTGACGTTCGACTGATCCCGATCGCGGCTGCGGACCTTCATCGGCTTTGCCAGAATCTAGACAACGACGCCACCAAACTGCATGCCTCATACCTAGCGCGGTTCGGAAAATCGCACTTTGCGTCAGTTGTAGGCGAAACATGGGACCCTTCTGCGTACGGACGCATGCGTGAACGCCAAACGTCCAACAGAGCTAACGAGGCCCGTGATTGGTATCTGACAGTCACGACCAGTCCCACCGCTCTGGGCAAGAGAATTGCCAAAGTCTTCCAAGAGCTCGGTTATAAGGCGAAGCACGAAGTCGACGTTGTTTCAAAACACAGCACCGTCCGAGCGGATGTGTTTGTCGAACGTCCGAACAGCCAACAAGACACCGTTATTGTTGAGCTGAAGGCCTTTAGTCCAACGAATACAATGCCTTCAACCATCAAAGATGCCATCAAGACGACACTTAAGCGCCATGCCCAATTCGGCGGCTTCTTGGGTCGTCAGTAGCTGTATGTACTAGCGAGGTTCCTCGCACTCCCCATGATAAGTCTGGTAATCCGGTGGGGGATGTACGCGGTGGCTGTCGAGGCACCTTTGAGTCGGGGTTTGCTCTGCTGTGATAGCAGTGCTCGATAAAGCCAGCGCAACCGAGCATACAGGTGCGATACTCGAGGACAAGGCGAAGACCAATATGCTTGCAACTACATATACCCCCATTCCCCTAACCGGATAATGAGCTTTCGTAGGGGTGGGGGAGTGGCTTGTAAAAGCAACGAAGGGGATCCGAATCGCCGTGAAAGCTTCTTAGTGGTGGCAGATTTGGAACTGGATCCGTCCTAAGAGGTGTGATGTCACTGGAACCGCGCTCGTGTCGAGAGCGGTTCCAGGTGGCCAGCATATAGAGAGACCAAGGCGAGTTCATATCGCCTCGGGGCCGATTTCAGGGTCCCGCCCCGAAGTGTTGGGTACTATTTGAGCGTTCAGATTCCGCTCAGTACATTGCGGTGGTTAGGTAGTAAACGCGGGTCGACCGTATGATCCAAACCCATCCTGGGCAGCCGACCGCAACGGTCACGCCTATCTGCGATAAGGCTGGCGAAACAGCCCGAAGAACTGTCTGAGTGCATGTTGAAGAGTACTGAGGCTGGCCGTGCAAGTAAGAGACAGAGAAGTGCCCTACAAAATCTACTTAGTCAAAGGTGAGGTTGTCTTTCCCGCTGGCGGATCCTCATGGAAGTTTGCCCATTGGCACGATGCAACTGACAGAATTGAGGATTTCAAGAAGGGTGCTGTGGGGCGCGCTCTTAGAGAGCAAGTGCGCGTACATGTTGAGCTGGCCCTGATCCACCGCCCGGACAATGACTACAACCCAAACGCAATCTCCGTTACAGCCCCCACTGTTACGGCGGAGACCGTGACCAAAGGTTCTTTGGCTACCTATATGAAAGAGAGTTGAGACGAATTGGAGAGACTCTTCTCGCTGACCTTGCCCTCGCACTGGGTGGCGATGAAATGCGTTGCACCGGAATAGCGAGCCAGTATGGTCTTGAGTTAGCTCTACCCGAACCCGTGGAGTTGATAATGGCGGTTGACAGGTTTCGTGGTCTTGACCTGAAGGCTAAATGAGCAACGACGGCTGCGCCGGACGAGGAGAGGTTGCGTAAGCCGGTACCCGTGATTCCGTGAAGCTGTGGCTTAGGGCAGGGCGCTCCTGTCGGGGATGCGGCGGTTTCTCATAGAAGTCTTCAACGCAGATTCTCCGAACCGATCCGAGGAAGTAATTTCGCGCGGGGCTTCGACCGCGCTTCCGGCCGTAGGCGCTGCTTGCACGCTGTCACCACGCGGTTCTGCACAAGCACTTGCTGGGTTTCGTTGGTCTAACAAATCCAAGGACCAAGCGCCGGTAACTGAGTATCGTCAAGCTGTGATGCCACCTTGGAACCATCGCTAGGACTAGCGGGTACGGTCCCACTATGCGACTTCCGGATTGCATGATGTCCAACGGCTGATGTCATCTTGTCTGTGGGCACTCCGTATAGCCGTATCCAGTAGTCCACGAAGAGCTAGGAGCTCCTTAGTCAGGACCGGTCAAGCGGCCCAATTTTCGTCTGCACTAGCCCAGCCTAGAGCTTCACTGCTGCCCACACCGCCAACGGTAGTCGTCGTTACGATCTTCGGCGTCTCGAGCGAGAACGCTTGGTGGCACCTGTTGGGATGCCATAGTCCCAGCGAGCTTCCAGTCACTGTGCTGCGTAGTCGCAATACGAGGACATAGAACGTTATAGCAATTCGGTGAAGGAACGAACCTCTCTACGAAGGGGGAACGGTGACTGGGGGGGGCGGGGCGAGACGCCACTCAGATAGGCCAATCGTCCGTCGTCCAGGTCACCGAGCTTATTGCGTTACGGTCAGCGTCCCCTGACCAATGCACGTTGGTCACTGACCGCCCCGTTACCCTTAACTCGCCCACGTTGTTGTCGCGCACTATCACTCCGTCAAGTCCCTCAAAGCCCGATGACAGCCGACTCAGCGGTCCACGAACCAAAGCAAAGCGCTGCTGTTCTATCCAGTTTGGCGCGCCAAAAGCGTCCGTCGCGTCTTGCTTTGCCTTCAGAATTGCAGCATCGGCTTCTGGGTCCAAACCTGTAATCGTTGGGTCATCCGCCACTGCCCAGATGGGGCCCTCGTGAGTAGGGGTCCAAACGCTTACCTCTCTCTGAGGCTCAGGCGGTCCCGCAAGTACCCATCTGAGGCCACGACCGCTGTTTCCGCCAACATAGTTTTTGGTCGCCGATGAGGTGAATTGGGCAATTCGGACATCAGTCCCGCCCCTTAGCCGAAGTCTTATCGCCGCAGAAAAGCCGTAGTGCACGTCCCCAGAGAGAATTATGAGCCGTCTAATTCCCGCTTGTGTGGCCATCCGGATAATGTCGACCTGACTTTGCGGATTGGCCAGCCAGGACTCAAAATCCGCGTTAGCTTCATCAGTCCAAAAAGCGAGGGCGGACTGCACGCGTTCTACTCTCGGAATGCCCCAGACGGGGCCGGGAGTGAGGAGCACAGCAGTGCCGTCATTCGCTACCTCACGAAGCATCGATCCAGTCAAGGACCGTGCTGATTCATCGAGCAGGCGCGGTGCTCGAGTGTTCCGCCTTTTCGAGAACCCGTTTACAACGTCCTCAACTGGTTCCGTCGGCGCACGTCGCGTGCGACTGTCAACAACAACGACGGGAGGGACGGTGGGGGCCTTATAAGTCCATACTTGAGACTTCAAGGTAGTAACAGCGGCATTTGCCTGTTTTCCGGTTCGTGCGTAATCCGCTACACGGAGGTAGTCCCGCTCCGAAAACACAGACGGTTCATTGCCCCAACCCTGAAACGCCCAGTATGCGGCCATAGCGTTCAGGATGATTCGTGGGCCGCGCGGAGAGGCTAGTGGTGCCCGAGGAAACACCGTGTCCTTCCACGTGGGAGACAGTCCTGTTTTGACTCGACGCTCCCAATCTGAATTCAAGTTCCAGTCGTCTGTGATTTCGTGGTCGTCAAATACCATGTAGGTTGAGACGTTAGCGAGAATTTTCCGCATGGCAGTCGAACCGGCGCGAGCGTTCTGTAAGCGGTCTAACTGAACCTTATAACCTTCCTTGACCCATCCCTCTGGTCTTGGACGAGCCATGGCTTGGTACGACCTCGATGCACTTGGATATCTCTTCGGCCACAGGTCTGGATTCCAGTGAAGTAGGTAGAGGGCAGCCCACTCGCCGAACGTTAGTAGATGGTTTGAGCCGGCGGTGCCTGCCGTTAGCATGGCCTCTGCAACGATGCGGGTCCTTCCCCGGAGAGGTATGCGCTCTGGATGAGGGACGTCGGGGATGCTCTCAGACCGGCCAACCAACACCGTGCCCAAAGCATTGAGATGGGCGATCAAAAGGTCTGCCACGTCGTCTGCATAGATCTGGTCTCCGCCTAAAAATAGGCCCTGTATTCTATTTAGGGGATCTATGGCGTGTTCCGTAAGCAAGCGTTCGAAGGCGGGCGCGGCGTCTATCCCTTCGCCGTGCAACTTGCGGCAGCTTGCGTACATTACGTGCAGCGGTTGCCTTGGCCCCTGCAGCAGGAATGTGGGGAAGGGGATGCCGTCAAGAGCTATGTCCTTCATGCTCATTAGGGCCGCCAAGTTCCTGTTAGACCCACTTCTTTCCACAATGTCGTATGCGAGTAGTGTCTCTTGGGGCAGACGCGCGACTCTCCCAGAAAACGGAGGAAGGCCTCTGTCGCCCGTGCCCCCTAACATGTAAATCCATAGTTTTGCGCCAAGCCTGTAAGACGAGGCGAGTCCGGTCTGTAGGAGTTTGCCGAGGATTGGCTTGGAGGACCCCGGCAACACTTCGTATATGCGCAGTTCGGGATCGGCCAAGGGCACGGAGGTGGCCAGCCAGACATATGTCACGGCTGGCTCCGCACGCCGTATGATGGGCCCCGCTAGTACCACGGGCAGTGTGGGGATCTGTGGCGGTCGCATATCGAGGCCGGAGTTAAGGGCCGGCGTGGATTTCAAGTCGTTCGTAAACGAACCCGTCAGTAGGAACTGTGACATCAAACTCGTGGATTATGGGGTACACACCAGAGGGTTTAGCCGCGTCTGCCTGAGGATCCACTCCGGAACCAACGCTTACATATTCGGGCCCATCGACACCCAGCACTTCCTCTGCCTGAATTCTTGCGTCCATATATTCGAGCACCGACTTCAGCGGATTGCGAGTGGGATCGTACCCCCGCTCGCCCTCGACATGTTTGGCGAGCCATGCCAGGGCCGTCCGCTCCCTTCCCCGACGAATTGGAATGCAAGCACGTAGCCACGGGCTATTTAGGAACTCGTTGCGGCGCGTATCGCCGTCAGCCTGAATGACCCAACCCAAACTTGATCCCATAGGTGCTGGTTCGGATTCGGCAGTAATTGTATATTCAGGACGTCCCATGGCGTTCAGGGTTGATGCATAGCGAGGCCTCCACCACGAGGGATGGTTGAAAGTAAACATGGACTCGATATCAAAAAAACGGTGGAAGTATTCGATTTCCAATGGTGTGGGAAGAGACGGATCATCACCTGTCGAGAATACTTCTGAGATCATGCGATTTAGCACCTCGAATCTCTCCTCGCGGCGGAGGTCGGCCGCTGGCCGATGTCGGATTCGTCGGTGCTCAGTTATCAGCGCCTTCTCCTGCTCAAACTTCTGCTGGAGCAAATCCTCGGTGGCCTGAGCCCGTAGGGTCTCCACCTGGGATTCCCAGGCTGCTAGGACGTCAGTCGTTGGCGTCCAGGAATATGAATAAGTCAGGCTGACGCTTGAAGCATCACCCCGTCTTATTGGCAATTTCGAGGTGACGGTTCCGGTTGTGTCCGTTTCGTCTAACGGCCAGGGATGGATATCGTTGCGAGGTGCTGGCGCGTCATCATCTTTTCCGCCCCCTTCTAGATCGGTAACCGAGTCGAGTGACACAGCGGTCACGATCCTGCCTGGGCCCGGAGCAATAACTAGCGTGACGAAATGCGTTTCCCACTCGTCATCCCAAGCGACCTCCGAACTTGATGATCCTGTGTCCGTTCCACCCGAAGGCTTCGGCGGAGCTCCCGGAGGAACGTCCGATTGCGGTATATCCGACGGTGTTCGAAAATGCACTAACTTGCTTTGCGCTAGCGCTTTTCCGGGGTCGCAAACATAAACCTGCCAGACGAGGGTGGGACCCATATCCTGCACCTTGACACGCACCTTCCGCAAAACCCTGCGGAGCCCATAGCTGACCGGATCTGGTGAATCGTTATGTATCACTCTTCGCGTGAGATTGGTCGACGTGATTTCTTGGGTGTCCCGTGTTCGGAATGAAAAGGACTTCGTTATTCGTTCAGATGCTCGTGTCGTGAGTTCAGTCAGCCGACGTGACGTTTCTTCCCTGCCGCGCGTGCTAGACACAGCCATGTCAGCCCTTGCCTGACCGGAGGCGTGCCATACTCCCGCCACCCCACCCCCACCGCTAACAGTCATCGCGGCAGAAGAGTCGCGCTGGATCATTGACGAAACCTTGTCAGATACCTCATCTACCTCTTTTTCCTCGGTGGCGGTCTCACTTACGGTTACTGACCCTTGTTCCATTTGCTCTTCGTGCGTCTGCTTTTTTATGGTTTCATACAGCACTTCTAAAGTTTCCAATGGTGCGATTGTGAAAGCCTGCTCAAGCGGCCCGACGCCTTCTTCCACATGAAAGAAGAGTTGCCGGTAAAAGTTGGCGACGCCGACTGGTGCGAGGGCCTCTTCAATCGTTGGCGGCATGAATGAATACGTTCCGTGCCCGAGGGCAGCCTCCAAATCCAGAGTCAGACCAGTGCCCTCTGCACCATCGAGTAGAGCTTTGTCCACTTCTGCAATCATCTTTGCAAGCAGAGCGCCCCGCTCAGCCCGGAGGTCAAAGGACTTGGGTAGCTTCCCGACGTTCCTGTTACCCGCGATTGGAGCGGTATGGACTCGGTTTTGAGAAGACGCACGGGTCTCCATGGAGGCTCTGAGATGGGCGATGGTCTCCCCAATTGATGTGCCAGTACTCCAGGATCCCACCAGCGACTTAACCGCCCCTCTTACTTGACGGATAACGCCGCTCGGATAGAACTGGCTACCAACAGTTACGGCTCCCGGGAATCCGGGGACCTGAACCGAGTTCACACTCTTCGCACGAATCAAGTTGCCGTCGACGTCGACCGGCGCGGCTTGACTGGGGAATGAAGGCAGTTTTTGTGTTGCCGGCCAGCCCGTCCGGTGCCGAGCGCCGCTGAGTTCAATGGCAGTGGGGAGCCCAGACCTATTCATCAGAGTAGCCCTAGGGGATCGTAGTGCTTGATCTGTTGCGATCGTCCCGATGCCCCAAAGCGAAATCCAACGAAGGATGAGGGGTTCATAAGTTGCAACAGTCAGTGTTGCGTAGGCATCTGAAAAGCGGCTCAGTTTCGTGGTCACAGGAGGTCTCCGTCCAAGAATGCGAGTAGGCTCATCATCCTCCCGCGGGCCCCTGGGGTAAATAGGGCAGTTAGAAAGAGGGGGAACCAACTTTTGACACAACGAACATCAGATAGCGATCGCTTTCCGCGGACAGGTTCGAGTTGAGTGGCTGCAGTGCGGCTGTGACTCACGAACGCAAGAATGCCGGAGTTTTCAGCAGATGCGTTGACTAGCGTGTCAGCCGGGAGCAGAGTTGCGTAAGCACTCGTCGATTGGCTCCAAGGAGTTAATATGGGCCTTGTATTCATACATGGCGTTGCAAATCGTCTCGGACCCGACTTCTCGGCGGCCAATCGGACTCGCAATGCCTACCTGAGGGAGTACGTGTATCCGGCGCTCGGGATGTCCGAAGAGGTAGAACCCGTTGATCCCTACTGGGGCGACTTAGGAGCTACATTCCGCTGGAACCATGCTTCAGTTCCTCGGGGAGAATATGAAGCCTTTGGCGCAGTCGATTCAGTCGACTTGGCGCTAGCTCAAGTTCTGATGGGGGAACCGCTTGTAGGCGTGAATCCAGTTACAGAAATCAGTAGGAAAAGCCCAGAAGGTGCAGTGGACCTGTTGTGTCATGTGGCCGCGCAACGTCTCGTGCGCGAAGAGGACATTCGTGCGTTAGCCTCATTCTCATCGAAAGCGAGTAAACACCTAACCAATCAAGGGTCCAGCACGCTGTCGAGTGCTAGCCACGATAAGGAATGGCTCTCCGCGCTGGTTCGCGACCTTCAGGACGCCGAGCAACCCGAAGATTTAGGCACGGAATACTTCGGTGGCAGCGGCTTATGGCGTAGCTTGTCTGAATCCGTGGTACGTCTGCAAAGTTCCGCCGCGCGATTGACTGGGCGGATTGGCGCGGATGTTTTCAGGTACAGCATGCATCTGCAGGCCGCAACCTTCATAGGCGACGTGTTCGAGTACATTGCGAATCGTGGGGACCAGGGGCAACCCGGTCCAATCGTACAAAGGGTCATTTATGCCCTTGAGTCAATCCCTGATGGTCAGAAGATACATGTGTTGGCTCACAGTCTTGGGGGTGTGATCGCTTATGACGTACTTTCCTATTATCGACCAGATATTCGGGTAGAAAGCCTTGTCACCTGCGGATCACAAGTGGGCTTCTTTCAGGAACTCGGACTGTTGAACCGACATAAAGGTGTGAACCCCGAGGCCCATAGTCAAGTCGAGTCACTGCCCAACGTCGTTCGCTGGATAAACATTCTGGACCGGAACGACCTACTGGCGTTTTCGGCCCGAGGGATATTTCAAGGTGTACACGACTATGAGTACTCAACGGGGCGCGGTCTATTTGCGGCACATGGAAGCTACTTTTCCATGCCTAGCTTCTACAAAAGGCTTGCTACTAGGATTGGTGAGGCGACGTGACTCTTACAGTATATTCGAAGACTCCCGGGCCGCAGATTCACTGCTTGGTGATTGGTATAGGTGGTTATCATCATTTGGTCGGTGGGCGAGGTCGAATGTTGCCCGATGTTTTAGACTATGGAAATCTGGGGCAACTTTCTTCTCCCCCAAGGTCTGCCTTAGCGGTCGCCGATAAACTCGGGGAACTCAGAGGCAACTTTACAGTCCCACTCGGTTCGGTCGAGTTGCTGATATCTGTTTCGCCCCAGGATCCCGACCCAAGTGGAAAAGGATACATATACGAGGATGCGACGTCCGCTGCCATACGAATGGCCTTTGATTCGTGGTGGGATCGGTGCGACTCTCACCAGGACAACGTTGCACTCTTGTATGTAGGAGGTCACGGTATTGAGGGGCGAAAGCATGTCCTCTTGGCTTCCGACTTTGGCTTGTCGGCGACTCAACCGTGGCTAGATTCCTTCGACATGGAGACCACCTGTAAAGCGATGGCTGCCAACAGGGCTGGTACGCAGATAATACTTGTTGACACGTGTAGGGAAGTAACGTCTGCGAACGTTGAATCACCTGACGCAGTTCCATTACCCCTTCGAAACCCGCGCCTCAATCAGGTGACTCACATGAAATTTGGTCTTACGGTATTCTCCACTCAACCGACCGCCAGAGCATATGGCCCACGCTTTGCACCGTCGTACTTTGCTACAGCCCTGCTTCTGGGCCTGGAAGGCGGCGCTGCGCAGAAGAAAGACGGAAAATGGTGGATAACTACAGGAAAAATTGCTGAGCGGATATCAACGCTAATGAAACTTACTGAAGCGGACACCAAGCTTCAACGTCCGGTGGCAACTGCAAGCGATTCGTTCCGGTTGTTAGAGATGACCGAAGTTCCGAAGGCCCAGTTGCAACTGTCGTGTGTGCCGAATGAAGCGGCTCTTGAGGCTTATCTTGAGTACCATAAGGAAGGCACTCCGCCCCTAACACGTTCGCACCCTTCACTAGATCCTTGGACCATCCAGGTTGAACCCGGATTCTGTCGGACTTCAGCAATCTTTAATGGGAGTCGGTTCAAAAGTATTCATCAAGAGGCGTTTGTGGAACCACCCCTGACCACCGAACGGATACGGGTCTTGTGAGCGCCGTCTTGAACCTCAGATTCTATGCACGAGGTTACGTGGCGGAAGTACCCATAATTGTCAAGATTATGGATGAGTTGTTAGATCCCGTCATCGAACCCACTGTCGTTGAACCCGCGGCTGGGATGCGCTGGGAGTTACCGCCTGGAAGGTATCTGATTTCTGCGGGTCTTCCGTCAGGTGAGGTCATGCGAACAACGACCTTGCTAGACGACGGACGCCAGTCGGATGCGTATTTCGACCTGCATGAATTAGCGGGTGAGGAAACCACCGAACGCCCCACTGTCCTCAGTAGAGGCATGCTGTATAGCAGTGCAGCTTTTGCCGAAGCGAGTACAGCCGTGGAGTCCACGGCATGGACAAGGCTGTGGGAGTCGCGGAAAGGGGCTTGGGAAGTAACAGGCTTCGATGGGCAAGATATGCACTCGCGGCGTTTGGTCCTTTACAGATTAGCTCCCACTTCGGAACCGCGCTTATTGCAATTGGGCGGTCCCTTGCAACCATGGACCTTCACGGTTATACCTGGCGGCTATGAGACCCAGATATCCTTCGGCTTTAGCGATGCCAATGAATTGGTTTTGAGTCTAACTACGGAAATCGATCGGGCCGAGGCATTGCTGAGTTTCATGGCGACGAATGCGGTCGAAAGCGGGACGGCATTACTCGAGGACACCCTTCGTAAGGTCGACCAGTATGATCCTCTCGTATCCATTGTCATGGGGCTTTATCTACTCCGCCTAAACCGATCGAACGAGTTTCAACATCTGGCGATCAAGGATCGCTTTGTGGGAAACCTTACGATCGATGCCTCGATTCTTCAATCATGGCAGGAAATTTATAAAGGGCGCGAATCAGAAAACGATGGAAGAAATCATTTTGAAGCTGCACTTCAGAAACTCGTGTTTGCAGGGAGCATGGGAGTACCTGTCTATACCGACAGTCTCATTCTTCTTATCGATGGTTTAGCTCTCTTCGCCAATGAAGAAAGCGCAACGGCATCGCACGCCGGGCTAATAGGACGTCTGACAGCCCGCCTTGAGAATTACCTTGCGGCCGCAGATCGGAATTCTTCAATTCTTAGTTTCCGGGGTGAGACACCCGTAAATCCTTCGCTTGTGGAGAGGTATGGAGTTCCTCCAGGGCGCTCCGTCCAAAACCGCTGGTTTCCCAATGTCCTTGTTCTACAGGGATCGCCTTCCAGGCTAGCCGCAAAAGAACGGGAGCGAACACTCGATGAGGGGAAGCCCGGGCGGGTTCCCAATCGGAAGTTCCCCGAAGACTTCCGCCTGGCGGAATCAGGGGATCTCGAAAGTGCCTACACAGAGGCTCTTAGCCTCCGCGGACGGAACTACGATAAGGCAGAGGAGTTGCTTAGAGGTGTGGCTGCAAGAGGAAGTCTTCCTGCTCTTTTGGAATTGGCCTCCTGGATCAAGGACCGCAATCCTAGTGAAGCAGAGGGCATCCTACGGGCAGGCGTTCGAGCGGGCAGTCCTGAAGCGATGAGTGACCTTGCGATGCTTCTCATTGACAATGAACCTATTGAGGCAGAGTTCCTTTTTCGGCGAGCCGCGAATTCAGGTGATTTGATTGGAATGAATAATCTTGCCGTGCTTTTGATCCGGAGGGATCCTGCAGAAGCACTACGGCTCCTAGAAAAGGCAGCCGCGGGCGGGCTTTCCATGGCGATTGAGAATCTCGAAAAGGTGACACGGCTAAAGTTGCAACGGGACCATACCGCCGACGATGCGTGATCCGGGCAGCAAGCGTGTCCGCTTCCTGGTGTCTCCGCGGCGGCTGCCAGACAAATGGCGACCCACCGACCTCACTTAAAGTGCACCGTGCCTTTGGCGGGTTCTCAAGTAGCCCGAACTAGAGGAGCCCACCGCGAGGGCGAGCGTGTGTTCCAAACACCCAACCGGAGTTTGCTTGCATACAACTGGCGGAATCAAATGTTGAGTTCATATCCCAACCCGTCGATTCACCGAAGTTCTTAACCGACCAGGTGAACTGAATCATCAAGAACCTTGAGTCAGGCCACGTCCAGGTGCAGGTCGTCACAAGCGAGGTGCCCGATCGGCACGCCAGCACTGGCACGAGAGTCGTCTATTAGGCGTTCGTTATCCACCCGTAGTTGTAATAGCTTCTGCTGGAACTTGCTCTTCAAGTCGGTCATCGAAATACAGTTTCCACGAAAGTCCTTCCGTATCCCTGAAGCTGACAAAGGACTTAGAGGGGTCAACCGGGCCGCCGCGTAGTATTGTCCTCTCTGGCTTCTCGGGGATTAGGAGTTTGAGAAGGCGGCGAGCTACCTCTTCGCCTGCGGAATCAATACCTACTACCTGCACATCGGTAACGGGAAGTTCTCCGAAATTCTTTAGGTCGCAGTAGTACGAGAACATTCCCGGCTCATCTTCGCGGTCTGAGACAGCTGCCCGCACCGCTCGTGCCTTCTCTCGCCGCTTGTCTGCCGCCTGTTGCCGCCTATCCTCCGCTTCACGGTTCCTTGCCTCAACCTGGTGCCGATAGCTGAAAGCCGCTACCAACAGCGCCCCAGCTGTTCCTATGGCCCCGATGCCGCCGGCAACTGCACCCCAAAATGTTGAGATAGCGCTGAGCCATTCGGCAGCATTTGGAGGCTCTTCAGCCGTAGGTCCCTGGAGCAACCCTGAACCCCATAGGACTACCGCAATAACTCCTAGGAGGATGGCCAGTACGGGCGCTATTAGCCTCCAATGCTTACGCAGAATCTCTTCCCTCTATTTTGGATCGTGACTGAATAGGATAAGGTACGAGCGCCGGAAGAGGTTGGGCTTCTTCGGGGTGATGTCCCTCAGCTGGCCGGTAAAGTCCCTTGCCCGGCGAATCCCACAGGTGACGTAGAACATTGCGCGACAACCCATGAAGGACGTATCCCTGAGCTGGATGCTCGACGAAACCCCGCGTGGCATTGCGGCAGTAAAAGTCTGCTCAACATCCAGACCGTGGTCCTCCGCGATAAGCATGACCTCATAGATGGGCAAGAGGCTGTCATTTTGCACCGTGGATTCTAGGACTTCGCCGTCCCGTTTTGTCTTTTGAATCGTGACCGTGACAGCCGCCGCTTGTGCGCGGTGCTGGTCGTTTACCTGCCGCCGGAGAGTTAACGCTCCGAGCCAAAGAGCTCCTACGGTGCCAATCGCCGCAGCGACGTCGGCTCCGGAACTAGTCCAGTCAGTTACGCCAGACATAAGATTTGTTGTTGCTCAATGTTCGTACTGTTAGCCCGCGCCGGCCGTACTGCAGCATCATCATTCATCAGGTTCCGGGAATCTTGCTGCCGTGTCCGTCATTGCTCAGGAAGACCGTCCAGCTCGTGCCGCTGCCCTTGATGGACGAGCACTTGAACTGCATCGGGATCGTGTTTCCGTTGGGGGCATCGGTATAAGCGCCGACGGTGTCGAAGCTGCCGTCTGATTCCTTGTAAGTGGACTTGGTCTTGCCGGCCTGGACGGTGGCGGTTGGGTGTACCTTCAACAGCCGCTGTTCGCAGACATAGTCGGCATCCTTGGCGTCCTTGGCTCGCTGGGCGGCCAGGGCTTGCTCGCCCTCCTCCGCAATCGCCGCCATCTTGGAAGCTTCCGCCACGGCTGAGGCTTCTGCCGCTGCATCCTCGTTCGCTCGGATGGCCTGCGAGGAAACGGCAACAGCGATGATGGCAAGCAGGACGACGATGGCCCCGCCGATGATGATGAGGAGCATGTTGCGTTTGGCCGGAGGCTCCATTTCAGGGGTGGATTCGGTAGACATTGCTGCTTCTTTCGGGTGCGGGCTCAGAACGGTCAGGAGCTTAGCCAGCTTCCCCCGGCGGTGCACCTTGGCGAAGACTATCGGGAAACGGAGCTACGCCAAAACGACCCGCCCCAAAATTCCCCACGTGAATCATCCAAGTTCGACTCGTCCCGCGTTTCCCACCAACTCAATTCCGGTCTTATCCACGGGTTTTAAGGCAACTTTGTTGCGATGGGCGTGCGCACTCGTATGGATTGCTCCCGCATCTGCAGAAATCACCCGGACCTTGAATCCGCATGAAGCCGCAGTCTCTCTGGCTATAACCACTTCGAACTCCCGTTCACGCAACCTCGCCTTGGTACTTCTTATTCATCTTCTTCCTGTGGCAGCCTATTCAAGGTCTTATTCGTGGCTGCTACCGCTTAGTTCCTTACGGGCATTCCGCACCAAGATCAAGTCCGAAGGCATCGATAAAGCCTTCAGCTCTGGGAAGTCGGTTCCTATGTGCAGGAAATAGCGAATGGACCGCCTTGACAACAACCATCCGATAGTTGTCATCAATGGTGACGCGTCGGGAATTGGGCTCGCCACGTCACTGGCATTCCCGGAAGATGGCGCAGATGTGGGCGTCATTAGCCGTACGCAGCACAGTCTGGACCAGGCCATGCAGGGACCCCTCGCTAAGTAGGCGAACCGTCAATGCCACGGCATTGTGGCGGATGTTGCGAGCGAAGGTTCGGTGGCAAGGGCTCTCAACGAGTTTGCTGTACAACTCGATGTGATAAATACCATTGTTGCGAGTGGTGGAGTTGAAGGTGAAATGGGCCGCGCTATCCTGGATGTGACTTACAGCGGTTTTCTTCGGGTGCTGGAGGTGAACGTGCTCAGCGTGTTCCATGTCGTGAAGGCATGCGTTGCCCTTCCTTGTAAAGGAACGGCACGCCTCCATCACTATGATCGGGTCAGACTCAGGGTTTGTAGCGGCGCCAGGAATGTTGGCATACAACACTTCAAAGGGGGCGCTGGTACAGCTCACCAGGGCGCTGTCATACGAACTCTATGAAACTCACGGAATTTGCGTTAATCCATAGTGGACACTCCCAGGGCGCGACGCGGCATGGGAGTGGAGAACTTCGATGACGCGGAATTCCCATCAATTCACCTTCCGACGTAGCCGGTACCGCCCTGTTCTTATCCGGCGAACAGTCTCGCTCCACTAATGGCACCAACATCCTGTCCGATTTCGGCTACTCGGCCAGATCTTCGTTCCGGCGTATTTGATCTTGAATCGCCCGTGCGTGCCTAGAGCGTTCGCATTACACGGATGGTGTCCACCGTGCGGTTGCGGAGTTTGGCGACTTGCCACGTATTCAGGTAACCGGGAAGGTGCTGCCTTGTCATGTTGCTTGGCTGTCGGAATGCCATGTGTGTTTGAAACGAGGAAATGTGATGAACTTGCTCAGTGCTGGTCGGCACGTCCGGCAACCAACATGCACTCGTCGCGCGCCGCGTTGTGCATGGTGTTTCTGCGGTCGTTGACGTCGTCCCGTGGCCAACCATATGGGCAAAGAAGGTGTGCACAATGTGCACACCTTTCATCTCGGATTGGCCCCTACGCCCACCGGACTGCCCCGGATTCCGCATGTTTCCGAAGGTTCCCAGTGTTTCCAAGGCCCGGAATCCCGTTCGAGTCCCACCTCGGGCACAGCATACCCCCTCGTCAGAGGGGGTTTTTGCTTTAACGTGTGTACATTCTGGTTTGTCAGGTCCCTCTGACACTGGCCGCGGGTGCGCCTGGCGCCGCGGGTGCGCCTGGCGCCGCGGGTCGCCTGTTTGATTGTGGGGGAGCGGGCTCAGGGTCGTAGCTGGTTGGCCCTCCGCTTGCTGTGAGCTGGGGTTATATGTTCCTCTCTTGGTTCTTCCGGTAGGTCGTGGTTGGCCTGCACCTCTTCATGGGTAGGAGGGCTGAGCACAACATGACGAGTCAGAACTCTGTTCGGGATCCGCTTTAGTTTGACCCGTGGGCGCACCAATATCAGGACGCCGTTGTGGGCTTTGGCGGCCGCGCGGAAAAGGACAAGAAAAGTAGCCGGTCTCCGTTGGAGACCGGCCACTGCTGTGGTGGTGGGTTGGTTTCGCGCTGACCCGGAGCCGGCGGGGCTAAGCTCGGGAGCTTCCGAACGCGGTCTCTGTGCAACTGGGGAGGCTTGACGCGTCCGGATTCGCGACCCGAAAAGTCCGTTGTAGACAACAAAAGGCGCCCGCGAATGCGGACGCCTTGTGGCAGGCTTCGATCAGCCGCTCCACGGCTGGTCGCGCTGCAATACGAACGTGGCTACACGTCCAATGGACTGGACTGTCAGGAGAAAAGTCGGGTGCGAATCCTCGGGTCCTCCATTCTCAGGCGTACCGTCGCCAGAAGCCCGTCCTTCGTGTCGGATAGGGAGGAGCTGCCAGGTTGCCTCGTCCACGGTGACCCTGTCAGTAAGCCTCAATATGGGCACGAACATGGCTGCCGTCGTCGCTCAGCCAACCCTTGCCGGCCGCATAGACCAGCATGTTGGCAAAGCGGTAGTTCCACCCCATACCGATCCGGCCTGCACACTCGCTGCGGATCCAATCGACAGACACTAGAACGTCACCGTCGTCGAGTTGGCCCGCGGAGGTCGTCTTTAGCAGAGTGGGGAGGTGATCCCTCGCCGCCTCGGACAACAGCACCTTGAAGCTGGTGCAATCGTCGGGCTCGTCCAGGGCTACGGATCCGGGGCTGACACGAACGTGCATGGCGGACTCCTTTCAATCGGCAGTGAGTTTGTGCTTATTTCCACTATGCCGAGAGGCGGGAAGTGTCAGGAAGACGAGCTTTTGCATAGCCGGTATTGCTGACAGTTATGCCGTGTCGATCGGGTCCTGCAAACTGGCCATCAGGTAGGAAGTCACCATGCCGGCCAACTTTTCCGAAATCTCCGGCCACTCCAGCTTGCCGCTTCCTTCCATGGTGCTCCCAAGGCCGAGCCTTCGGGCGACAACGCTGTAAGCGACATTGAAGCACCAGTCAATCTCATCCTGGCCGAGGTAACCGCCAGGCCACTGGCGCAGCACGGCTGCGAAGTTTCCCGCAAGTATTGAGTGTGATGCCGCACCTCGTTGCGAGATGGTTTCATCGTTGGTCGCCCTGAGCATGAAGGGGCGAAGAATATCGGCGTACCGCCTGAGCACTTCGATGGTCTTGTCCATGGCCTCACGGACGATCGCCTGCAATCCATCCTCCGGATGGGACGGGAGCGACTCGAACAAGTGACTGGAAACGGCATCGATATCGTCCATCTTCCGGCCGTGGGCGACGCTGACGAGGTCGTCCTTGCCTTCGAACCGCGCGTAGATGGATCCGATGGAGACACCTGAGCGGGCGCTGACGTCCGCCAGCGTGAATTCATCGTTGCCCCGCTCTTCAAGCAGGGCCAGGGCCGCCTCGATCGTCTTCTCAAACGACTGGCGGCTCCTGGCTTGCTTGGGTTCGCGGGACTTTGTCTCCGGAAGGGTCACAACGCGATCCTACAGAGGATTCCCACGTCGGAGGCATTCCGTGCCACGCGAATCTCCCATTCTCCTGACGGGATCGACCATTCCGCATTCGATGAATTCCACCGCCTGAACCCGAGGGGGTCCAAGGCGATCTTTGCCTCGGCTGCTTCGCCTGGGGCTATATCGATGGCCTTGAAGCCAACCAACCTGAAGTCCGCTTCGCCGGGCGCCTTGGCATAGGCCTGCAGGACATCCCGACCTTGCGTGTCGCCTGTATTGCTGACGGTCGCCCGAACAATGATCCCGTCGACGCCGTCGGCAGGGTCTTGCCTAGTCGGGCTAGTGGAAGTTACGGCGTCCACCAGCTCAAAGGTGGTGTAGCCAAGCCCGTACCCGAAGGAGTAACGGGATTTCCGCCCTGATCCTTCGAAGTGCCGGTATCCCATGGGTTCGCCTGCGGCATAGTCCAACGTGAGCTCAGCGTCCAGCCCGGTGCCCCATCCAGGGATGTCTTCATCACGCCAGGGGAAGGACACCGGGAGGCGTCCTGAAGGAGCCTCCTTGCCAGCCAAGACAGCAGCCAACGCCGGGCCGAACTCCTGCCCTGGGAACCACGCCATCAGGACGGCCTTGACGTTGTCGGCCCACGGCAGCAAAACTGCCCGCGACGCGTTGACCACCACAATAGTTTCCGTCGCCACCTCAGCCACGGCCGCAACCAGCCGGTCGCTGGCCGTGTCCAGTGCCGCGGTCGTGCGGTCAGCACTTTCCCGTGATGACCCTTGCTGGTCACCGATGACGACTACTACAGCGTCGGCACGGGCCGCGAGGTCCACCGCTGCAGCCAGGGGGTCGGTCTCTTCTTCCGGTGTTGCCACTGCAGTGATGGCCTGCACGCGCCCTGGCTGGAAGGCCATTTCGACGACGAGCTCAACTTTGCCCTGAGGCAATTCGAGGGCAATCTCTTGGGTTTCCGCGCGCGCCACCACACCCATGACGTCGTCGGGCGCGGGCGGAGGAACCTCCAGCACCTCCGTCCCATCAACCCGAAGGGAACTGACGCCCGTCCCACCCGCACCCAGGGTCCATCGGGTGGCGTTTGGAAAGGTGAAGTTTGCTGTGATGCGGGCACGGCCGGGAATGCCGGCTCCCAGTCCTGGAACCGGACCGAACCAGACGAACGCTGATGCTTGGCGCACCTCGCTGTAGAGGACGTCTTCAGCCTCACCGGCCGGAAGGACTTCCAGTAGAACGCCCGGAGTTCCGTCTGGTGCTGTGCTGCCAAGATCGGTCAGGGACAGAGCCGACGATGGTGCGGCACCGGGCTCATAGAGAACCTCAAGGCCGGGTCCAACGGCTGCGCGGATAGCTTCCAGCGGAGAGACCACGTCGCCTTCCGGGCGGACCGTCGCAAACGTTCCTCCCTGGAAGCACGGTTTGCTCGCGTTGGGCCCCACGACGGCCAGCGTCCTGATACCCGAGAGATCCAACGGCAGGACATCGTCCTTGTTCTTGAGCAGAACAAATGACCGGGAAGCAGCCTTGTTCAGGATCGCCCGTTGCTCATGTTGGCTCCGAAGGCGGGACGGTGCCGGTGAGGTGCCGCCAGAGCGGCGCCCCGTCCTGTCCGCGAGCCGCGTCAGACGTTCGACGGCGTCACTCAGGCGCGGTTGCGCAACGTCGCCGGCGGCGACGGCTTCACCGAAACGAGCGCCAAAATGAGTGGCCGGTCCGGGCATTTCCAGATCCAACCCTGCGTTTGCAGCAGCGACGGTGTCGTCCACGCCGTACCAGTCGGACACTACAACGCCGTCGTACTTCCATTCATCCTTCAAGACGCCAATCAGCTCGGCGTTCTGGGAGCAGTGGGTGCCATTGACGCGGTTGTAGGCCATCATGAGCATCCAAGGATTGGCCGATCGGACGGCAGTTTCGAATGGCCGCAAGTACGTTTCGCGCAACGTTGCCTGCTCCACACGGGAGTTCATCCGGCGTCGTTCGGTCTCTGTGTCATTAGCGACGACGTGCTTGGTGCAGGAACCAACACCTTGCGACTGCACACCGTCAACCCAGGCCGCACCAAGAATGCCGGTGAGCAAAGGATCCTCCGAAAACATCTCAAATCCACGACCCGTGAGTGGCGAGCGAGGCATATTAAGGTTGGGTCCGAGGATGGCCGACACACCACGTTCCACGCCCTGCTGACCGATGACCTGGCCTACATCCGACACCAGTTCCGGGTCCCAGGTGGCGCCCAGGGCGGTTCCGGAGGGCATGATGAGTGAGGTGTCGCGTTCGTCCATGGCCTTGCTGACGATCCCCAGGGGGCCGTCCAGCAGGACCATTTCCTCAACTCCCATGACTGCACTTGCGGATGTGCTCCAACCGTTCAGGCCGCCGGTGAGTTCTGCGCCAGTGAGGTCCGGGGCGGCGTCACTTGCTTTTGCTTCCCTAGTGGTAGCACCCGCCGTCACAGCGCAGCAACCTTCTCGGCATCAGCAGACTCCGCGGCCGGCAGAAGCGGCAAAACGCGCTCGGAGAACAGACGCATCGTTTGGGTAGTGAAGCGTCGGCGTTCTTCGGTGAGCGGTCCGCCCATGATTGCCATGAGGACATTGCCAATGCCGAGATCTGCGTACTTCTGAAGCTCTGCCGCAACGGTCTCCGGGCTGCCGTAGAGGCACCAGGTTCCCTTGTAGCCCTCCGTTCGCGCATCCGGTGTGGGGCGCAAGTCTACGCCGCTGATTTCTTCGGCTGCTTTGTTGGCGGCGTATTCGCGCTCTACAGTCTCCTGGTACTGCTCGAGGATGATGTCCATTTCAGCGGCAGCCTGCTCATCCGTTTCCGCAATGTGCACGTGCTGGTAAGAATGGGTGGTCCACTCCAGCGCGGCTTTGACGGCCTCATCCGAGTGGCCGGCTGCCTCAAGGGCACTGCGGTAGCTGCTGAAGTTCTTCTTGACTTCCTCATAAGCGTTTCCGCTGTCGATCACTGGTGGTGTGAAGGCGAGGATGAAGGCCGGCTGGGCGTTCTTGGCGGCGCGCTCGACGCTGGAGGGGCGCGCAGCGACAGACATGACGCGCGGTTCAGGCTTGGTGTACGGCGTGGGGACGATGCGTGAGACGACTGCGCCGCGGTAATGGCCGTTATCGAAGACAACGGGGTCGTCACCCGGCTTCTTGGCCCACAGTCGCTCGGCGATCTCAAGGTTTTCGTTGGCCAGGCGTGAGCTGTCCTGGTAGTTCACGCCGAAGCCGATCATCTCTTCGGGCGTCGTTCCACTGCCCACGCCCACCAAGAGTTTGCCGTCAGTCAACTGATCCAGCAGTGCCAGGCGTTCGGCGAAACGGACCGGGTGGTGGAGCGCAAGGGTCTGTACGGAGAATCCGAAGTGCATTCGTTCGAGCTTGCCAGCGAGGTAGGCCGCGAACACGAAGGGGTCGCTGGCGGGGGGAGCGTAGCCGGTGAAGTGGTGGTCGGGGAGGAAGACCGCGTCGAATCCCTTCTGTTCGGCATCGACGGCATGCTCCACCATGGCCTGCATGACGGGACGGTCTTCCTCGGGGCCGCGGGAACGGGAGGTGAGGAACAAAGAGAAATGCATGGAAACTCCTGAAATGTTTTGTTGTGTCAGGCGAGAACGTGCTGAGCCGTCTGCGGCTCCACGTGGTGCTCTGCCTCGGGATTTTCTGTAGATCTGGGGACAGTAGGGTCAGTTGGTGAGGAGTCGAGCTGGGCTGCGGCGCGCGCCACCAATCGTCGGAACCACTGATGCCCGGGGTCTGCGGTTTTTGAAGGATGCCACCAGGCGCACTCCACCAAACTGGGAAGGCTGATGGGAAGCTGCATGATCCTGACTCCGGCCACGGACGCCAGCATTCGTGCAAGCCTCTCCTGGACGAGGGCCAGACGTGCCGTTCCCGCCACCGCGAAAGGCAACATCAGGAAGCTGTCCACAATGATGTCCGTCTTCTCGCCCAGCTGGAGGTCGTACACCCTGCGATCGGCCAGTGTCGAATCCACTTCGGCGCCGAAAAGCCTGGCCCAGCGTGCGTCCCTCATTTCCTCGACTGTCAGTGTTCTTGCTTGTGACGTGGCTCCAGTCACGCATACCCAGTTATCGGTAAACAGTTCCGTATGGGGGAAGCCGGAAAAATGACCCTTGGGGATGAGCATGAGATCAGCGGTCTGGAGCGTCTCCTTGATGCGTTCCACTGCCTGAGGTGTGACGGCATCAAAGTGAACCTGCACACCCGGCGCCTCCTCTTGGAGCATGGTCATCAGTTTTCCGGAGAGGGCGGTGAGGCAGTAGTCCGAAGTGACGATCCGGAAACTGCGGGTCGACAACGCAGGGTCAAAGACCGCCTGGGCATCAAACGTCCGTTCCACCATGCGCAGGATCTGGGCGACGTCTTCCTTGAGGACCTGCGCCAAGGGCGTGAGTTCGTAAGACGATCCAACGCGCGTCAACAGCTGGTCATCGAACTGCCTGCGAAGGCGCTGCAAGGACGAGCTCATGGCCGGCTGGCTGATTCCGATCCTTGCACCAGCTCGCGTGACATTGCGTTCTACGAGCAGGGCGTCCAAAGCAACCAAAAGGTTGAGGTCCGCAGTCAGTAGGTTGACCATATGATTCTCCAAATTCGAATTGGAATACTGATACTAATTATGAGAGCCGCCACAGCCCGGGTCAATAGCCAGTGCGGACCTAAGCTGCGGGGCTCGGGGGAATACCTCCGATCGCCGCGGAGATTGCCTTGGCTGAGGTAAGAAGCCTGTCGCGGCACTCCTCCAGACGTGCCAAGGGGTCGTTTCCGGAGAATCCGTTGAGTGTAAGCGTCACAGCAACCTGTCCTTCTGAATCGAAGACCGGGGCGTGCAGGGATGTTACTCCTGCAGGATCGTCCAAGGATGCGGGGCCGGATGATGCAGCCCGCTCGATGAGGAGAGGCAGAACGCCGCTGAGATCCGGCGCTGCCGTATCGCTCGGGATGTGGACGATTCGCTCAAACTCGACTGCCGCGCCCACGTCTACGGAAATTGCGTAACCTGCGGATCGGGCCTGCTGCAGTTCTGCATGGGCAAGTGTGGCGTCGACGTCGCCTACGACTTCGCGGGCGTTGTCGATCCACCGCTTCTCGGCAGCTGCGCCGGCCCATGCAACATGAAGCGGTGCCAGCGGGGCGGCAAGGCCGAAGGAAACACCGACACGGGACGGCGAACCGCCGGGCGAGCTGTCCACGCCGGCCGCGGTAAGTACTACGACGGAGTCGTCGACGACGCCACTCACCAGGACTTCGAGCTTCAACGTTTTCGCGAGGCTCTCAATCTCCGGTCGTGCTGCGTCGGCTGCTTTAACGTGGCGTGTCAGCGCGGTTGCCGGGGAAACGATGGACGGAATGGAGAAGGATCCATAGCCTCCGCGGAGGAAGAGCAGAGGCAGTTCCTTGGATGAACCCACTCCCAGGGCTTTGACGCGGCCGATGACGATGTCGTGATCGCCCGAGCGGATGACGTCTTCAATGTCGCAGTCAACCCAGGCGGCCGCCCCCTCAAGCCTCGGGCTGCCAGACGGGGTGTCTCCCCACCGGTTGGCGCTGAAGCGGTCCTCGGCTTTGCGCGAAAAAGCCCGGCAGACATCCTGCTGCCCGGCGGTCAGAATGTTGGCGCAGAACGAACCGGCCTCGCGGATCTTGGGCCAGCTCGTCGAGCGGACGTCGGGCATGAACGCCACCAGCGGTGGATCCAGTGAGACGGAACTGAAAGTCCCCACCACCATTCCGGCACGGTCACCGTCACCGGGTGCGGCCGTAATCAGGGTGACGCCTGTGGGGTATTGGCCGAGGACGTAGCGGAACCAGGCAGCGTTTTCGGGGCTGGTTTCGTGCGTTTCGGCGGTAGAAGCGCGGATGCTCTGGGTCATCGTTTTTGCTCTCCTCTTCGTTGAGATTTCCTCCAGTAAACGCGGGGGAGACGCGGGTGTGGAAATAGTTCCAAAATATGTGCGCTATCGCGAATTCCGATGCTCCATGCCTGGGCGCCGAAGCGGAGGCCGATGATAGGTTCGTTGGGATACCGGGGCTTCATGGCCCGTCGGTCGGGGTGAACGTTCCTCCGGACGCGCATCTGGCCGGTATCGAGTCAATGTGTTGACTCTCCCAGAACGAGGTTGCGGTGCGCCGTCCAAACTTGTCCCCACTCACCAACTCGGATCCTGCTCAGGGTGAGCCTCGCATCGATGGATATTCGGCGGCTGGTCCGTCCGTGGAACCGCCCGACCACGGTCATCAGGGGCCGAAAGTCCGGGTTGGCCCCATCTATACGGCACTGCTGATCATCGTCCTGCTGGGCGCCCTGGACCATACGATTGTTGCCACTGCACTGCCGACTGTGGTGGGTGAACTGGATGGCGCGCGCCATATGGCCTGGATCATCACGGCGTACACGCTGGCGATGACAATAGGCATGCCCGTCTAC
Source organism: Arthrobacter sp. GW822-FHT05G07 (assembly GCF_058799755.1). Lineage (NCBI taxonomy): Bacteria > Bacillati > Actinomycetota > Actinomycetes > Micrococcales > Micrococcaceae > Arthrobacter > Arthrobacter sp. GW822-FHT05G07. Next base: position 413,994 of record NZ_JBXALT010000002.1, on the reverse strand, counting down.
GGGCGCCTGGGGGACCGCTTCGGCCGTCCCGTGCTTCTCATGGTTGCCCTCACGATTTTCCTCGGGTCATCCGTGTTGTGCGGCTTCGCGCAGGACATGATTCAACTCTCACTATTCCGCGGCATGCAGGGGCTTGGCGGCGCGGGGCTGGCTGTGCTGCCGCCGGCAATTATCGCGGACCTTGTTCCGCCCCGTCAGCGGGCAAAGTATCTTGGGCCGCTCGGATCCGTTTTTGGTGTAGCTACAGTCATCAGCCCCTTGGTGGGTGGCGCCATTACTGACACCGTCGGCTGGAGATGGGTGTTCTGGATCAACATCCCAGTTGGCTTGCTGGCCTTGGCCATGGCGTTTTCGCTCCGCCGTCTCAAATCTAACCGCGGCGCAGGGGGCTTGGATTTGGCCGGCACCCTGCTCATGGTGATCTTCACGTGTTCCTTGGTGGCGGTGATCTCGCTATCCACCGAATCGGGGACTCCGGCTGGGGTTCTTTTGGGGCTCGGTGGGCTGACTGCTGTCGCGGGGGTGCTGTTCGTGGTCGTCGAGATTCGATGTGAGCACGCCTTGATCCCCATGGGGATGTTCCGGAGCTGGCCTGTGGTTAATGCGGCCGGTTTGGGCTTGGTTATCGGAGCCGGCTTGTTCAGTGTGGTGGCGTACCTGCCCAGCTATGTGCAGATGGTTTACTCGACGTCAGCGTCCGTTGCAGGGATGATTCTGCTGCCTATGGTCCTGGGAATGATGGTGTCCACCAACCTCACGGGTTGGATTGTAAGCCGCACCGGGAGGTACAAGATTTTCCCCCTGGCCGGTTCGGGCCTTGCTGCGGCGGTGGCCATCTGCCTCAGGTTCCTTCAGCCCGGTACGCCGCTTCCGGTCGTCGGCATACTGCTCGCATTCATGGGATTGGCGGTGGGGAGCTTCATGCAAATCACCGTGGTTGCAGCGCAAAATGCGATGCCTCATTCGGTGGTGGGAAGTGTGACAGCTTCTCTTGGTTACCTTCGCGAACTAGGCGTCACGGTAGGTACCGCTGTCTTTGGTGGGCTTTTCGCGACGATGCTCGCGCAGGGTTCGGCCAACAACAAGCTTGGTCTGCCGCCGTCGATGATCACCGATCCACAGGCCGTCCAACAGCTCGCGCCGGCGCTCCAATCCGGAGTTGCCACCATCTATACAGATGCGTTCCTTCCGATCTTCGGCCTATTGGCGTGCATCTTCGCCGTGGGAGTGCTGCTGTCCATCTTCATGCCGGAGCAACGCTTGGCGGACCGGAAGGACACTGCATAGAAGGGGCTCTTGACGAGCTAGTCGCCCGCGGCTAGCTTAACCATAATCATAATTACGATTATGGTTGTCGATTCATACAGCTCAAGGAGAAGCCGGCATGGCCCACAGCAGCATCAAGGAAACAAACCGACGAACAGTGGAGCGATTCTTCGTTACCTCAGGACTTGAGAGGGCTGCCCTCTTCGCCATGGATGGGCGCAAGGAGCTTCCCTGGACCTCGATGGGGCATCCCATCGACATGGAAGGAATCAGGGAGATCAGCTACAACTTCACGCGCAACCGCCAAATCTTCACGGACTGGACGTGGAGCGGCGTGGAAGTTTTCGACACGCAGTACGACGACCGGTTCTGGGCGGAATGCGACGGTAAGGGTGTCATCCGCATAGATGGTCATGAGCCTGTCAACGCGGCGAACCACTACATCATGGCTTTTCGCTTGGAGGATGGAAAGATCAAGGAGTTCCGCGAATTCTGTGATCCCACACAGCCGTCACGCAATGATGCCGGCGATCCCGTTCCCACGCCGCCGCTGGGAGACTGGAAGCCCCCGGCTGAGTGGAAGACGCCGGCGGAACTCTTGAACTAGGTCATACGAAACAGGGAGTCTCATGGACGTCGTCGGAGCGGGCAGGAAAATTCCGCAGCAAGAACGCAGCAGGCAGTCCGAAGCCAAGCTGCTGGATGCTGCAGAGGAGGCCTTGTCCGCCCGCGGCGCGAGTGACTTCAGCTTGGCGGAGGTGGCATCCCGCGCGGGAGTTACAACAGGCACCATCTACTCCAGGTTCAAAGGCAAGAGCGAACTCGTCCATGCGGTCCATGAAAGAGTAATGGATCGCATGGATGCCCATGCCGCCGAGCTCTTCGGTGCGTCCGAGGATGAACCTGCCACTCCACCCGAGAGGTTCGTAGGCGACGTCGTGTCCCGGCTCGCCGCCGTACTGGAAGCAGAGGCGGCCGTCCTTAGGGCCTTGATGTTCCATGCAGTCGGGGACAAGTCCATCTCGGAACGGGGTGCGGCGTCCCATTCCAGGTTGGGCGCATGCTTCGACGACGCCCTGCAGCGGCTCAGCGCTGCGCTTCCTGAAGCGTCCGAGCGCAAGCGATATTGGGCCTTCACCTTTTCCTATGACGTCCTTGCACGTCATCTGGGGCTGGGGCATTCATCGCCGCGCACCGAGCTGGATGACTGGGATGAAATGCTCAGTAATCTTTCCGGCATGGTTGCGGCATACCTATTAGCGGATCACCTTCTTGCGTCCAAGGTCAGAAGCCTGACCGGCCCGTAAAGACCCGCAGGCAACGGTTCGGCACGCTTCTCAAAGATGCTGGCGCCTGGGCGCTTAAGATCGTCCTCAGCGGCGTCCCCAGCCAGTCGGTTCCACCATGTATTGGTCACCGCGATTTCAAGTACATTAGTCCCGGCCTGCACACCGCCAGTGACATCCATGCTAAAAGGATGGGTCCACAGAGTGCCCACAAGTTTGCCGTTGATGCGTACTTGGGCGAGGTCGCTAACATCGCCCAGGTCCAGGAGCAACCGTTGAGGTGACCCCGGCGCCGGCATGACCTTGAAAAATTCGTGACGGTACGTCGCGGTCCCGGAGAAGAACGTGACGTCCGCCGCGTGATGATCGGCGTCGGGACCGCTCCACGGAGCCACAGTCTGCAATCTGAGTTCCGATGGAGACTGGCCCTCTCCTTCGAAGGTCACGCTCCAAGGACCCGTAAGCACCTGTTCTTCGGTGACGCTGTTCTGCGCATGCTTGCCAGCTTTCACGGTTCCTCGATTCCGGCGGAGAAGAATGAAGGCCGAACCGAACGGTTCGAGATGTAGCTCGACGACGGTCCGTCCAGCCTCGGTGCGGACGCTGACGGCGGACCGGGAAACCTCAACCGGGTTCCATACTTCCGCTGAGGCGCTCTCACCTCTGAACGAAGCACTCACCTTTTCCGGCCAATCACGTTGATTACTAATGAAGTAGAGCTCTGTCCCTTGCAGATGACGATGGATGACCGGCAATGTCGCATCATCAGAGGCCCTCAAGACCCAGTCGGGTTCAACCCCTGCCATAGCCAGGGCAGTGCAGACTCCGTCTGCCGAAGCCACTTCGGTGAGGTCCAGCCAGCCGGATCGTCTAACGCACATATTCACGACGGCAGCCCATTCGAGGGGATCGTCGCCTAGGCTGGGAGAGCTTTCGGGACGCCAGCCGGCAACGGTGGCTCCGGCGTCGAGCAGTTCTGCGATGCGCCGGACGGCCGCCAGGGTCATCCGGCGACTGGAGCCGCCAAGGTACAACAAGCGGTACTTGGTGCCGCCCGAAGTGAGGAGACCGCCGTCGGGCGTGACAGTGAGGTGATTGATGATGCCGTCAAGGTTGATGAAATCGAAGCCATACCCTTCTGGAACCTCGGCAGCACTGTCGCCGAAGACGCCGGTGACTGGCGCTTCCTCGCCGTAGAAGTACGCAACGTCGGCAGCGTAGGTGCCCTGCTGGAGCAGATGGCTGCAACGGCCGATGTAGTCGAGCCATGGCTTCGCCGCATGCGCCCAGGTTTCGTTTCTGGTGAATGACTGTCCTAGATAGGGAGACAGGGTGATCCCAGGTTTGGGAGCGGCCTCGGGCTGATGAGGCGACGTATGGACATTCAGAAGGTTGACGCCCAAGGCAAATTCCATATCCACGATCGGCTTGAGCTTCTGGGGCGTAAACGTAAACGGCTTCCCGAAGGCACTCATCGACTCCGCACCGGCTGCTGCTTTGCCGTATATGTGAGCAACGGACGCGGCACCCCGGACATCAGCAACATAGGTGGCCTGGGGCCCATCCTCTGCCTCGTAACACCACATGGCTCCCATAGGAATATCAGCGTGGGAACGCATCTCAAGGTCATCGCCGAGCTGTGGCCGGTGGTCCTCCAGCGCTTCCGCGTAGTAGCTTAGGCCACGCTGGCGGGCTATGCCGCTTATGGTCCGGTAGTGATTCTCTGCAAGAAGTTCAGAGATGGTCTTCCTGAGGTCCCAGAGGAAGGAATCACTCTGCTGCGCGCTGCCCACAATGATGCCGCTGATGGTGGGGAGCCATGGCAGAAGATCATATCCGCGACGCTTCTTGAACTCGGCTCGCATGGAGGCGGTCCAGTTTTGTGGGCCTGATTCGATGCTGTCACTGAGAAGTGCTGAAATGCCTTCCAATTCGCTGCCAAGAGCTTCTTCGAAAAATCCCAGGTAGTGCTCTAAGTATTCGGTCACCAAGCCGGCATCGAGCTTGTCCACTTCAAGGCCAGTGGCGTCAACCGGTGCCGGCGCGTTGAGGTGCCCTGTCAGGGAGTAGCCGAACCGCAGAACAGTCCAGTCTCCGCTGGTGGGCGTCCAGTCCAAGGTTCCATCCGTGCGCAGATACTCGGTGACGTCGCGGATGTCCTCCGGCCGGACAGCATCGGACGGTTGGCATGGCCCGCCGTCGAGCGCGTAATAGTCGGGGACAGGCGCATATCCGGCTTTCTCCTCCCCACTGCTGACACGGGCACCGGAGAAAAGCTGAAAGGCGGAAACCTTAAAGAGCCGAGTGCTTGACGAAGCCGAAGAGGGCAAGGGTTTGATACCCGGCCCAATGGGAAAGAGGTGACCTACTCCAGGCTCGAGCACGAGTCGGAAGCAGCGCGCGGTCACAGGAGCAAAACTTGCAGATCGGACCGGAGACGCCGAAGCCTGTAGCACGGCCACCAGGCTGAAGGTAACGCCGTCCGTGCTGGCTTCCAGCCGGGCCTTAGGGGCGGGGGGCGCTCCAAATCCGTGGGACACGGGCAGGCCGACCCGCACAGACGAGACAGAGGTTGGCTCATCGAACTCCGCCATGATCCACGCGGAATCGCCGTCAGAAACGAGTTCTAGGGCGGGCCAGAAACGGCCGTCCGCCAACGTATCAGCAACCCGGTCTCCGGTGGCTGTTCCGCTTATGGTCTGGCGGGCGGCCTGCAGTGGAAAATGGCCATTTCTCCGGGGAAATGCCACCACCGCGACGTCTTCGAAGTAGTCCGGGACACCGATGGGGTCGTTCCGAACCGCCCCGAACGGCACGTCCTGAAAAGGGCCCGATGACGACGGGGGAGCAGCCAATTTGGACGGAACAGTCTGTCCAGCGGTTACCTGTGTGGCACTCCACACGAGCTTCTTCATGCCAGCGGCCGGGCTGACCCAGGGGCCGCCCGTGGCGCTCCAGCCGGCCGACGTTGCCACAGCAAATTCAAGTCCGAGCCTTGTAGCGGTTGATGCCGCGCAGGCGATGGCCGACTGCCATGCCGGGGACCGGAAGGCCACGTGATCCCGGGTGTACTGGGGGATACCCATCGATCCGGTGAATGCCTGCACCCCGCCAGCTCCTGATGCTGCCAACCATTCCAGGTCCTTGACGATCCCGGTTTCATCCACGTTTCCGTCCATCCAGTGCCACCAAACCCGGGGACGCCCGGATAGTGGTGGATCCACGAAACCCGGGAACAGTCCATCTGCTGCAGAGGCGTGGGCGGGCGTGACATCGTCGGGCACGGAAACATCCTTAAGTGTGGGAGACGGCTCGCGCCGCCACTTCTGAATTCACCCTAAAACCTGCGCATGTGCCCATGGGGGAAAACTGCCATGCGGAGAGAAGATGGTGAGCATAGACGATAACTATTTCCATGGCCGCAGTTCCCTGACCTACCTTGAATGACAGGAGCCAGCTTGTGATCCAGGAAACACAAACTGACGCAAGGCTCGAATCCACTGATCGCTACGGCGAACAGGACAACGACGTCATGAAAGGCCACACCATGAAGAAAGCAACAAGCCCGGCTGGCCGGAGGTTCCTCTCCGCCGCGGCGCTCGCAACTGTCACCGCTTTGGCTTTGAGCGCCTGCGGTGGCGGCGACGCCAGCAGCAGCGAACCCATTGCAGAAGAAACAGGTCCAGTGGAGATCACGCTTGCCACTCCTGCCTTCACAGGTGGCGGCGCAGGCAACCCCTACTTGGCACTGATCGACGCCTTCAAAGCCAAGAACCCTAACATCACCGTCAAATTGGTGGAATCGCCCAATGACCAGCATGGGCAGACGATGCGTACGCAGCTGCAAGCCGGCAACGCACCCGACATCTTCTATGTCACGGCAGGCAGGGGCAACAATCAGTCGTTCGCATCGCTGGCCGAGGCCGGCTACCTGCAGGACCTCACCGATCAAAAGTGGGCAGCAGATGCGATTCCTGCATCGGCAAAGAACTTGTACTACGACGACGACAAGATCTTCGCTGTTCCTGCCGACCTTGCACCCATCACGCAGTTGCAGAACACCGCCGTTCTGAAGGAACTTGGCCTCGAGCAAGCAACCACGTTGGACGAAGTCATTGCCCAGTGCAAGACGGCACGGGCGGCCGGTAAGTCACTCTTCGCTGTCGCAGGCACTTCCGGTGCCAACACGGGCCTTCAGGCAATGCAGCTTGCGGCTTCCTTTGTGTACGCCAAGGATCCCCAGTGGGATGCCAAGCGCGAGAAGAAGGAAACCACATTCGCTGACTCTGACTGGAAGAAGGTGCTGGAACAGATCGTGAAGTTCAAGGACGCCGGCTGCTACCAGGATGGCGCCGCAGGTGCCGGGTTCGATCAGCTGTTCCCGTCCGTCGCCCAAGGCAAGGTGGCAGCTGTATTCGCTCCGGCCGGTGCAGTAGCTGCCCTTCGTGCCCAGGTCAAGGATGGATCCTTCGACGTATCAGTCATTCCCGGTGAGAAGGCCGAGGACACCAGGCTGATCGCGAGCCCGGGCAACGCCTTGGCCGTAAACGCCGCAGGCAAGCACAAGGGCTCCACCCTTAAGTTCCTTGAGTTCCTCGCCCAGCCGGCCAACCAGGATGCCCTGGCGAAAGCCAACGGAAACGTTTCGATCACCGCCGCAGTCTCGGGGACGGTGCCCGCGCAGTTCCCACTGTTGGAGCCCTACTTCTCCGAGCCTGAGAAGAAGATCGTCACCCAGCCTAACTACCTGTGGCCGAACAGTGGTGTTTACGACTCACTTGGCACTGGCATCCAAGGACTTCTGACGGGTCAGGCTACTCCTGACCAGGTTCTGAAGACCATGGACGAGCAGTACGACCGCGGCGCCTAGTCCACGGCGACCAACCCGATTGGAAGAACATCCCATGACCGCACAACTTGAGCAGAAAGCGGAGGGCGCCCGGGTCACCGGGCGCCAGCCCCGCTCCAGCAAGCAGAACGGCCGCAAAGACCACCGCGGCACGGAGCGTCGGTTCGCCACGTGGTGGTGGTTCACCCCCGCACTCCTGGCCCTGGTGCTCATCCACTACGCCCCCAGCGCCATTGGGGCATTCTTCGCCTTTACCAACTGGAAAGGCTTGGGCAAGTGGCAGTTTGTCGGCTGGGACAACTTCGCGGCAATTGCCGAGGGTGGCCCGACCACCACAGCACTGATAAACACCTTCATCATTGGCATTTCATTCGTGGTTCTGACAAACGTCCTCGGTTTGCTGCTGGCTCTCGGCCTTAACCGGACCGTGAAATCACGCAATGTGATTCGAACGCTGATCTTCGCTCCGGTGGTGCTCAGTTCGTTGGCGACCTCCTACATTTGGAAGTTCATCTTCGAACAAGACGGCCCGCTCAACGAATTCCTGGCCTCGATCGGACTGGAGTCCTTTCAGCGGACGTGGCTGGGCGACCCGTCCACCGTCCTTCCCGCGATCATCATTGTCATGGTTTGGCAGAACGTCGGCTTAGTCATGGTCATGTACCTGGCCGGGCTGGCCACCGTATCTCCGAAGCTCGAAGAGGCAGCGTCCCTTGACGGAGCCAGCCTCTGGCAAAGGTTCAACTATGTAGTCCTGCCGGCCATCATGCCATCCGTGGTGATCGCCATGACACTCATGCTGATCAACGGCCTGCGTGTCTTCGACCAGATTCAAGCCTTGACGGGAGGCGGGCCCTACGGCGCGTCCGAAACGCTCGCAGTCACCATCTACAAGGAAACCTTTGTGATGGGCCGCTTCGGCTTCGGTGCCGCACTTGCATTGGTCATGTCCGTGATCATCATTATCCTCACGGTGGCACAGCGCCTCCTCCTCCGCACGAATTCCAAAGGTTAGCCAGCCATGTTCCGTTATACGAAGAAGACCTTCCTCCGCGAGGCACTGCTGATCCTGGTTGCCCTCATCTTCCTGCTGCCGTTCTACTTCCTGATCAACCTTGCCCTCAAGAATGGCAACGACGCACTCACGACGTCGGCGATGCAGCTGGTTACCAATCCCACTCTGGACGCATTCGGGCAAGCCATCCAAGGAGGGCGCCAAGCAACCTTGATGGATGGAATGCTCAACAGCATCATCATCACCGCCGGGAGCGTGCTGGTGCTGGTAGCTGTTGGATCGATCTCCGCTTACACGCTCAGCCGCCGGACAGGCAAGCTGAGCAAAGTGGCCATGGGGCTCATCCTGGTCACCATGGTGCTGCCGGCCCAAGCCGCGATCATTCCCATCTACGTGGGCATGCGCAATGTTGGCTTGGTGGGAACCCATGCGGGCACCATCATCATGTACGCCGGTGCGCTGCTCCCCATTTCGATCTTCCTCTATATGGGGTTCACCAATGGAATAGCCCGGGATTACGAGGAAGCCGCCCAGATCGATGGTGCATCCCGGTTCACAGTGTTCCGCAAGATCATTTTTCCTCTGCTGTCGCCGGCCACCGGCACCGTGGCGATCTTCACCGGACTCATCGTGTGGAACGACTTCTTCACGGGCCTGATCTTCCTCAACGGCTCTGACGCAGTAACGCTGCCTGTGGTGATCTACAACTTCGTCGGTGAGAGCGTTTCCGAATGGAACGTGATCTTCGCAGCCATCATTATCTCGATGATCCCCATCATGGCCTTCTTCCTGTTTGCGCAGAAGCAGTTCATCCAGGGCTTCACAGGAGGGGTGAAATCTTGACGCCGCTAAGGCTCATCAAGGATACCGAGGGCAAACGTCGGGCGGATCTGGGGGACGGAACCTACGTGAACCCGATTTTTGCGGGAGACCATCCGGACCCGGCCATCCTCCGTGATGGCGACGACTACTACCTTACGTTTTCCTCGTTCGAGTCCACACCCGGACTCATCATCTGGCACTCCCGGGACCTTCTCAATTGGCAGCCGCTCGGGTCCGCCCTCCCAACACCCATCGGCAATGTCTTCGCTGTCGACATGTGCAAAGTGGACGGGAGGTACTTCATTTATGTGCCTATCATCCCAACCGCAGTGTCGCCTGACCCCGCAGCGCCATCCCAGATCTACGTGATCCACGCGGACTCCATGTCCGGGCCATGGAGCGAACCCATCAACCTGGGAATCACCGGGCACATCGATCCCGGACACGTGGTGGGCGAGGACGGTAACCGCTACCTCTTCTTAAGTGGGGTGAGCCGCGTCCGCCTCAGCGCTGACGGCCTCTCGACCGACGGGCCCGTGGAGCATGTTTATGACGGATGGCATTACCCCGACGAGTGGATCACTGAGGCGTACGCACTCGAAGGTCCGAAACTCGTGCGTCGCGGTAAATGGTTCTACCTCACTACAGCCGTGGGAGGCACCTCTGGTCCGCCCACAGGGCACATGGTCACTGTTGCCCGCTCACAATCGGTCCACGGGCCATGGGAAGACTGCCCGGATAATCCGATCATCCGGACATGGGATTCACAGGAACCTTGGTGGAGCAAGGGGCATGCAACGTTGTTCGAAGGCCCGGGTGGGCAATGGTGGAGCGTTTACCACGGCTACGAGAATGGATTCACCACCCTGGGCCGGCAGACTTTGCTGGAGCCCATCGAGTGGGATGAGGACGGCTGGCCCCGTGGATCCGGTGGTGATCTCTCCACCCCGCTATCAGCTCCATTGCCGGAAATTTCGCGGGCCGGTGAAACAAGCCATGGCCTGCCCATGTCGGACGACTTCACTCACGAACGTTTTGGCATCCAATGGTCCTTCCACGCGCCAGCCAAAGACGAGTATCTCCGTGCCTCATTGGGTGACGGGCTTACGTTGGAGGCACGCGGCACCAACCCGTCGGACACTTCCCCGTTGACCTGCATTGTGGGGGACAGGCGTTATGAGATCAGCGTCGAGGCCGAATTCATTGGTGGCGCGCAAGGAGGCCTCCTGCTCTATTACAGTGACCGGCTTTATTGCGGTATGGGCCACGATGGCACGCGACTGCAGAGCTACCGGGCCGGCCGGAACATTCCTTACTGGCGTGAACCGGCACCTGCTGCGGGAACGATCCACTTCCGCATTGTTAACGACGGCCATATCGTCACCCAGTACTACAGTACCGACGGTGTCGACTGGACTCGACACGGGCTGCGCTTCGAGGTTTCCGGCTACAACACCAATACGGCCGATGAGCTTCTGAGCCTTCGCCCCGCTCTGTTCGCCACCGGCTCCGGCCAAGTGCGCTTCAGGAATTTCCGGTTCAGGACACTCCAAAGCTAGTCTCGCGGACCACGCGACAACCACCTCACTCGTAATGAAAGAAGGATATGACTACCATCCCGAGGCTGGAACGCCATGCCGGACATGCCCGATTGATCGTCGACAATGAACCGTTCCTCTGCATTGGCGGAGAGTTGCACAACTCGAGTTCGTCAGATCCCGGCTACATGGCATCACGCTGGGGAGGGATTGCGGATTCGAAGGTCAACACAGTCATTGCGACAGTGGCCTGGGACCAAGTGGAGCCAATTGAAGGCGTCTTTGATTTCTCCGCTGTTGATGGGCTCATAACAGGCGCCCAATCCGCTGGTCTTAAGCTTGTGCTGATCTGGTTTGGGGCCTTCAAGAATGCCTCTTCCACCTACGCACCGTCATGGGTGCGGCATGACACTTCGCGCTTTCCTCGCGCGGATCGGGGATCCAAACCCATGGAAACACCGTTCTCCTATAAGGGATCGATGCCCCGTCCAACCCTTACCGTTTTTTCGAACGATCTTTTTGAAGCCGACAGAACTGCGTATTGCCGTCTCATGGCACACCTTGTCGAAACGGATACGCAGCACACCGTGATCATGGTTCAGGTAGAGAACGAAGTGGGGCTGCTCGGGGCCGGACGAGACCGTTCGGAAGCAGCCCAGGCAGCCTGGGAATCGCCCGTACCCGAAGCACTCAGGAAGGCTCTGGCCAACAGCGAGTGCTCCTTCGATTCCGCATTGGCGGATTCGCTCCGTCCCATCACCTCCTCTGACGCCAGTTGGGCCGATCACTTTGGCGACGGCAACCCAGCCGCTGAGGAAACCTTCATGGCGTGGGCGTTTGCAACATACGTCGGTGGGCTTGCCGCCGCTGGCAAGGAGCTGCTGGATCTTCCGGCCTACGCCAATGCCTGGATCGGTCCTCAGCCCGGCCAAGACCTACCGGGCAATTATCCAAGTGGCGGGCCGACGGCCAGGATGCTGCCGGTGTGGCAGGCGGCTGCCCCCGCCCTCGATTTCCTGGCCCCGGATATTTACGTACCCCATTCCGCCGATATCATGGCCCAGTACGCAACTCCGGTGAATCCTCTCTTCATCCCGGAAGCCCGATTTCGGGCAGGGGACGCCTTCCTCGCCGTGGGGCGATTCGGAGGTTTCGGCTACCACGTCTTCGGCCTGGAGGATGGCCGCGAGGGCAACCAATACAGTAAGGCCTGCCAGGCGATTCTTTCGCTGACCCAGGAGATCGTCGACGCACAGCGGGATGGGCGGATTTTCGGATTCGCTTTGGAACAAAATGAAGACGACGTGGTCACCACGTTCGGTGAGATCACCGTTAGCATCCGCAACGCAGCCAAGCTCTACACAGCAATGCTCTTGGACGCAGGGGTAGTTCTGCCTCCGCCTCCCGAGCTACCGGGGGAGACCGAGGGGGCCGCCCACGGTCACACTCCAGGCGACAACCGTCCGTTCGGACTCGTCATCGAGACGGGTCCACTGGAGTTCCTCGTCGTCGGCCAGGGTGCTTTATTCGATTTCCACAAGAGCGACTCAACGCTTGAAGTGGATTCAGTGCGGGAGCTTCGGCTGACACCCGATGGCTGGCAAGAGGGCCGACTCCTGAACGGCGATGAACGGTTGCAGGTTCTTCAGGGCGACAGGATCAGCGCATCCCGCATCAAACTGCTGGAAGTTTTCCAGCACTGACGCTTCACAAAGGCAGGGCGGTGCCACCCTAGGGTGGTACCGCCCTTCTTCTTGTCTGCGTTCAACTCAAGCGGTTAGAGATCGCGCGAGCACCCAGAACTGCCAACCCCACAGAGGTCAGGGTTGGATTGCACGCCGTGGACGTTGGGATGACTCCGTTGCCGGCAACGTATAAACCGTCGGTACCCCAAACTTGGCTGTCCGGGCCGCAAACGGAGCGACCGTCGTCGTACTGGCCCATACGCACGGACCCTTGGTAGTGGAGCGAGGACCCTGCCGGTAGCAGGAAGGGCGGCCTGTCATCCAGAAACGTTCCCAAGGCTTTGCCGGCGCGTGTGACAGCCTGCTTCGCGTGGTCAATGACCCGCAAGTCCTTCCACGTGAGGCTGTACTGGATTCTCATGCCGGGCATCCCATAGTGGTCCAGGGCATCTTCGTCGAATTCCACGCGATTCTCTTCAACGGTCTCGGTGGCACAGAACCAGCCCAGACCAATGATGGATCCTGGGACTACCGGGTCGTCGTCGGCCAAGGGAATGGGAGATGCATCGAGCTGCATGACCTGGCCGTGGAACGGCTCGTGGTCCGTGTAGGGAACCCAGGAAACGCCGCTGTGGCGCGCTGCGCCCACCACTGGATCGCCGTCTTCGTCCGCCACCGTGTCGGTGGGCAACCGGACGGCGCTGACCACTTGCGGCTGGTCGTTCAGGTAGCGGCCGAGAGCGCGGAGCCGGATGCCGGAGGCAAACAGCACCTGCGGCGTGCGGAGGGCGTCCGCTGCGACAACAACAACCGGCGCTGATGTGGTGTATTCAATCCCCGTGGTGAGGTTTTTGAGTGCTACTCCGGTAACGCGGCCGTCGTCGATCAGAACCCGTCGGCAAAGGGTCCGGTCGCGGAGTTCGAAGCGGTCGCCGCGGGTCGCCGGTCCGGCCAGCGGGCCAAGGACGACGTCGGTCCCTGACCATGTGATGGTTCCATCAGGAAGCTTTTGCACGGCCAGCGGCATCGACTGGATGGCCGTGGATCCGGTGCGGTGAAACTCCCCGGCCAGTCGCTGGCGGACTTCGGCGGAAAACGGTGCACCCTCGAACGCCAACGCAGTGACAGACAGGAGCCGCTCTGCCTCGGAAAGGGCTGCGTCCAACGTGCCATCGTCCAGGAACGCGATCCGTTCAGATTCCCCAGGCCTCGGGCAGGCGCAGGTCCAGTGCGCGCCCATGCCTCCGACGTTGCTGGACATGGCCGCTGCCGGCATGCCAGCGAGGGGAGCGAACTCGTCGGGACGCAGCAGGAAGGTTCCCGGCCGGCCTGGACCTGGTGTGGGTGTTTCCGGATTCAGGGATGTCATCGGACCCTGAGAGGCCACCTGGGCCGCCGCTCTTGCGGCCGGGTCAGGCAAGTTCTTCACATGCAAGCCCGGTTGCTCGGACAGTAAAGGGCCAGCTTCAACCATCAATACCCGGAGCTGTGGGGCTTCTTCATGCAGGACGCGGGCATAAGCGGCGCCCGCAGGGCCACTGCCGACGATAACGACATCGAAGGCTTGGTGTGCTTTGTCGGATGCGATTTCCATGGGAATCCTTCGCGGATTACTCAGTGCTCGGGTGATGGGACCGGAGGCACAGTGCCCGGGAGCATCAACGCACGAAGCGTACTAAGCGATGCAGGCACCTGAATTGACGGTACCGGTTGCGACGGCGCGCAGGACGATTGTGGGCATTCGATCTATTGATGAGCAGCATCGGTGTTCGTGATCTTTCCAGCACTGCCCTTTGCGTGGACACGACAGTAGCGTGGGAATACGCCCGTCGTAGGTCGGTGCGAGATGTCGCGCAGAAGCGCGCCAAACACGAGGAGCTGGGTGTTGAATACCGCCCATCAAATTAAGCGTGGAGTCAGTTTTTACAGTTACCAGGAAGAATGCTTTCTCAAGAAAATGACCCTTGAGGACTGTGTCAGTGAGGCCGGGTCCATTGGAGCATTCGGCGTCGAAATCATCCCGGAACAGTCGATGACCGGTTACCCACACCCGGGGGAAGCGTTCTACCGGGACTGGGATGAGTGGATGGAAAAGTACGGCACCACCACGGTAGCCACGGACCTGTTCCTCGACACGAAGCGATACCCCGGACGGGTGATGACACTCGCTGAAATGACCGAGTCCGTTCGCGAAGACCTGGACATTGCGAAACGGCTCGGCGCGCAGTTCGTCCGCGCCATCATCAACACACCACCGGAGGTCATGGAGGCTTGTGCCTCGTATGCCGAAAAGCTGGGGCTGAAGCTGCTCTTGGAGGTCCATGCACCGTTCCACTACGAGCATCCGTGGATTCTCCGGCACTTGGAAGTGATGCATCGCCTGCAGTCTCCAGCTCTGGGGTTCATGCCGGACATGGGTACCTTCGTGGAACGGTTCCCACGGGTAATGTCCGAGCGCGCGCTGCGCGACGGTGCCCGGCCGAAGTTCGTTGAGCTCGCAGTGGAGACCTACAACAACCGCGGGGACGTGCATGGCCTCATGGACACCTTCAATTACATGGGCGCGAACCCTGTAGAGCAAGGAATTGCCCGCCTCTCAACCTTCCTCACATGGAATGAACCACGCGTGATGCTGGATCACATGCCGCTGATCCATCACATCCAAGCGAAGTTCTACGAGATGACAGACGACGGGGCGGAATACAGCATCCCGTACCACAAGATCATTCCCGTGCTCATTGAAGGCGGCTATGACGGATATCTGTCCAGCGAGTATGAAGGCAACCGGCATATCCAGGACATCGTGGAGGTAGACAGCGTGGAACAGGTCCGCCGGCAGCACCGCATGTTCCAGCGCCTGCTGGGTGAAGAAACAACGCTCGACGCCGGAGTAACGCAAAGCAACGGCGTTTTCGCCGAGGGAGTCAGCAATGTTCGATAAATACATCATCGTTGAGGACACCCTGAGGACTACAGGGGATGACGACGATGTCACGGGCTTCCAGCTTGGCGTGCGCCTTCCGTACTACCGCGGTCTAGGGCTCTCCATGGTGGAGGACATCGAGGTGACTGTCGACGGCGAAACTTCCTCGAGCGCTTCAGTGTCCCTGACGGTCCACGGGAATACGTACAGGCTGACAGACCTGCCCGGCGTCTTTGATGATCGCTGGGAAATGGGGGAGGTGGCCACAGTGTCCGTGGATAAGGCAGGTGGCCTTACTGAGGGACCGCATTCGGTTGCCGTTCGGCAAAGGCTTCGAATTTCCTACATGCCCGTGCCAGGTGGAGGAACGGACCACAAGACCCTCACCCTTCGACACTGAAAGGCCCACAAATGACAGCAACCCCGGTTCAGGAGGACGTCATCCACCGTCTCATGGCATCGATGACGTGGGAACAAAAGCTGGCTCAGCTCCAGATAGCCTTTCGGCCCCGGTTGGAAGACGCTGCGGAGTTGGTCCGGAGCGGCATCGGTGCGGTCTTTTGGCCTCGCAGCGCGGAAGCTACCAACGAACTCCAGAGGATTGCCCGGGAAGAGACTCCGCACGGGATTCCACTGTTAGTGGGCTTGGACGTGATTCACGGACAGAGGACCACGTTCCCTGTCCCCATTGCTCAGGCAGCAAGCTTCGATCCGACGACAGCTGAAACCGAGGCCCGCATCACAGCGCAGGAAGCTGCATCCGGGGGAGTCAATTGGACTTTCTCTCCGATGATCGATGTGTCCCGCGATCCTCGCTGGGGCCGTGTTGTGGAGGGCTTCGGAGAGGACACGTACGTCAACAGCGTGTTCGGTGCGGCGAAGGTTCGCGGCTATCAAGGTAGCTCTCTGCGGGACCGCGACTCCATCCTTGCGTGTGCAAAGCACTTCGTGGCCTACGGTCAGGCCGAAGGTGGCGTGACTACAACACCGTGGATGTGTCCACACAGCGGCTCCGGAATGTTTATCTTGAGCCATTCAGATCAGCAGTGGATGCCGGTGTGGCCACAGTGATGGCAGCCTTCAATACGGTTTCCGGTCGACCGGCACATGCCAACCAGCAGCTCCTGACCGAAATCCTCAAGAATGAACTGGGGTTCGCCGGCGCGGTGGTGGGCGACGCCGACGGCGTGGTGAACCTCCTCGACCACGGAATCGCAGGAGACCTCCAGGATGCCCTCAGACAGTCCTTTGCTGCCGGGCTTGACATCGAAATGGGTGGGAATCTTGTTGCTGACGACGGCAATGCGCGCCTTGGCCACGATGACCTGCCCCTGGAAAGAGTGAATGACGCCGTCCGCAGGGTACTCGGCCTCAAGGTTGCCCTCGGTCTATTCGATGATCCCTTCCGGGAGCCCGAATCCGAGGTGACATCCCCCACGAATACCAGCCGGAGTGCAGCGCTCAAGGCTGCCGAAAAGGGGCTGGTTCTGCTCAAGAATGAATCCGTCCTGCCGTTCGGCCCGGGGCCGAAGCGCATCCTGCTTCTCGGTCCGTACGCCAACAGCACGGACCATCTGGGAGCCTGGGTCCAGTCCTTCGCGGAGCCGGCCGGTTCCTTGGCCGACGCCATCCGGCGGGAGTGCCCGGAATGGGTGCTGACGGTGAGGGAAGGCACCGGCTTCTTCGGAGGCGAGGCCGATCTGATCGCCCATGCAGTGGGTGACGCTCATGACTACGACGTTGTTGTGGTCGCCGTCGGTGAACCGTCAGCCCTCACCGGAGAAGCCAGTTCACGGAGTGACCTTCGACTCCCAGGGGTGCAGGAAGAACTTATCCAGGCCGTTGCGGCGACAGGTAAACCGTTCGCTGTGGTCATGTTCAACGGACGCCCGCTGGTCACAAGTGCGTGGATTGATGAGGCGCCTTCAGTGATGGAGGCCTGGCACCTTGGGCTGGAAGGGCCCAAGGCAGTGGCTCGGGCATTGAGCGGCGTGGTGAATCCCGGCGGGAGGTTACCAATGACCTTTCCGCGTTCCTCCAGCCAAGTACCCATCTATTACGACCACGAGAACACCGGGCGTCCGGCAAGGGTGTCAGGAACACTCGACGCCGGTGCCGTTGATGTTGCTCTGATGGGCCCCGGCAACACAGACGACCACTACACATCCAAGTACAAGGACTTGGACCTTGGCCCTCAGTTTCCCTTTGGTCATGGCCTGAGCTATACCTCATTCGAGTACGGGGAACCGAGGCTTTCCGCTCCGGAGATCTTATTGTCGGACCTTGAAAGCGGGCAACCCGTTGGCGTTGAGATCGAAGTTTCGAACACAGGCTCACGCTCAGGAGACGAGGTCACCATGGTCTTCATTCGAGACCTCGTCGCCTCCCTTGCACAGCCCGTCCGGCGGCTCAAAGGCTTCACTCGAACCAGCTTGCAGCCCGGAGAGACGCGGACGCTGTCTTTCGAACTCGACTGGAATGACTTCGGCTTCTGGGACAACGACGCTCGCTACGTCGTAGAGGAAGGCGCCTTCGAAATTCATGTGGGCGGTGGCCTCGACGCAGCGGCGGTACGGAGCCTTCACCTACGTCGATAGACGGATACCCCTACAACCCAAAAATCGGCGAGCAATGGCTAAGGATTTGGAATAGATCCTTAGCCATTGCTCGCCGATGAATTCAAGCGTTGGAGCCACTTTAACGGATAGCGGACGATCCTTCAGTGACAGACCTGTTCCGTGGCCGGGAACGTGCAGCCACCCGCGTCACAGCGTCGCGGCGTCCGCCCACCGTGTTCTCAATCGTGCCGATCCCCTCTACGGTCATTCGCACGACGTCGCCGGTCTTTAGCGGCGGGGGAGTCTTGGAACCATACCGTCCCCAGAGTTCGGCGAGGCAGCCGCTGCCGCATGTTCCGGATCCGAGGACGTCGCCGGGCCGCACCACGGAGTCCTGGGATGCGTAGGCGACGAGTTCGGCGAACGGCCAGCCCATGTTGGACAGCAGGTCTTGGCCGATCGGCTCGCCGTTGACTTCCACGGCCATGGAGATCGGCAGGAAGCCTTCGTCGTCGTGAAGGTGTGCGAACTCGTCGGCGGTGACGATCCACGGACCCAGGGTGTTGGCAAAGTCCTTCCCCTTGCAAGGACCCAGGCTGACCTTCATCTCGCGGCGCTGCAGGTCCCGTGCCGACCAGTCGTTGAAAATGGTGTAGCCAAAGATGTGGCGGTGCGCCTCGGCCGCGGACAGGTTCCTGCCGTCGCTGCCGAGTACGTGGCCGACGACGGCAGCTACTTCGGTTTCGAAGTCCAGGTCCTCGCAGCCTGCGGGGATGCCTATCACCTCGCCGGTGCCGGTCACCGTATGGGGATTGGTGAAGTAGAACGTGGGTGCTTCGTACCATTCGGCCACCACGCCGGCTATGCCGTCGATGCTTTTGCGGACACCTTCAACGTGTTCCTCAAAGGCGACGAAGTCCCGGATGGTTGATGGTGCCAACGGTGCCAGCAACTGCACGTCCTGCAGGGTCACCGGGCGGGCGCTGCGGAGAGTTTCCGCGGCGATGACGAGTGTCTCCTCCAGCCCTGCGGCTAGAAGAGTGTTGACTGTGCGTCCGGCGGGCAACGCGAAGCAGTTGCCGTCGTCGACGAATCCTTCCCGGGTGTCGCCGTCGTGATTCCAGCGGGCGATCTTGACCATGTCAGGCTCCTTGGGTCGTAGCGCGGGTGGTGAGCGTTGCCGCGGCGGTGATACCCAACCGGGCAGCATTGCCGGCGAGAATCGCGGCGGTATCGGCCTCGGGAAGCCCGGCGGCGTGCACGTCGTCAACGGGCCTCTCTGATCCCATGTCGAAGGGGTAGTCGGAGCCGAGCAGCACCTGTCCGGGACCCGATGCCTCAATGAGCGAACGCAGCTCGCGGGGGTTATGGACCAGGGAGTCAAAGAAGATCTTCCGCAGATATGAAGACGGCGGTTCGGCGCACCTTTGTGCCTCGGGGCGCACTTTCCAGGCGTGGTCGGATCGTCCGATGGTGGTGGGAAGGTAGCCGCCGCCGTGGGCGGCCAGGATCTTGAGCTCTGGGTGCCGGTCCAGCACGCCGCTGAAGATGAGATGGGACAGGGCCACCGCGTTTTCAGCGGGCTGTGAGACGGTGTTGGCCAAGTAGAAACGGTCCAGTCGTTCGTCCAGGGAGCAGCCGAAGGGGTGCAGGAACACGATGGTACCCAGTTCCTCGGCCCGGCTCCAGAACGGTTCCAGCCGCGGATCAGAGAGCTCTACCGTGGTCCGCTCCGGGTCGCCGGGCGTCCCTGCGAACGAACCGATTTCCACGCCGAGCAAGCCACATTCCATGACGGCATGGTCCAGTGCTTCGACCATGAGGTGCGGATGCTGCAGAGGCGCCAGCCCGAGCCCGTTCAGCCGCTCGGGAGCGTTGTTGACGTAGTCCCGGACGGCCTCGTTGGCCTGCTTGGCAAGTGTCAGGGAAAGCTCTTCGGCGGCAAAGTAGTAAAAGTGGGACGGCGACGGTGAGACAAGTTGTACATCCACGCCTTGTGAATCCATGTCCTCCAGACGGCGGTTCAGGTCCGTCAGTTGTGGCCAGCGCTCCTTGATCATGAGGCCGGAGTTAGCCATGGACTCAGGGCCATTGCGCCGGACTTCCAGAGCCTGCAGGGCCGCAAATCCTTCCGGATCATTCTCTGCGACGGCCTGCTGCAGGGCCGGAATGAGGACATGGGCGTGGACATCTACGGTGGGGTGCTGGCTTGCGGCTGCGGCGTTCATGCGGGTTCCTTTAGCATGGTGGAGAGTGAGTTCATGAGGCCGGGCACGTCGGCGTCCCGGACGCCGTCCAACATCCACTGGCCCAACTGGACGGACGCTTCAACCACTGCGGTCGCCCTGTCGAGTCGGCGGTCTGCGAACTCTTTCCACAGAGTCTCGGTGAGATGGTCGGCAGAGATGAGGAGTTCTGCGAGTACCGCGGCGTCTTCCAGCGCCATGGCGGCGCCCTGGGCCACCGTCGGCGGGCAGCTGTGGGCGGCGTCGCCGATGATGACGGTGCGGCCGCGGTTCCAGGGACCGTCCACCAGATGCGAGGTAAACCAGGTGTAGTTGATGCGCGCTCCGTGGTCCAAGTTGGCGCGGATCTCGTTCCAGGGGCCGCCATAGGCTGCGGCCAGTTCTGCCATGACGTGGGGCCCGTCGTCTTGGTGGCGTTCCTGGGCCTTCTCCACGAGGTAGGCGTAGATGGTGTCCGGGCCGGTGGGGCAGTAGCCGGCAATGAAGCAGGGGCCGCCATAGGTCAGGTCGGTCCGGACAACGTCCGCGGGGCGTTCCACGAAGGCCCGCCAGATGCCCATGCCGGTGGGCTTGGGCTCGACGTCGATGCCGATCGCCTTGCGGACAGCCGAATGAAGCCCGTCCGCGCCGATCAGAAGGTCGTAGCGCGTAGTGGCACCGTCGGCAATGCTGACGGTGACGCCGCCGCCGTCGTCGTTAATGTCGGTAACTGTCTTGCCGTAGCTGATCCGGGCGCCCGCCTGCCCGGCGCGTTCGCGGAGGATGGCGGTCAGGTCCGGGCGGTACATTCCAAGGGTGGCGGGAAGGTCGTCGCCGCCGGTGCGGATGTCCTCCAGGACCGCGATCACGGTGCCGGCGGGGTCGGGGGCGCGCAGGCCGAGGGTGCTGAACCCGTACCCTCTAGCCTCAACTTCTTCCCAGACGCCGAGTTCGCGCAACATGCGCAGGGCGTTGCCTTGGAGGGTGATGCCGGAACCCAGGGTTTGCGGCTCGACGGCCTTCTCCAGGATTTCCACCTCGACGCCGGCGTCGGCCAAGAGAATGCCGGCAGTGAGCCCCGCGGCTCCGGCTCCGACGATTCCGAGCCTCTGTACTGCTGCCATCTGATGGCTCCTTTGTGTGACGGCGTTACTTCCAACGGTGCTGCTGTTGTGACGGGTTGGGCCTTCGTTGGCCCAACCCGTTGATTGACCGACTACCGGACGGCGATGGGGTTGACCGGCGAGCCGACAGCCCCGGTGATGGGAAGCGGTGCTGCGGTCAGCATGAAGTCATAGCGGCCATCCTCAGCGCAGGCCTCGGCCAGAGCTTCCGGATCCCACATTTCCCCCAGAAACAACCCCAGGTTGGGGATGGCGATCTGGTGCAGTGGCTGGAAAGCGCCCTCAAACTCGTTGGGCCGGACTTCGAAGCCCCACGTGTCGGTTGCAATCCCGGCGATCTCCGAGGCGTGCAGCCATGCAGCGGTGCTGAAGGACAACCCCGGCGCGGATCCACCGGCGTAGTCGCCCCAGCCGTCGCGGCGGACCCGGGCATACTGTCCTGTGCGGATCACCACGATGTCACCACGACGAACAGCCGCGCTGGCACCCTGGCGATCAATGGTCCGCTGCAAGTGTTCCGGGTTGATCGCGAAGCCGTCAGGCAGTTCACCGTCGGTCCGTCCCAGTTCCGGCCCGAGCGCGCGCCCAACGTCCAGGAGTACGCCGCGGGTCACGATCTTGGCCGCGGCGGTTTCGATCCCTGTGACCAGGTCACCCTCCGAGGTCACTACATCCCCGGCGGCCCTGCCGTTCCAGGCTTTGCCGCGATCGAAGATGTGTCCCAGTCCGTCCCACTGGGTGGAGCACTGCAACGGCATGGCAATCACGTCGTCCGCGCCGCCGAAACCGTGCGGGAACCCTTGGTTGCCGCG
The DNA here is from genome assembly GCF_058799755.1 of Arthrobacter sp. GW822-FHT05G07. NCBI lineage: Bacteria > Bacillati > Actinomycetota > Actinomycetes > Micrococcales > Micrococcaceae > Arthrobacter > Arthrobacter sp. GW822-FHT05G07. Next base: position 391,891 of record NZ_JBXALT010000002.1, on the reverse strand, counting down.
CTCAGCGTCCACCCCGGTGTCGGTCATGGTGTGCACGGGGTTGGTCCGGCGTCGCCACCCCTTCTGCGGGCCGTTGGTGTCGAAAGGCTGGGACAAGGAGAACGCCTCGCCGGTGGTGACCAGCGCCGCTGCCTCGACGCGTTTGCCGGCGTCGATGAAGTTCAGTGTCCCGAGGACGTCGTCTTCGCCCCATCGGCCCCAGTTGTTGTATCTTGCTGCGGCGGCGGCGATGCTGGCCAGCGGATCCGAACGCTGGATCAGGGAAGCGTCTGAGGCTTCTGCGGTCACTTTTCGTCCTTGCAGTGGATGAGTTGTGTGCCCAGTCCGGTGATGGTGCCTTCCATGACGTCGCCGTCTTGCAGGAGTCGTCCCCAGTGCTGGCCGTTGCCCGCGGGGCTTCCGGTCAGGACCAGATCTCCGGGCCGCAACGGCATGATCTGGGATGCTTCGCTGACCAGTTTGGCGACCCCGAAGATCATGTCCTGGGTCGATTCGTCCTGCATGGCCTTGCCGTTGAGCTTGAGAGTGACCTGGACATCCTGCGGGTTACCGAAGAACTTGGCTGGCACCAGCAGGGGACCGGTGGGCAGGAAGCCGGGGGCGTTCTTGGCCCGGTACCAGTCCGAACCGATGGCCGGCATGTCCTTGCGGAAGACATACTCACGGGTGGTGATGTCGTTGACCATGGTGTAGCCGAAGACGTACTCGAGAGCCTCCTCGGGACTGACGCGGAAGGCTTCCTTGCCGATGACAGCGGCGAGCTCCAACTCCCAGTCGTGGCTCTTGCTGTAGGACGGCAGGGTGAGGTCCTCGGTGGCCGAAGCGATCGCCGTCGGGAGCCCAATGAAGAAGTACGGCGTTCCCTGGCCTGCCCGCTCATCCATCATCGCTGCGGTCTTGGCGCGTACTTCCTCTGCGTCCTGTCCGGCGTCGCGGTGCGCCACCGCAAGGTCAACGACGTGCTTGCGGTAGTTTGCACCGGTCTGCAGGACCTGCGCCGGTTCAACCGGGGCAAGAACCTCGACGCCGGACAGCGCCAGCCCGGTTCCCTCACCAACGGAGGCGGCCAGTGAGTCCAGCTCGGCCTCGGTGGTGTCCCAGTGCTGGATCAGGGAATTGATGTCGCTGTCCAACGGGAGGACCCGATCGCCCACCAGAAGGCCAGCTTTTGTTTTGGTGTCGCCAGCCTCCTGAAAGCGGACCAGTGCATAGTGTGGCTGCGTCATTAGCCGCGGCCCTGCTGTGCGTAGGGGTTCAGGAGGGCTTCCTTCATTTCGGCGGAAGCACCTTCCTCGGTGGCGGTGAAACCTTCGGCCGGCGGGAAGGACTCGGTCATGGAGTGTGGCATGGCGCCGTTCTTGTAGAAGTTGTTGGAGCCCTCCGAGGGCTTCCAGGTGTTGGCGTCCCAGTCCGGGACGTAGTTGCGGTAGCCGCCGGAGTTCAGTTCCACGCGCAGCCCGGACGGGTCGCGGAAGTAGAGGAAGTTCTGCTCGCCCACACCGTGGATGGAGGGGCCGTATTCCATGGGGGTACCGTTTTCCATCATGACGTCGGCGGTGCGGAGCAGGTCTTCGGTGGCGTCCACCCAGAAAGCAATGTGGTTGACACGGCCGGCCCGGCTGGAGGTGTCCAAGACGACGCCGAGGTCATGGGACTTCTCGTTAGTGGTCAACACCGAGAAGACGGTGATGGGTGCCTCATCCAGGTCCACGAACGCCATGACACGGAAGCCCAGGGCCTCGTTGTACCACTTGGCGAATCCCCGGACGTCGGAAGAAGCGACCGTGACGTGGTCCAGGAAGCGCGGTGCAGCGGCGTGGCTGCTGCGGCGCTCGGGACGGTCCGGGTAGGTGGATTCGAAGCCGGGCTCGGCAACGAACTTCTCCACGTCATAGAAAAGCCGCATGTGGTGTCCATAGGGACCCGTGAACTCATAGGCCTTGCCGAAGCCGTGACCGCCGGCAGTCCACGTGCCCTGCACGCCAGTTGCTTCAACGCGGGCTGCTGCTGCCTCGAGGGCTTCGTGGGTGTTGGTGCGCCACGCCATCCGGCCGAGCGATGCTTCAGGGCCTTCGGTGATCACCAGGCTGTAGCGGTAGTAATCGCCCCAGCAGCGCAGGTACACATTTCCACCCACGCGGTCGATGATGCGCATGCCGAACTTTTCCTCGTAGAACCTCGCCGAGGCTTCGACGTCCGGAGTTGTGATCTCGAGGTGGGCAAGATGGGAGAGCGGAGTTTCCACGATGAATTCCTTCTAAGTGCTGGTTGCTCGGACAATTATCTGCAGGTCCTGTAACAACAATGGTGCAGGTCACCTATTTGGGGAAGAATCGTTTTTTGATAGACGATATTCGTTGGATGAATACCTTTTGCCTGTGAATGGCAACCCCGAATGCGCTGGCGCCATGACGCGGTCGCAACCTCCGGTTCACTGCACTATCCACCTCGTCATCACTTTCCCGAATTCGCGGAATACACAAGTGCAATCTCGCTGCGTCGTGCCTTCGACTGATAATTGGGATGTTCTGTTCACCCGTCGCCAAAGGAGTTGGCATTGCAGGAAGACCGAATCCGCTGGGGCGTCGTGGGGACCGGCGGCATCAGCCATCAAGTCACCGCGGACTTTTCGATGGTCGAGGAGGCTCGCGTAACCGCGGTGAGTTCGCGGCACCAGGCGTCCGCTGATGCTTTTGCCGAGGAACATGACATAGCCGGAAGATTCTCCCGCTTCTCCGACATGCTCGGGTCGGACGTCGACGCAGTGTATATAGGCACACCGCACGTGACGCACTTCCCGCTCGCATCAGAGGCACTCCGCGCCGGAAAGCACGTGCTGTGCGAGAAACCACTGGGTCTCAACTCCCGTGAGGTCGAGGCTCTTTCTGCCATGGCCTCAGCCTCGGGGGTGTTCCTCATGGAGGCCATGTGGATGAAGTTCACTCCACTTCACAGGAAGCTCGCAGACATGATCCGCATCGGCGCTCTCGGCGAAGTACGCTGCTTGCAGGCCAGCTTCGGAGCGGCCTTCCCGAGAGACGATTCGAGCAGGTGGCAACCTGGTGGAAGCGCCCTCCTTGACCAAGGAATCTATCCTGTGACGCTCGCGCACATGTTGTTCGGCACCCCCACCTCGGTTCGCGCCATTGGAACAACACGGCCCGACGGTGTCGATCTTCGCGGCCACGCCATGCTCGGGTACGACGACGATCGCATCGCGCAACTGGCGTTCTCGATGCTTGACTGGCTTGGCTCAGCCGCAATGATCGGGGGCTCCGAAGCGTGGATCACCATTGATAACGGCTTCTGGTATGCGAATGAATTCACGATCCATCGTCCCCTAGAACGGGGGCAGCGCGACGACGAGGTGGTCACGACGAGCCGCCAAGGATTCGGCTATGTTCCGATGCTTCGAGAGGTTTGTCAGGCGATTCAAGCAGGCAAGCTGGAGCACCCTCTCCACACCCACGCACAAACCTCTGCTATCTACGCAACCATGGACGAGATTCGCCGTCAGGTTGCCGATGGTCGTGTTGAGGATCAGTAACTGGTCCAGCTGATGGGAGAGGATCGACGCATGGCCCCGGCCACTATGACGCGTCGTAAATCTCGAAGAGGTGCTGCTCCGAACGATCCAGGTACGCCTTCAGTAGGGACGCTGCCTCGTCGAAGCGTCCATCAGTCAGGGCCTTCGCGATCTCTTCGTTGTCCTCCACATACCGCGAGTAGAACTCCACGTTTACGGGCTCTTTGAAGAAGAACAGCCGCATCTCCGCGAGCACTTGATTCATGAGGGTATTGAGCCTCTGGCTTTCGGCCATCTCAACGATGGCGCCGTGGAACCTGAGGTTGGCATCTGCCAGTCGCTCCTTGTCCTTGGCTTTGACCGCCTTCCGTCCATCGGCCACGGCTTCCTGGATGGCCGCGATCCGGACGGCGGAGCCGCCGTTCCGGACGGCGCTCACCTCAATTGCGCGGCGGACCGTGTAGAAGTCGCGAAGGTCATCCGCGCCGGGGGCGGCCACAAAAACTCCGCGGTTGGGAAGGCGGACCACCAAGCGTTCAGCGCCAAGTTCGGCGAAGGCCTCCCGAAGTGTATTGCGGGATACTCCCAGTACCCAGCTCAAATGGCTGCAAACACGGATGAAACAAGCAGCCCGCAAGCCCTCATCGCAGCAAAATAAAGTCCTTGATCGCCGTGGACCCTCGTGCAGGTCATCAATCTCAGCGGCCATGAAGCCATACATCCCCGGGACTAAACCGGGCACGGTCGGTTCCTTGCCTGCACCAAACAGGACTCTGACGATCGGCAGGAGACCTTATGTCGAAGCAATCGATCCACGCCCGGCTAACAGAATCGGGCGGGCGTCCAGGTCCAGCCCTGTACGCAGCGATACTGTCACTGGTTGTTCTCTCAGCCAGCGGCGCCGTCGGGCTGGCTTTGCGTAGCCCGTGGCTGTTCCCCAGCCTGGGTCCAACGGTAATGTTGTTCTTCGAATCCCCGCAGGAGGATTCCTCCCGGCCATCCAACGCACTCATAGGGCAGGAGTCGGGCTTCTGGCCGGCACCGCGTGCCTCTACGGCTTCGGGTTGCAGGACGACCCATCGGTTCCCGCCGCTGGCCTGACCCCACCACACCTCCTGGCCGGGGCCCTCTCGGTGGCCTTGACCACCCTGGTATTGACGTGGGTCCGCAAGCCCCATCCACCGGCTGGCGCAACAACCCTTATCGTCAGCCTCGGCATACTGACGAACCCCGCACAGCTGCTCTCAATGGCCGCAGCAATCATCTTCATCACCATCCTCGGCTGGGGCCTGAACACACTCCTGGGAACGAAACCGGCGCCCATCCCAGGGCAGGAATAACCCGGACACCTTCGATGCCGCACCTACAAGGCTGCGTTCCAGTCCCCTTGGCACTCTTTTGTGTGCCACCCTCAAGGTTTCGCTCTTTAGGGCAAGCTCACGACAATGAGAATTCAACTCGGCCGGTAGGTGGGTGTCCTTGCTCCACGTGCGCCTGCCGATAACGGAGACTCCGTCAATCTAAGCCCGCCTGCTCAGGGGAGTGCGGCCCATCCTCTCCCCGGTTAGCGCAAGACACACCTAGAATTTCGACGGGAAGCACTCCCAAGAGGAACCACGCTTCCGGGAGGTGTCCATACGGTTCTTCCTGAGCGTTCGCGCAAATCGAGATGCATGACAAGGTGGATCTCCACGGCTATCGGTCCTGCTCTTCGCGGCACCGATGCGTCTAACGGGCGTCACACGGTCCACGGTCAGTACACTTGCAGTCTTCCTGGGGAGACGGGCTTGGCGAAAGAAGACGGCCTGTCAGCAGTTGCCAACTGTCGCTTGGGTGTTCAGGAGGGGTAGCGGCTTGGAAGAAGCTTACCGCCTCTTCTTTATGGGCTCTTAGAAATTGAAGCCACATGTCGCGTTCTTCCGCGCGGTTGATGAGATTGTAGTGGTCTTGCATGGAGATGAAACGAGCCCACCCGTTTTCCCGTTGCAGATGGAGACATTTGGCGAACTGTCAAGCGGACGTCGGTGCCTTCTGAATAGATTCTCACGTGGTTTAACCGCCGATAGAGGAACTTGGGACGGATTTGTCCTCCCAGCTCGGCCGCATGGGCAGAGCCGAGCGGTTCGAACTTTGAGCCGCTTCGGTAAGCCTGCCTTAGGTGCTATCAGGGGATGCAATGAACCGCATCAGCGTGTCCATGAGGTGGAGTGTTTCCCGTTCGGGGTCCAGGAGGAATTGGATGCGGAGTCCGTCAATCATGGCCATGACCATGGTGACTTTGTCGTCGGCGCTTAGCTCTTGGCTGTCTTCGGTGGTGGACAGTTTTTTGCTGGTGAAGTGCTCGCGCATCTTCAATCGCCGGGAGATGAAGAAGTCGTGCGCCGGGTGGTTGGGGTTGGTGGCGGCGATGGTGATGGCGAGCCAGTTCCGGAGGTGCTCGGGGTGGGCGAACTCTTCCTGGAGGATGCTGCTCAACACTTTTTCGCGGGGAACTTTTGATTCCATGATGCGGGTGGCGAGGTCGGCGTCGTCGAGGTCCCTTTGGGCCAGTGCGGCCAGCAGGAGTTCGTCCTTGGTGGCGAAGTGGCGGAGGAGTGCGGCGTGGGTGACGCTGGCACGTGCGGCGATATCCCTAAGGCTGGCCCGTTCGTAGCCATGTTCGGCGAAGCTGGCCGAAGCGGCGCAGACTATTTCCGCCCGCCTGGCCGGAGTGGTGGCGTACGGGCCGCGACGGCGGGACGCTTGTTTTGTCCCGGTAGCCTGCTCGGTAGTTGTTGTCACCGTACCAACCTTCTTTCCTCAGCTACGCCAATTTCTCCGGGGGGTCTTGTCAATTGTAACCACCATGACTACTATTCACGAATAGTAACCATAGTGGTTACTATTTACTTGGTTCGACGATGTCGTCGCAGGGCCATGCTGCGGATGCCGGCAGCGGGCGACCACTTTCTTGAAGGAGTCATTGGTGACTACGAACAATCACGAGGCCCCAAGCCTCGCCGGGGGCGTCGCCGCCGCGCAGCCGGTCCCTGGCAACCAACCCCCAACAGCGGATCCGAGCACCCAACTGATGGAGGAGCCCCAGGCCCCCGTCAGCAGGAGTTACATCTTCTGGCTGATGCTCGCCAGTTTCGGAGCGTCCATTGCCATGATGGTGCCGCTCTCTTACGGCATCGCTGTCAGGATCACCGAACTCGCGCCTGGCCAGGAGCAAGTGCTGGGCTTCATCACGGGCATAGCCCAGCTGGTCTACCTGATCATCAGCCCGATCGTGGGGATCTGGAGCGACCGGACGAGGTCCCGCTTCGGCCGCCGCAGCCCGTTTATCTTCCTGGGTACGGCCATAGGCCTGGCCGGCCTGGTAGTCATGGGTCTGGCACCCAACCTGCTCATAGTAGGAGCCGGATGGATCCTGGGCATGTCCGGTTGGTCGATCTCCGGCGCCGCCATCCAGAACCTGATGGCGGACAAACTGCCCGAAGCGCAGCGCGGACGGGTTTCAGCCCTGACCGGTCTCATGACCCAGATCGCGCCCGTTCTGGGCATTGGTGTTGCCTACGCTGTCTCCTCCAACACGCTCTTGGTCTTCGTGGTCCCGGGCGTCATCGGTGCAGTACTTTTGGCGCTGTTCCCGCTCATCAAGCCGGAGGGGAGCTCCAAGGACGTCGTCATTGATTCGCAGGTGACATTCCGCTCGGTAGTGTCCAGCTACGGCTTCAGCGTCCGGAAGTACCCCGACTTCGCCTGGAACTGGTTGGGCCGCTTCGTCTTCTTCATGGGCCTGTACTTCAACACCACTTTTGGCACCTTCTTCTACGCGCAGCGCCTTGGACTTCCCGTCCGCGAGGTCGCCGGAGTTGTAGCGACGATTGGCATGTTGGGTGTGGTCGCGGCAGCAGCGGGAGCCTTACTGGGTGGGTTCCTCTCGGACAAGCTCAGGCGGCGTCGGCTCTTCGTCATCATCGCTGCCTTGCTTTTCGTGGCAGGGGCCTTGGCTGAGGCGTTCGCCTGGTCTCTTCCTCAACTGATCATCGGCGCGGTCCTCATGCAGACTGCCATCGCCGTATTCGCAACCGTTGATCAGGCCATCATCTTCGCCATCCTGCCCAACCGGACGGAAACAGCGCGCTACATGGCGGTAGTGGCCTTTGCGCAGAAGATCCCCAGCGCCGTGGCACCCCTGATCGCCTCCGTGATCATCACCATTGGCATCACCGGAACCGACAAGAACTACACCTTCCTCTATCTGGCAGGCGCTGTCCTGGCGCTCCTCGGCGGACTGGTTATCGCCCTCAAGGTCAAGTCCGTCCGCTAGATGCCGTCGATGGATACAGCACTTAAGAAGGAAGAAGGAAGCACTATGGAAGCCATGCCTTTCGGGCTCACGGTAGACAGCGGCGGAGATCAGTTTCCCGTCACGGGTCCGGCCCCGCGATTGTCATGGAAAATCACCGCCGGGATATCGGCAGCTGCCTACGAGGTGGAGGCAACGGTCGACGGCGTGGCGCAGCCCCTTGCGAGGACCACCGGTCACCTTTTTGTTCCCTGGCCCTGGGCAGAGTTATGCAGCAGGCAGCAGGTGACCTGGCGCGTTCGCAGTGCGGAACCAGCAGCCACCTGGTCGGCGTGGTCCTCTTTTGAGGCGGGCCTTTTCGACGCCGATTGGTCGGCCTCGTGGATTTCGCCTGCGGAAGGGGAGGATCAGCAATACGGCCAGCGGCCCGCCCACATTCTTGCGACTGACTTTGCCCTGGGGGACCTGAGCGGCACCGTTGAGGTGACTTCGGCTCGCTTGTACGCCACAGCGTTGGGCGTTTACACCGCCGCGATCAACGGTCAACGGGCCGGTACAGCGGAACTGTCCCCCGGGTCGACGTCGTACGACCGCACACTCTATGCCCAAGCGGCAGACGTGACGTCCTTGCTCCGCTCGGGCCGGAACCGGCTGGAAATCGAACTGTCAGACGGTTGGTACAGGGGACAGGTGGGGGCGTTCCGGCACCCTGCCCAATGGGGAACCCAGCTGGGAACCAGGGCTGAACTGCACCTCGAATTCGCGGATGGCTCCCACCGCGTGATCGGAACTGACGGCACGTGGACCAGCGCACCGTCCTCCACGACCCGCGCGGACCTGATGGAGGGGCAATCGGTGGACTTCTCGCTTCCGTCCGCGGTTCAGTCGGCGGTTTTGGTGGACCGGGTAGTTACACCGGGAATCGAATGGTCACCCGCGCCGCCGGTCAGGGTGATCGCTTCCCGCCCGGCTGAGAGCCTGAATGAACTGCGGCCTGGTGTTTGGATCGCCGACTTTGGTCAGAATGCTTCTGGCTGGATTCGGCTTGAAGATCTTGGTGTCGGTGGCACGCGCACGGTCGTTGAATACGGCGAGCACCTTGGCCCGGACGGAGACCTGTCAACCTCGCATCTGGATTCTCATCGGCCGGGGGAGCCCGTACGGATTTTCTCGCAACGGGACGAAGTCACAGCGGGGGAGGGCGGTGCCGTCTTTGAACCACGGCACACGGTCCACGGCTTCCAGTACGCCCGCATCACCCGAGAGGCGTCAACCGGGGATCCGGCCCCGTTGGATGCTGCCGACATCAGCATGCAGGTAGTCCACACCGACCTGCCGCGAACCGGTGAATTCTCCTGCAGCGACGAGGACCTCAACGCCCTCCACCGGATCGGGGAGTGGAGCTTCCTCGGTAACGCGGTGGACGTCCCCACGGACTGCCCCACCCGAGAGCGCCTGGCATGGACCGGCGACTACCAAGTCTTTATTTCCACAGCCACCAGGCTGCGGGACGTGCTGGGGTTCAGCCGCAAATGGTTGAGATCCGTCCGCGACGACCAACTCGAGGACGGGCGCATCGCCAACTTCTCTCCCGATGGCCGGCAAATAAAAAATCACCTGGATGACCAGTTTGCCATGATGACCGGTTCGGCCGGTTGGGGAGACGCCATCGTCGCGGTTCCATGGGAGCTTTACGAGGCCTACGGGGATGAAGCGGTTCTGGCCGAAAACTGGGATGCCATGGTCCGGTGGGTCCAATGGGCCTTGGAGATGGCCCGTACAACCCGCCATTACGAACGCGTGAAAGCATCAGCAACCCCCAAGCCTTACGAGAAGTACCTGTGGGACGGCACGTTCCACTGGGGCGAATGGACCGAACCCAAAAAGCGCGACGCCGACGGACGCCTGATCGACCCTGTCCAAGACAATCCCATGGCCTGGTTCATGGAAGACAAGGGAGAGGTTGGGACAGCGTACCTGTACCGCTCGTCGTCGACCCTTGGACGAATCGCCAAGGTTTTGGGACGAACGGAGGACGCGGCGAAGTACACCAACATCGCAGAATCCGTCCGTGAAGCCTGGCGTCTGGCCTACCTCCGGGACGACGGAACCACGGCCGCTGACACCCAGGCGAGCTATGTCAGGGCATTGTCCTTCGGACTGCTTCCCGTAGAGTTGCGTGGCCGTGCGGCAGAGCGCTTGGTTGAGCTGATCCGCGAGGCTGGAACCCACCTGGGTACGGGCTTCCTGTCCACCGGCGATCTGCTTCCCGTGCTTGTCGAAGCGGGACGATCGGACGTGGCCCATGAGCTCCTTTTCCAGCGCACGGCACCGTCCTGGCTATCCATGGTGGACAAGGGCGCAACCACCATTTGGGAGTCGTGGGAGGGGATCGACGAGCACGGTCATGCGCACGATTCCCTCAATCACTACAGCAAAGCCACTGTCCTCAGGTTCCTGCATGAACACACCCTGGGACTGAAGCAGGCAGCGGGATCCGTTGCATGGCGCTCCATTGTGATCGCTCCGACTTTGGCCCCGGGCATCACATGGGCGAAGGGAACGAACGAATCGCCGCACGGAACCATCCGTGTCCACTGGCAGCTCGACGGCGACACCTTGCGGATCGATGCCGACATCCCGGCCGGGACAGAAGCCCGCGTTGTTTTTCCGGACGGCTCCGAGCACGTTGCAGGACCAGGTCGCTTCCGCGCCAGCGCACCCGCGTCCGTGCACGAACCCGAAGCTGTTTCCGCGGTCTGACTCCGGCACTTTAGACCACACCGAACGTACTGACTTACTGAAAGTAGAGAACACCCATGACCACTTTCCCCGACAACTTTCTCTGGGGCGCGGCAACCGCCGGGCACCAAATCGAAGGCAACAACGTCAACAGTGACTGGTGGGCACGCGAATTGACCATGCCAGGCATGGAACTCTCCGGAGACGCCTGCGACAGCTACCACCGCTACCGCGAAGACATCGACTTCCTGGCCGAAGCGGGCCTTACCTCCTACCGTTTCAGCCTTGAGTGGTCACGCATTGAACCCGCCCCGGGAGCCTTCTCCAAGGCCGAACTGGCCCATTACCGCCGAATGATCGATAACTGCTTCGCCCGGAACGTCACCCCGGTGGTCACCCTGCAGCACTTCACCACTCCGCAGTGGTTCGCGAACGACGGTGGCTGGCTGGCTGAAGACGCTTCGGAAAAGTTCCAGCGATACGTCACAGAAGCCACTACCATCCTGGACGGCGTGGACTGGGTAGTGACCATGAACGAACCCAATATGCAGGCGGCCATCATGACGGCCATGCGCCGCATGCAGATGAGCGAGGGTGCCGAGTGGCAAAGCCCCACCGTCGAGGGCACCGAAGAGACCAAACAAACGCACAGCGACTTCCTGACCTACGCCGACCCGGAGATCGGGCGGGCCTTCACAGCCATCCACCGCGCTGCCCGCGACATTGTCCGCGCCCGCACCACGGCCAAGGTCGGCTGGACCATCGCCGCAGGCGCACTCACTGCCGCTCCAGGCGGGGACGAGAAGCTCCTGGAAATCCGCTACGGCAAGGAAGACGTTTACTGGGAAGGCAGCCGCGGGGATGACTTTGTTGGCGTGCAGGCCTATTCAAGCCAGGAAGTGGCCGTGAACGGCCTGGTGCCGCACCCGGCCCACCCGGACAACACCCTGGTGGGCACCGCCTACCGGCCCGATGCCCTCGCCATGGCAGTGCGCCACGCGTGGTCGTTGACCGGCGGCGTGCCGGTGATGGTCACCGAAAACGGCATCGCCACGGCCGACGACGACCAGCGCATCCGCTACACCACAGAGGCCCTCCAGGGGTTGCACCAGGCGATGGCCGAGGGGATTGATGTGCGAGGCTATCTCCATTGGTCCCTGCTGGACAACTTCGAATGGGGTCACTGGGAACCCACCTTCGGGCTGATCGCCGTCGACAGGGAAACGTTCACCCGCACACCCAAACCGAGTCTCGCCTGGCTGGGGAGCGTTGCCCAAGCCAATCAACTCGATGCGGCGGTGTCTGTATGAGCACCGCCTTCGCCGACGCTTCCCTCACCCCTGTCCGTGACTTGCTTTCCCTGACCGGCCGCACGGCTGTCATCACCGGGGCCGCCCAAGGACTAGGCAAAGCCATCGCGTTACGGTTGGCTGAAGCCGGGGCGGACGTTCTTCTCGCAGACATCGACGGCGAACGCGCCCGGGAAGCTGCCGCAGAAATCGCTGCACGCTTCCCAGTCCGATCGCTTGGGATCGACATGGACGTGACAGCCTCGGAATCTGTGCGCAAGGCCGCCTCGTTTGCGGCAGCTGAGCTGGGAGGCATCGACATATGGGTCAATAGCGCCGGCATCTTTCCCAGCACCCCGGTCCTGGAAACACAGGATGAGGAATGGGAGAAGGTGTTTGCCGTCAACACCCGCGGCGTCTTTAACGGTTCCCGCGAAGCCGCACGCAACATGAACGGCAGCGGAGTGATCATCAACATCATCTCCACCGCCGGATTCGAGGGAACAGCCCCCGGCCTAGCGTCCTATGTGGGTTCCAAGCATGCTGTCCGAGGCATGACAAAGCAGATGGCGCTGGAATTCGCACCCTTGGGAATCAGGGTGCTGGGAGTAGCCCCCACCTTCGTACCCACCGAGGGCACCATGGCGGCAGCCACCAGCATTCGAACCGAGGACGCCGGCCCGACGCCGGACTCCGGCACCCCCGCGGTCATGGCCGGCAGCCTCATGGGACGGCTGGGAACACCGGACGACATTGCACGCGTCGTGCTGTTCTGCGCCAGTGACCTGTCCACCATCATGACCGGCAGCACGCTCCTGGCCGACGCCGGAGAAACCATCTGAAGCTATCGAGGCATCACCGGTTTGGAGGGAACGAACGCCCGGACGACTGCGCGCCCGGGCCTTCCACCTGTTGGCCCTCCGTTTGCTCTTTACCGAGGTTCGTACTTCCATTCCGGCTGCATGGCGGCCAGGGTTAGCCGCTCACTACTCCATACGCCCGGGTAGTCCTGAGAACATGACTTTGAGCGACTCCTTCCGGAGTCTTTCTCAAGTTGTTGCTGTGGCCGCGAAGGAAGACCTGCGCCTGCCGGAACTTAGACCGACCAATGGATACGTGGAGACCAACCCTCGCTCATTCCGAAGCATTGGCCATGATTTACCACTCCCGGCGATTCTGCTTGGCGGGGCACGAGATGCCGATAGATACCGACGACCTGCTGAACAGCTATCCGGCCATCCCGCCTGACCTTCCTGCTAGAAATCCGCCGCAAGAATCGTACGGGACAGGACGACAGCCCGGTCGGTGAGTTCAGCAAGCTCGGCATCGTCGCATTCCGGTGATGCCCACCGGGTGGCTCCTTCAAGGAGCGTCACGACGACTTTGACCCGTTCTTCAGCCTGTGGAAAGCCCATGTCAACGGCGGCGGCGACGTACATGTTTTGGTGGAGGTCCACCCAGTCGTCTACCTGTGAACGCAGCTCGCTGGGGAGAATGTTGGCCATCCTGTCGGTCGCAACCAGGAGGTCCCAGAGGTTGCTTTCGGGGAGTCTTACCTGGCGGGTGAAGTGGAGCCGGACCATGCAATCCCAAAATTCGGAGGCCGATTGCGCGTGGTCCACGGCTTCCAACAGTGCTTGGCCGAAGCGGTGGAAATGCCAGCGCAGCGATTCGGCGACGATCTCGTCCCGTCCGCCCGGGAAATGCGAGTAGAGGCTGGGCGGCTTGATGTTGACGGCATTGGCGATGGTGCGCATCGATACGGAGTTGAATCCGTTGGCAATGGCCAACTCCAGAAAGGCTTCAAGGATGTGCCGCCTTGATGCTCCTTGGCCAGCCCAATCCCATTCCTCCAGACGGTGCGCGAACGTGTCGCGGGCGGACTTGTAGGACGTGCTGCTCATGATGTGACCCTAACAGTCGGGTGGACGCTGCCTCATTTATCGTGACGCGAAGGGCGTTCGAAGTTCAGTCCAACTCTACAGAAACTCTTGGCTAACGACCATTAGTTAGGTACTCTGAAAGTGGCGCAAAGCAGCACCCGCTGGCTCCGCCGTCTGAACGCCTTAGCGGAAGGAACGAGTCATGGATAAAGAGGATTCGAGCCGGGGGGCCAAAGGGAGCACCATCATTTTGGGCAGTGGCCTCTCTGGCATGGTGGCCGCATACATCAGCGCCAGGGCGCTGGAAGACGACGCCGCCCACGACCCAAACTGGCGCGCGCAACAGGCTTTCCGTCTTAAGGGCCGAGGCTGGGGAAGCAAGTGGCTGGCTTCGCGCCGTGGCGGCACCGCCGTCGTCTCCTGACAACCTCCACTCCACGAAGGAACGTGTTTGATATGGCCGCTGCTGAAGTCCTTTCTCCTTGGTTGCCCCATGAGTCGCTGCGCCAAACAGACCGGCTGCGCGAACTCTTCCTGATGCAGCCTCACGCTGACCTCACCGGAATCCGGCCGATTGTGGCACGCTCCTGGTACAGAAGCCGTGCGGCTGGCGTCGACGCTGTGGTGGACCGGGGATTCTTTGATGAAGGCCGGGTCGACGAGTTCACCATCAGTGCTGCGGGCCCGCACTTGCAGAAATTGGATGAAGTCGCAGCTGACATGGGAGGCTACGTCAACATCACAGCCCCGAACGGAGTCCTCGTCAAGGCAGACTTCCTGCGCGACGACGGCTTTCCAGCAGGGTATTCACTCTTGGAAGAGAGTTGCGGCAGCAACGGAGAAGGTCTCGCTCTGGAAGAAGGGCGGGGCGTCTGGCTCGCACCGGAGGAACACTTCCGCGAAGACATGAGGGGCAACTGGTGTTTCGCTTCCTTGGTCCGTGATCCCTTCCACAACCGGGTCCGGGCTGTTATCGGTCTTACGTTGCCGGCCAACAGGGTCTCCGCGCTGGAACCGTCATCGACCCTGCTGATGCTTGAGGGGGTTGCATCCCGAATCGAACGCGACATCGAGGTCCGCACGTCATCCAGGGAACGGGCGCTGCTCAGCGAATACTTGACGGTCTCGCGCCGCAGGGGCAATCGCGCCGTGATTGCCTTGGATGGCAAGAACTCCCTTCTCAATGCCTCCGCAACCGCTAGCTTGGAGGACAGCGACTTCTCCATCATTTCGGGCTACGCAAAAGCGGTGATGTCCTCCGGTCGGGAAATGAACTATGAGGTATCGCTTCAGGGACCCGGGCGTTCCACGCTTGAAGTTTCACCGGTGACGCTCTCTGCATCCAATGTCGGTGCCATCGTGGTTGTCCGTCCTCATGTTCCTGTGAAGGTGCGCATTTCCGAGTCCGTCAGCGACCCTAATAGACCGGAACCATCATTGCCGGACACTACGAACCGGCTCATGAAGCATTTGGACGGGACAAGCATGGGTTTCAAACGTGCTCTGAATCTGGCCCGCAAAGCTGTAGAGCAAGAACGCTCAGTGGTAGTGATCGGTGAACTGGGCAGCGGTAAGCGCAGGTTGGCCGGCGCCATTGCGTCGATGCGTGGTGAGCAGATGGTGGTAGATGCGAGGACTGGGGCGCTGAGGAATCCGCAAATTCGGGACGTGATTCACCGCGTGTCCACGGAGCTTCCGCCAACTTTGGTTGTTGAACACGCCGACGAACTCTCCCAAAATGAAGCCGCCGAGCTGGTCAGTAACCTGAGAGGCAACACCACCACCAAACTGGCGTTCACTATCACTCACCCCACGGATGCCACCCTCCTGCTCTCGGACGCATTCGACGTCCTGGAAATCTCGGTGGAGCCCTTGCGTAATCGCAGGGAAGACATCCCACCGCTTGCTTCTGCCATCGCCGCAGAGATGGGCGACCGGAAACTGTCCCGCCGTCTCCTCACCACCCTGACTCACGCGGATTGGCCCAGGAACATCGATCAACTGCGGGCCGTCGTGTCGAATGCCGTGGAGCGTGCCGCCGGGGCCGAAGTGACTGTGGACGATCTTCCTCAGGGCTACCACAGGGTCCTTACCAAGGGGCGGCTGTCCAGGCTGGAGGACGCCGAGCTCAGTGAGCTCCGCACGGCCCTCCAGGAAGCCGATGGCAACCGCAGCCTGGCAGCAGTGGCCTTGCAGATTGGCCGTTCCACCCTCTACCGCCGGATGGACTACTTCCGCAGCCGCGGATTCGACCTCTAATTCGGGAACTTAAGGCAGCCGGCTACCGCTTAGGGCCGGCTGCTTTTTGCTGCCTGCCAAACAGCCTGGCGAAGCTGGGACAGTGTCCCACCCAGGTGTCTCGATCTGGTACGGATCAGCCATACGGACGCGCGTTCTACTTGAAACTACCCGGACACCGGCACCCCTCCACGGGGCGCTGGCAGATCAAGAGGGTACAAAAACGAACAGGACGACGACTATGACCCGCGATGCCCACGGAACCATTCTTGTGGCCCCACATCACTTTCCGAACCTGGACCGCGAGCACGCGCTCGCCAAGGAGTTCGGTTACACACTCAATCCGGCTGCCGACGCCGATTCCTTTCGCAAAGGACTTCCCGACGCCGACATCGTGATGATCACTCCGTACGCGAAACTCACGGCGGTGGACTTCCCTCTGATGTCCAACTGCAAGGCTGTCATCAGGTATGGAATCGGCTACGACAACATTGATGTTGCCGCAGCTACCGAGGCCGGCATTCCGGTATCCATTGTCCCTGGGACTGCGTCGGAAGAAGTTGCCTCGCATGCTTTTGCCATGGGCCTGGCCTTGGCCCGCAGGTTGCCTGCTGGTAATGCGTCCATCCGGGACCTCGGCTGGGCCGGGACCATCGGCTACGACACCCCGGTTCTTTCCGAACTAGAGGTCGGCGTTTTGGGAATGGGCCGCATCGGCCAGCACGTTGCCCGCATGTATCAAGCTGTTGGGGCAAAGGTCCGGGCCTACGACCCATTCGTCACGGAGAGCTTTGTGGACCTGACCACTCTGGAAGACATCCTGGAGAATTCCGACGTCGTCTCACTGCACCTGCCGCTGACTGCGGATACGGCCAACCTCATTTCCAAGGATGTTCTGGCCCGGATGCGCAAAGGTGCGGTGGTTGTCAACGTGTCTCGTGGCGGCCTCATCGAGGAATCAGCCCTTGCCCAGGCGCTCACCTCCGGGTACATTGCCGGCGCCGGCATCGACACCTTCGCCGAAGAGCCACTCGGTGCTGAACACCCGCTTCGTTCAGCGCCCAACACCATCCTGACGCCCCACATTGCGTGGCGTTCCAACCGCTCCACGGGTGCTCTGCAGGAGGGCGCCGTGGAGAGGGTCCGCCTGGCTTTGACGGGGCAGCCGCTGATCGACCTCGTGAACTGAAAGACTGGAGAGAACCAAGTGGGAACAGAGCAAAAGAACGCCATCACGCAGAACCACCCCGCGGAGGATCCACATCTGCGCAGGGGACCCCGCGGCTTCCCGTTGCTGCCCGGCGGCTATGGCCGATCGACGTACTACACAGGTGCCCCGAGCCCTTACGCCATCCGGGGCGAGGGGTACCGTGTCTGGGATGACCGCGGCCACGAACTGATCGATGCAAACAACAATTTCACGTCCCTGATACACGGCAACGCCCACCCTGAGATCACGGAGGCCGCCACCAAGGCACTCACAGCCGGTGCCAGCTGGGGAATCCCCAACCTCTACGAGTGGGACCTGGCCGATCTGCTGTTGTCCCGTCTACCCGACCTCGATCAGGTGCGGTTTGCCAACTCCGGCACGGAAGCGGTGATGTCCGCGATTCGCATTGCGCGGGCCAGCACCGGGCGGGAACGCGTCATAGTCACCAAGGGCGGCTACCACGGCACATCCGAGGTCGCTCTGGTTCCAGGCGGCCCCTCCTACCAAAGGGGAGTCACTCAGGGTGTCATTAATGACGTCACTGCGGTGCCGCTCAACGATGTCGAGACCCTGCGTCAGGAGGTGGAGGCAGCACCGGAATCCTATGCTGCGATAATCCTTGACCTGCTGCCGAACCGTGCTGGCCTGCTCCGGATTTCCGAGGACTTCGTTCACACGGCCCGTGAGTTGGCCACGCGGTACGGGATCGTTCTGATCATTGACGAGGTCATCAGCCTTCGGCTTGGTTTCAACGGCTTCAGTGGAGAGTACGGCGTTTCTCCGGACTTGCTCACCACAGGAAAGTTGATTGGCGGAGGGTTCCCCGTGGGAGCAGTGGCTGGTCGTGCTGAGCTGATGGCCGAAGTGGATCCGACCCGCCCCGGCAGCTTGCCACACGGCGGCACGTTTTCGGGGAACCCGGTCAGCATGGCAGCCGGAGCAGTTGCTTTACGCCTTTTCACTCAAGAAGAAGTCAAGAGACTGAATCACCTCGGCGACACAACACGGGACGCCGTGAACGCGCGGATCGCAGACGCCGGCTGGGAAATACGTGGGCGGGGTTCGCTGCTGCGGGCTGTTCCCTCAGGCGCGGAGAAAGTGGGCGAGCGCACCCAGCATGAACTGTGGTGGGCGTCCTATGAGCGGGGTTTGCTCGGCTCGCCAGCCAACCTGCTGTCCTTGTCCACGCCCATGGACGAAAAGGTCGCGGAGGACATCGCAGATCGACTGACCGATGCCGTGCTCGCCGTGGCAGATGGCACGGCCACGAAAGGGGAGAAGTAACCATGAAGATCGTCTCCTACAAAAACGAATCCGGCGTTCGCGGCGGTGTCCTGATCGACGACGCTGTCTATGATCTCGAACTGCTGCTCCAAGGATCCACGGACGCAGTTCACGGCGCCACCAGCTCCGTCCGAGGTTTCCTGGACCTTTACGGCGACCGGATCCCGGCGATCTCGGCGGGGATCGCTGCTGTAGCAGCTGAGGACCCCGTGGCCCGCGTCGGCGCGTTGTCTGAGGTTACCTTGACCACCCCTGTGGCGGACCCGTCAAAGGTGCTCTGCATCGGCCTCAATTACAAGGACCACGTGGCCGAAACCGGAAGGGCGTTCCCTGAATACCCGGATGTGTTCGCAAAATTTGCGTCAACGATGATCGGCCCACAGGACGAAATCGGCGGAACCCGGGTCAGTGAAAACCTCGACTTTGAAGGGGAAGTCGCTGTGGTGATTGGCCGCCGGGCCAGTGATGTGTCCGAGGACGAAGCCTTGGACTACGTTGCCGCACTGGCGCCCCTGAACGACATCACCGCACGAGATCTCCAGTACCGAGGCACCCAATGGCTGGCCGGTAAAGCCGTAGACGGTTCCACCCCCTGGGGTCCTGCGCTGGTAACGCTGGACGAAGTGGGGGACCCGCAGGCACTGGACATCACCACACGGGTTAACGGCATCGAAGTCCAGCATTCCAACACGCAGTACCAGATCTTCTCCATCGCCCGCGTTGTCTCTTACCTGTCGAGCTTCCTCACCCTCGAACCCGGAGACGTCATTGCCACAGGTACACCGCAAGGCATCGGCGCCAAGCGCAACCCTCCCGTCTGGCTCGAACCGGGCGACACGGTCGAAATCGAGATCGAAAAGGTCGGGCTGCTCCGCAACCGCGTGGCCAAGCCCCAGCGATAAACACTTCAACTCCTAGAAAGACAGAAATCCCATGAGCGAAGTACAAACACAACCGGGTGAAGCGAGGTACCGCATCGCCGTCGATACCGGTGGCACGTTCACAGATGTGGTGGTCGGATCAAATACAGGGGACATGGCCGTTGGCAAGGCCCTGACCACTTACGACCGCGTCTTTACCGGCTTCGAAGCCTCAGTCCGCCGCGCAGCCGAGTCCGTTGGCTGGAGCGGTGACGATGTTCTGCGTAACGCAGACGTTATTGTCTACGGCACCACCCACGCCACCAACGCTGTTCTCACCGGTAAAGTGGCCAAAACGGCACTGCTGACCACGGACGGTTTTGCCGACACCCTCCTACTCCGTGAAGGTGGCCGCAGGGATGCCTTCGATTCAAAGGCCTCCTACCCGCCGCCCTACATTCCCCGCCAGCTGACCTTCGAAATCACCGAGCGCATCTCTGCCGAGGGCGACGTCCTGGTGTCACTGGACGAAGAGCAGGTCCGCGAAGTCCTCGGATCCTTCAAGGAACAGGGCATCGAAGCCGTAGCAGTCTCCTTCCTGTGGTCCATCATCAACGATGCCCACGAGAAGCGCGTCGCGGAACTCATCCAAGAGATTCTGCCGGGTGTTCCGTTCACCCTCTCCAACCAAGCCAACCCGACTATCCGCGAATACCGCCGTTCCTCGGCAGCCTCGATCGACGCCTCCCTGAAGCCACTGATGGCTGACCACCTGGGCAAACTGCGTTCCGATCTCCAGGAGTACGGTTTCGAAGGTGACCTGCTGGTGGTCACGTCCGAGGGTGCGGTGCTCGATGTCGTGGACGTCCTGGACCGTCCCGTCCTCCTGCTGAACTCCGGACCTTCCATGGCACCGCTGGTTGGCGCTGCTGCCGCCCCGGACCGGGACACCGTCGTTGTCTGCGACATGGGCGGCACCACTTTCGACGTGTCCTTGGTTGAACAGGGCGTCGTCCGGCACACCCGGGAGGCGTGGCTCGGGGAGCCCTTCGTCGGTCACCTCACCGGTCTGTCCTCCGTAGCCGTGTCAAGCATTGGCGCCGGTGGAGGCAGTATCGCGTGGATCGACGGCGGTGGCCTGCTTCGCGTTGGCCCCCAAAGCGCCCGCAGCACTCCAGGACCGGCCGCGTACGGGCGGGGCGGCGAAGAACCGACCGTCACTGACGCCTGCGTCGCGCTGGGTTATCTCGATGCAGATGGCTTTGAAGGAGGCTTCACGCTGGACCGCGAGGCCGCCGTCCGCGCCATCGATACCCGGATCGCCGGCCCACTGAACATGGACACCCTGCAGGCAGCTCAGGCCATCCTGGACGTCTCAGCCAACCACATGGCCACGGCCATTCGTCAGGCTTCCCTGGAACAGGGTGTCGATCCGCGCGGTGCGCTCATCGTGGCAGGCGGCGGCGCGGGTGCCATGGTAGCGGCCGCCATCGGCGTACTCCTCGAAGCCGACACTGTCCTCATCCCAGCGACCGCCGGTGTGCTTGCCGCGTACGGAGCACACCGCGCTCCGATCGCGACGGAGTTCCTCTCGCCGCTGCACAACGACACCCGCAGCTTTGATGCCGGATCAGCCTCACGGGCAGTGGAGGACCTCACAGGCAAAGCACATGACTTCGTGAAGCGGTTCGATGGCGTGGGAGACGAGCCCAACGTCACCTACTTCGTTGATGCCCGCTACCCGGGCCAAGCCTGGGACCTTCGTGTCTACCTGGACGCTGCGCCAGATACCGCAAGCGACGCCGCAGGCATCATTGAACGCGCCTTCCACGAAGAGCACGACCGTCGCAACGGCACACACGATCCTGATAGCCGGGTGGAGATCATCACCTGGGGTGTCCGCGTGGAAATCCCGCGGCCGGAGCACACCAAGGAAGAAGCGGGGATCAGCCGGGAGACCGAAGTCCACCGCACCGACTCCATTGTCTTCGGCGGAGAGAGCTTCAGCACCCAGCGCTACCGAGGCGTCACCCTTGCCCCTCGGGACAAGATCGAAGGCCCGGCCGTCATCGACCAACCCACAACCACCATCGTGGTCCCACCAGAGTGGAACGCCACGCTTGACGAACGATCCAACATCTACCTCACCCGTAAGGAGGCGTAGGGAATGACACGCGAATTTGACCCCGTAAAGCTCTCGGTACTGGCCAACGCATTTGACGGCATTGTCCGCGAAATGACCAGCGGCCTGCTGCGTTCGGCCCGATCCTCCGTGATCAACACTGCCCGCGACTTCTCCTGCGCAGTACTTACAGCGGACAACCAGCTCCTCGCTGCTGCAGAGGGTGTACCGGTACACGTCTTTGGTGCCGGCCCCTTGGGCGAAGACATGGTGGAACTGCACAAAGACATCCGCGAAGGCGACGCGTTTCTCCATAACGACCCCTACATGGGAAACTCGCACGCCGCAGACCATGTGATCCTGGTTCCGATTTTCGTCCACGGACGGCATCTGTTCACCGCCGTCACCAAAGCCCACCAGGCAGATTGCGGCAACTCGCTCCCCACCACATTCTTTGCCACCGCCCGGGACGTCTATGAAGAAGGTGCGCTGATCTTCCCTTGCGTCCGGGTGCAGCGCGACTACACGGACATTGACGACATCATCCGTATGTGCCGGTCCCGCATCCGCGTCCCCGATCAATGGTACGGCGACTACCTCGCGTCGGTCGGGGCTTCGCGCATCGCCGAGCGCCGCATCCACGAGCTTGCCGAAAAGTTCGGGGTGGAAGACCTTGAAGACTTCGTGGACGCCTGGTTCGACTACTCCGAGCGACTCACCGCGAGCGCGATCGAAACATTGCCCGAATACGTCCTCCACGGATCCTCTGACCACGATCCCTTCCCGGGTACCGGCCCGGAAGGCGTGCACCTGCAGGCAACCCTTGAGGTAAAGCCCAAGCAGGGCAAGATCATCATTGACCTGCGGGATAACCCGGACAACCTCCCCAATGGCCTGAACCTGACCAAGGCCACAGCCACTGGCGCGGCACTGGCAGGAATCCTCTCCGGCATCCCGGAGAACCTGCCGAGCAACGCCGGAACCTTCCGCCGGGTGGAGGTGCTGCTTCGCGACGGCTGCGCCGTAGGAGTGCCGAAACATCCCTACTCCTGCTCGTCGGGTACTACCAACCTGGCCGACCGGGTGGTCAACATTGTGCAGGCCGCTTTCTCGCAGATCGACGACGGCTACGGCACCGCTGAGGGCGCCGCCGGGCAGGCACCGGCAAAGTCGGTGATCTCGGGTATCGACGAGCGCAACGGCAACGCCTACGTCAACCAGATCCTGGTGGGCGGGGTTGGTGGCCCGGCTACTCCCTACGTTGACGGCTGGCCCACATACCAGCGTCCTGTTTGCGGAGCCCTTCTCTACCACGACAGCGTGGAAGTCGATGAGCAGCGCTATCCAATTCTTGTCCACGAACGCACCTTGGTGGCCGACACCGGCGGAGCGGGACGCCAGCGCGGCGGACTCGCAACCCGGGTCACCATGGAACCCCGTGGGGAGAGCGTCACCCTCACCTACGGCATCGAAGGCAAGATCAACCCGCCCAAGGGTGTCCGTGGCGGCCACGACGGGGCAGAACCGTCCGCCTGGGTAGAGGACCTCAAGACCGGCGAACGGCGCGAGATCCCGGTAGTAGGCCGCTACGACCTGCAGTCGGGCGAGAAGGTCGTATCCATCACCCCCGGCGGTGGCGGCTACGGCGATCCGCTGGAGCGTGACGTCCTGGCAGTCCTCGACGACTACCGGGAATCCCGCGTCACTGCCGAGGCCGCAGCTGCCGATTACGGCGTCGTTATCACCGACGGCGCAGTTGACGAGGCAGCCACGGCGAAGGCCCGCCAGGAACGCCTGGCCGGCTAGCCGACAGCTATCGCAACCCATCCCGAGGCGAGGTATATTCCTCGCCTCGGGATGTTCCAACAAACATTTACGGAGATTCACATGGAACCCATTCGAGTCGGCATCATCGGCGTCGGAAATGTCCTTAACCAATACCTGGACAAGATCGGCGTCCACCCCGACGTCAACATCGTTGCGCTCGCGGATGTGAACCCCGAGGCAGTGCGGAAGCGTGCTGCCGAGTACGACGTTCCCAAGGCCCTCACTCCGGACGAGTTGCTCGCAGATGAAGACGTGGAGTTGGTCCTCAACCTCACGCCGCCCAAGCTCCATGCACCGGTCACCCTACAGGCGATCGCGGCCGGCAAACATGTCCTTTCGGAGAAGCCCTTCGCAACCTCCCTTGAGGAAGCCAAGCAGATCCTGGACGCAGCAAGGGCAGCCGGCGTCAAAGTCGGCTCCGCGCCCACCACGTTCCTGGGTTCCGGCATGCAGACCAGCCGCAAGCTCATCGACGACGGCTGGATCGGCGAGCCGGTGGCGGCCTTCGCATCGTTCGCGTGCCGGGGCTATGAGCACTGGCACCCGAACGTGGACCCCTTCTACAGCCCCGGGGCTGGCCCGATGCTGGACATCGGCCCGTACCTGATCACCAATCTGGTGAACTTCTTCGGCCCGGTGAAGCGGGTATCCGCGACAACGCCGCGTTCCTCCGAGACCCGTCCCCGCCCGGGCAAAGAGGGCGAAGTCATCCAGATCCAGACCCCCACGCACGTCACGGGCACCCTCGATTTCGAGTCTGGCGCTACAGCTACGGTGATCGTCAGCTGGGACATCTGGAACCACAACCTGCCGCACCTGGAAATCTACGGCACGGGCGGTTCGCTGGCCGCTCCGAACCCGGACCACTTCTCCGGCGCTCCCGTGCTGCGCCGCGGCGAGCCTGGCGACCTTGCGCTGGACATGACACCTCCCGGTGGCGGAGATTGGCGCGAAACGCCCATCACCCACCGGGACGACGCCTACCGTGGCATCGGCCTGGCCGAATTCGGTTACGCCATCCGCAACGGCGTGGAACCCCGGACCGGCGGCGACTTCGCCTATCACGTACTGGAGGTTCTGCTTGCTTTCGAAGCATCCTCGGAGCAAGGCCGACACATCCGGATTGAAAGCACCTGCGAACGGCCGCGCCCGCTGCCCTCCGTCGGGCCCCAGGAACCTTACCGTTTCGACTAAAAGGACAACAGCCAGAACAGCAGCCGACGGCGGGACTCAAGTTCCGCCGTCGGCTGCTGTTTGTCTTCCATGGCCGGGCCGCGTATCAAACTGGGACACACCGGCGCCTTCGCGCGGTGAAAACCTGAAGTTCGGGCGAATCGGTGTGGAAAATGCCGACGCACCTTCGAATTTAGGAGATCGCATGACTAGCACAGCCGCTGCTGACATCGGCACCGTGGTCAACACCGCAGGCGACAAAAAGGCCGTCCGCCGCCGCACAGTCGCACAAGCAATCGTTGAATACCTTCAGGTCCAGTACAGCGAATTAGACGGTGAACGCAGGCGCCTCGTTCCCGGAATGTACGGCATCTTTGGCCACGGCAACTCCGTTGGCTTGGCGCAGGGAATCGACGAATATGGTGTGGACTTCCCGCACTATCAGGGCAAAAACGAGCAGTCCATGGTCCATGCGGCCATTGGCTTTGCAAAGGCTTCCAACCGCGCCGCAACACTTGCGTGCACGGCCTCAGCCGGCCCGGGATCGACCAACATGGTATCCGGAGCGGCCACGGCAACCACCAACCGACTCCCGGTGCTTCTTTTCCCTGCGGACATCATCAACAACCGTTTCGGTGATCCGGTGCTCCAGCAGATCGAGCACCCGGTGGAACGTGATGTGTCGGCCAACGATTGTTTCCGCCCGGTCAGCCGCTACTTTGATCGGATCACCCACCCGGCACAGTTGCTCTCCACACTCCCTGAAGCCATGCGGGTACTCACCGATCCCGTCGAAACCGGGGCCGTGGTTGTTTGCCTGCCCCAGGACATTCAGGGCGCGGAGTTCGACTTCCCGGAATCCTTCTTCACGCCGCGGGTATGGCACATTCGCCGTCGTCCGGCCGTGGAAGATGAGTACAGGGATGCAGCAGAAATTATCGGCAACGCCAAGCGTCCGCTGCTGATCTCCGGTGGCGGTGTCCGCTACTCCAAGGCACAGGAGGAACTGGCACGTTTCAGCGCGGAGTTCGGCATCCCGGTGTCAGAGACCTACGCGGGCAAGGGCAGCGGACCCATCACCGACCTCAACCTCGGTGCTCTGGGTGTGACCGGAACCGTTGGCGCCAACGAGATCGCGGACGGCGCAGATGTGGTCATCACTGTCGGCTCGCGTCTCCAAGACTTCATCACGGCCTCGCATTCGCTGTTCCAGAACCCGGATGTTAAGTTCGTCAACCTCAATGTGGGCTCCTTCGATGCCCACAAGATGGGCTCATTCCCGGTCATCGGCGATGCAAGGCTGTCGCTGGCTGCTCTGCGGGAGCGTCTGGCGGCCGTTGGGTACTCGACGTCGGACGAGTTCCGCAGCGACATCGCAGATGCCCGCAAGGCCACGATGGAGGTGCGCAAGCACGACCTTCAGGATTTCGCCGGCGAACTGATGAGCCAGGCCCAGGTGATCGACGTACTCAATAAGCGCACCACAAGTGACGACGCCCTGATTTTGGGCTCCGGCGGCGTGGTTGAAGGCATCCATAAGGCGTGGGATCCCTCCAACGGCACCGAAATTCACTTTGAATACGCCAACTCCTGCATGGGCCATGAGATCCCGGCGGGCCTCGGCTACCGTTTGGCTCGTCCCGATGCGCCGGGCGAGGTATATGTCCTGATCGGTGACGGTACCTACTTCATGCAGCCCACCGAACTGGTCACGGCAGTCCAGGAACGCAAGAAGATCATCACTATCGTTATCGACAACCGTGGCCACCAGTGCATCTGGCCCCTCCAAGTTGCCAAGGGTGGTCCTGGCCGCGAATTCGGCACACAGTACCGGGAACGCAGCAAAGAGTCAGGTCGACTGGACGGGGCGATCCTCGACTTCGACATCGCAGCCAACGCAGCCAGCATGGGCTGTGCTGCCTGGTCCACGACGACCATCGAGGAGTTCTCGGCCGCCCTCACCGAGGCGCAGGAAGCCGAAGGCCCCGCCGTGATCGTGGCCCGAGTTGAGCCCTGGCGCTACCTTTCCGGCAATGGCGCCTTCTGGGACGTTGGAGCTCCGATGACTTCGGAGCGACCCGCAACGCTCGAGGGCATCGCCAAGCATCTCAAGGGCCGTGAGCGCCAGCGCTTCTACGCTGCCACCACCGCACCTGAAACGCGCTGAGCGCACCGGGCGGGACCGCTACGCAGCGGTCCCGCCCGTCGTCTTACGGGCTTGCCCGTTCTTTCCAATTTTCGCAACAAAGGAGCATTCATCATGAGCGCATTTGCCGTTACTGATCCGGCTACCGGAACCATCCACGCCGAATACCCCGCAGCCACTGATGCCGAGGTGGAAGCCGGGCTCAGCGCAGCACAGAGGACCTACCAGGAGTGGTCCCGTACCACCACGGTGGCCGAACGGGCGGCCTTGGCCAAGCGTCTTGCGGACCTGTTTGTCGAGCGTAAGGACAAGCTGGCCGCCATCATCAATCGGGAAATGGGCAAGCCGCTGCAGCAGGCAGTGGGCGAAGCTGAGTTCTCCGGTTCCATTGCGGCCGCTTTCGCGGAGCACGCCGAGGAATGGCTGGCCGATGAGCAACTCGAAGTAGCAGACGGGCTCCGGAGCTTCTTCCGGTACCAGGGCCTCGGCGTGATCCTGGGCATCATGCCGTGGAACTACCCCTACTACCAGGTGGCACGGTTTGCCATTCCGAATATCATTTTGGGCAACACAGTGATCGTCCGCCACGCCAGCCAGTGCCCGGAATCGGCGTTGGCGTTGGAGGAACTCTTCCGCGACGCAGGCTTCCCGGAGGGCGCCTACGTCAACCTGTTCGCCACGCACCAGCAGATCTCCACCATCATTGCCGACGATCGTACACAGGGCGTCTCACTCACGGGCTCAGAGCAGGTGGGTGCGATCGTTGCCGAGCAGGCCGGACGCGCCTTGAAGAAGTGCGTGCTGGAGCTCGGTGGGGCCGACGTCTTCCTGGTGCTCGATACGGATGACGTGGACCTTGCAGTGAAGAAGGCCGTCATGGGCCGCATGGGCAATACAGGCCAATCCTGCAACGGTTCCAAGAGGATCGTCGTGATGGACAAGTACTTCGATGAGTTCTCGGAGAAGTTCAAGGCGGCCATCGCCGGCCAGTCCTACGAGAACGGTGATTTCGGGCCGATGTCTTCGGCTTCCGCCACCAAATTCCTGGCCTCGCAGGTGCAGGGTGCCTTGGACCAGGGGGCCGAGATCCTGGTGGGCAACAATGAGCCCGAGGGCAACGTCTTCACGCCGACGGTTATCACCAACATCACCCCGTCCATGGACGTTTACAGCGAGGAGCTTTTTGGCCCTGTTGCGCAGCTCTACAAGGTCGGCAGTGACGCTGAGGCGATCAAGCTGGCCAACTCTTCGCCGTACGGCCTGGGTTCCGTGGTGATTTGCGACGACGTTGAGCGCGCCGAGCGCGTCGGCAACCAGCTCGACGTCGGCATGGTCTTCGTCGGTGCCTATGACCTCAGCGGTGCGGATGTACCGTTCGGCGGCGTCAAGAAGTCCGGGTATGGACGGGAACTCGGCAAGGTAGGAATGCTGGAGTTCGCGAACAAGAAGCTGTTCCGCTTCGCCAAGTAGTCAGCAAACCTAAGAAGGAGGCCGGATCGTCGTGATCCGGCCTCCTCTTTTGTGAGTGGGGTGATGGTGGCGGTTCAGGCCTGGTAGGTGGTGTGTCCGGAGACTTCCGGGATCTCAACCCAGTTCCCGGAACCGGCGCTGCGCAGCGATGCATCCACCAGTTCCGAGGCAGACCAGCCGTCAGCAGCAGACGGACCCAGCTGTTGACCTTCGGCCACTGAGCGCAGGAACAGGGCAGCCTCTATGGTCTTGAGATCGTTAAAACCTATGCCCGGACCCGGACCCGGCTGGAAGCGTCCGAACTCGCCGTAGGACGGCGGCGTCATGATGGTTCGGTAGCCGCTGCGGTCCGTGGCAACTTCCAGCTGGTTCATCCGTTCGAAGTTCCAGCGGAGTGAGCCCTCGGTGCCGTAGACCTCGATGATGTATTCCGCGTGGGGTCCAATAGCTACCCGGGTGGACTCGAACATGCCGATCGCGCCGCCTTCGAACCGGGCGAGCATTGCCGTGTAGTCCTCGTTTTCCACCTCCTGGGTGACTTCGGACGCCTGGCCCATGTCAAAGGAATTCGAGGAGTTTCCCGCCGGAAGAGGCCGGTCCTTGATGAACGTCTCCGTCACAGCATTCAGAGAGGTGATGCGTCCTACCAAGAACTGGGCGAGGTCGAACCCGTGGCTCAAGACGTCACCCAGGACTCCCGAACCTGCCCGGGCCTGCTCGTAACGCCAAGTAAACACCTGGCTTGGATCCGAGGCGTAGCCGGTGAGCAAACGGATCTGCACGTTGGTGATGCGGCCCAGAGTGCCGGAGCGAATCAGCCTGCGGGCCTCCGCCACAGCCGGGGCGTGCCGATAGTTAAAGCCCACCGAGGTGATCAGCCCCGCAGCCTCGGCCCCCTGCGCGATCTCGCGGGACTCCTGGGCGCTCCGTCCCATAGGCTTCTCGATCCAGAAGTGCTTGCCGGCCTCGATGGTGGCAAGGGCTATTTCATGGTGGAGGAAGTTCGGGGAGCATATGGAGACCACATCCACATCCGGGTTCTCCAGTACCTTGCGGTAGTCAGTGGCGGTCTCCTTATACCCGAGGGCATCCTCGGCATGATGGCGGCCGGCGTCGTCGGGATCCGCGGCGATCACAAGCTCCGGGTGCCGTGGCAGTTCCGGGAAGAACTGCTTGGTGGCCAGGTAAGCGCGGGAGTGCAACCTGCCCATCCATCCGACCGAAATCAGGCCAACCCCAATGCGGTTCTGCTGTTCCAAGAGGACTCCTTAGTCTTTACCGCTCTCAGGCGGTGCTGTGCCGCAGAATGACGGCGGCATCTACTGATCAGCCTAGGAATGTTGCGGGTGTGTGCTGTGTCTCAATGTGAGACACATGGCGCCGGGATAGCGCTGTTTTAGTTGAAGGAACCAGCCCGACACCACCTAGCAAGAGGAGCCCGTCGACGATGATGGACCGCAACCAACCACTACGAACCGGCCCCCTGCGCGTGCTCGTTACTGGAGCTTCGTCAGGTGTCGGGGAAGCCACGGCCAAGTTGTTCGCAAGCCGTGGCGCCCGTGTGGCGTTGTTGGGCCGCCGGCCTGAAGAACTGCAGCGGGTGGCCGCGGACATCGGCACCGATGCCCACACTCTGGTTGCCGACGTCTCCGATGCCGGGGCCGTCAGGAACGCTGTGAGGAGTGCGATCCACGTCATGGGTGGTTTGGACGTGGCGGTCAACGCCGCAGGTGTAGCAGGACATGTTGCCTTGGAAAACCTCACCGATGACCACTGGCATGAGGTGCTGCAGACCAACTTGTCCGGCACCTTTTATGTGGCACGCGAGGCTGCACTCCATATGCGGCGGGCCGGCCGGGGTGCGATCGTCAATGTCGCTTCCGATCTGGCCTCTGTTGGCGCTGCAGGACTCGTCCACTACTGCGCAGCCAAAGCCGGTGTCGTGGGACTCACCAAAGCGCTGGCCCTGGAACTTGCGCCCTCCGTCAGGGTCAACGCCGTCTGCCCAGGTCCGATAGATACGCCCATGGTGCGCGCCGGATTGTCGGCGGCACCGGATCCTTTGGCGGCCCTCACGTCGAAAGAAGGCACCGTGCCGCTGAACCGCCTCGCTGATCCAGAGGAGGTGGCAGCCGCTATTTATTTCCTGGCGGTCGAGGGGACCTTTGCCACCGGAACCAGCATGGCGTTCGACGGCGGCACAACAGCTGCGTAGGAACGCCACCAATTACCTGTCAACTGAACAAGCCCAAGGAGCTTTGAAGGAAATGGAAGAGTCAAACTACAAGGACCTCCGCAGCGCACGATGGTTCGCGCCGCATGATCTCACCGGATTTGTTCACCGCACGGCGATCCAAGCTGAGGGATTCTCACGCTTTGCGCTCAAGGACAAGCCGGTCATTGGCATCGCCAATTCCTGGTCGGAACTGGTCAACTGCAACATCCACTTCAAGCTCCTGGCTGATGCGGTCAAGCGCGGTGTCTTGATGGCCGGCGGCCTGCCGCTGGAGTTCCCCACAATTTCCTTGGGCGAAAGCCTGATGAAGCCCTCGGCCATGCAGTTCCGCAACCTGATGGCCATGGACGTCGAAGAGTCCATCCGGGCATACCCTTTGGACGCGATCGTACTCCTGGGTGGCTGTGACAAGACTGTCCCGGCACAGCTTATGGGAGCAGCAAGTGCCGATGTTCCCACGATCATGCTGACCGGCGGACCCCAGGAGCCCGCACACTTCCGCGGGAAACAGCTCGGTGTCGGTACAGACACGTGGAAGTACGCAGATGAACTGCGCGCAGGAAAGATTACCGAGGCGGACTTCGACGAGCTTGAGTCGGCCGCGAAGCCCTCTGCCGGGCACTGCAGTGAGATGGGTACGGCCTCAACCATGACCTCGCTGGTTGAAGCACTTGGCATGTGTTTGCCGGGTACCGCGTCGATCCCCGCGGTAGACGCGCGCCGTGCCCAGGCAGCGGAAGCAACGGGACGCCGCGCGGTGGAGATGGCGCTGTCACAGGGGCCGAAGCCCAGCGAAATCTTGACAAAGGAGGCCTTCGATAACGCCATCACACTCCTGATGGCTGTGGGAGGGTCCACCAACGCAGTGGTCCACCTGCTGGCTCTAGCACGGCGTGTCGGCTACGAGCTGCCCTTGGACCGATTCCATGAGATTTCCCAACGGACGCCCCGAATTGTTAACGTACGTCCATCCGGCGAGTACCTGGTCCAGCAACTCTTCCAGGTTGGCGGAATCTCCACCGTTCTCAAGGAGCTGACGCCACTGCTAAATAAGGACGCAATAACCGTCACAGGCGAGTCCCTTGAGAAGGGCTACCTTAGTGCTCCCGAACCTGACGGCGTGGTGGTCAGTACGCTGGAGGCGCCTTTCGATGCCTCCGGAGCCATCGCCGTCGTGCGTGGCTCCCTGGCGCCCAACGGCGCTGTCATCAAGAGGAGCGCCGCTTCCAAGGACCTGCTGCAGCACAAGGGTTCCGCAGTGGTGTTCGAAGACATCTACGATCTGGGACGCAGGATTGATGACCCCGATCTGGACATCACCGAGGACTCAGTCTTGGTCCTGCGCAACAGCGGGCCGGTTGGGGCTCCCGGTATGCCCGAGTGGGGCATGCTGCCGATCCCGGAGAGACTTCTGCGCCGCGGTATCCGGGACATCGTCCGGATCTCAGATGCCCGGATGAGTGGCACGGCCTTCGGCACTACAGTCCTGCATGTTTCCCCAGAGGCTGCCGTGGGCGGCCCGCTGGCGATTGTCCGCGATGGTGATCCAATTGTGCTCGACGTCGAGAACCAGCGCCTCGACTTGGACATCCCGGCAGAAGAAATCGATAACCGCTTGGCCGAACTCAAACTTCCGGAACCGAAATATCGTCGCGGCTATGGTCGGCTCTTCATCGACCACGTGAACCAGGCCCACGAAGGGTGCGACTTCGACTTCCTCAAGGGCCTGCCTGACGAGGAACCACAGCGACTGCCGTACGGCCTGATGAGCGGTTGGCAGGGCGGCTGGTAGCCGGCAACGGGTCCAATCTGAAGATGGGTTCCCCACAGGGACACCCCGGGAAGGAAAATGTGTCACAACCAAAAGTAATAGCCATTGTTCAGGAAGGTCGCCCGCTCCCTCCACTGGAACGGCTGAAGGCCGACGCCGATATCGTTGTGGTCCGCACCGCGGATGAGTACCGTAAAGCGCAACCGGGTGCGGAAATCCTGTTTTTGAACGACTTCAGGACCAAACTCCTGCGCGAAGTAGGGCCGGGGGAGTTGCGGTGGATCCATACCTCGAGCATCGGCGTCGATAGTCTCATGACGGACGACATCATCAATAGTGACATCGTTGTGAGCAACTCCCGGGGCGTCTGTGAGCGTCCCATTGCCGAGTGGGTTCTGGGCGTCTTGTTGATGTTCACCAAGGACCTCCGGCGCACCATTGAATTGCAACAGGCCAGAACATGGCAGCATCGTGAGACCGAGCCCCTGCTGGGTCGGAAAGTGCTTGTGGTGGGTCCGGGGCCTGTAGGCCGCGAGACGGTCCTTCTGCTCAGGGCAGCTGGCATGGACGTGACGGTCGTGGGCCGGTCAGGCAGGAACGATCCCCAGCTGGGCACCATATCCGGCTTTGATGGCCTTGCGGAGCTGTTGAGCCAAGCCGATGACGTCGTGCTGACACTGCCGCTCACAGAGGAGACCCGGGGATTGTTCAACTCTGCAATGTTCCGCACCATGAAGCCCGGGGCGAGACTGGTCAACGTGGGCCGTGGAGCGGTGGTCGTGGAGCAGGACCTCCTGGACTCCCTTGATGCCGGACACCTCGGTGCAGCCGCGCTGGACGTCTTCGAGTATGAGCCGTTGGATGCCGGCAATCCGTTGTGGGGTCGACGCGACATCCTGGTCTCACCGCATGCATCCGGAGATCTCATCGGTTGGCGGGGAAGGGTAGTGGACTGCTTCGCCCGGAACCTGAGCCTCTGGAAAGCCCACGAGCCGCTGAACGACGTAGTGGACCTGAAGAAACTCGGCACGGTCAGGCCGGCGGCCGGGGTCTGAAACACCCCTGCTGGGGCCAATCCCATGGGGTATTCGGCGCTTTAAAACCGCGTGGAATACCCCATGTGATCCCGTGTCCCAAGCTGGTACAGTGCTCCCACCATCCCCGTCGATAGTGTGATTCAGCATTCAAACTTTCGTGACGAGGATTACATGTCTAGCACAACAAGAGGTACGACGAAAACGCCGACCCAGACCCAGGACCATAAGCTCAGCGGCAATATGGGCGTAGGTGAGCTCGTGATGAACGTGCTCGCTTTCTCCTCCCCGCTGACGACAGTCGCGGGCACCCTGCCCGTGATGCTCCTCTTCAGTGGGCACACTGCTCCGGGCATCTACCTTCTGGTAACACTGATGCTCCTGATTTTCTCCGTGGGTTTTGTGAAGATGAGCCGCAGCGTGGAGGCGCCGGGAGGTTTCTACTCCTTCGTCACGGCAGGCCTGGGCAAACCCGCCGGCCTTGGAGGAGCGTTGCTTGCCCTCTTCGGATATGTGTTTATTGGGTTCTTCGCTCCGTCCCTCTTCGCCCTGACACTTCAGAGCTTTGTGGTCAATACGCTTAATGGTCCTGACATCCCGTGGTACTGGTACGGTCTGGGCATCATTGCCGTCACCACACTGCTCGCCTACAACCGCATTGATCTCTCCGCCAAGGTCTTGACGGTGGTCATGCTGCTGGAATCGGCAGTAGTTATCGTCTTTGACATCGCAGCCTTTGCGGCGGGTTCAGGCGAAGTTGTCCAGGGAATCGGCTTCTCCATGCCGTGGATAACAGATGCCGGCCTGGGTTTGGCACTGCTGTTCGCCGTCGGAAACTTCTTCGGGTTTGAAGCGACGGTCATTTACAGGGATGAAGTCAAGAACCCGGACCGCACCATTCCCAGGGCCACCTACATTGCGGTAGTAGGAATCGGTCTGTTCTATGCTGTCGCCGCCTGGGCTTACACGACCTTCATTGGAGCAGACAAAGTTCAGGACGAGGCCGCCGCTAATACAGTTAACCTCTTCAACGACGGCGCCACTGCTCTGGTCGGCAAGATCTTTGCGGATGTGGCGGTGGTATTGCTGATCACCTCGATCCTGGCTTCGATGCTCTCCATCCAAAATATTGCCGCGAGGTACAGCTTCTCGCTGGCAGCCGATGGGGCGCTACCGTCCGTGCTGAGCCGGGTCCATCCCCGGCACAAGTCACCTTACGTGTCAGCCCTGGCAGTGGGCCTGGTGTGGGCCCTGGCCACGGTGGTCTTCACCTTGGTGGGCGTTGCCCCGGAGCTGCTGTATCCCATCGCAAGCGGCAGCGGAACCTTTGCTGTTCTCCTGTTGATGTTCATCACGAGCTTTGCTGTCCTTGTGTACTTTGTACGGCGGCGCCGCATCGCCCCTGAGTCGGTGTGGAAAACGATTGTCGCACCGATCATCAGCGTCATCTTCCTTGGCGTGATCACCTACCTTGCGATCACTAACTACCCCGAGCTCATCGGGGGATCGGCCGTGATGACGGCGATCTTCATGACTTTCACTTTCGCCTTGTTCTTCGGCGGGATCGGGTACGCGTACTACCTGCGGTCACAACGCCCTGATGTGTACCGGCGACTGGGCCGGCAAAGAGTCGACTAAAAAACCAATCTCACCTGATCTTCAACTGTCTGGAGTTTTGCAATGACGCAACAAATCAGAGTTGGCCTCTTCGGCACGGGAAGAATAGGCCAAGTCCATGCCATGAGTGTGGCCACCTTGGATGAAGCCACCTTGTCCTGGGTCTGTGACCCTTTCGTCGAGGGTGCCAAGCAAACAGCCGCGGAGTTCGGGGGGCGCGTCAGCGATGACCCTCACGAGGTCTTCGCGTCAGGGGAGGTTGACGCTGTCATCGTAGCCTCGCCCACGAAGACCCACCTCGACCTTCTGGAGATGGCGGTAGACGCCAACATCCCGGTGCTCTGCGAGAAGCCGATAGATCTGGACATAGGCCGTGTGGATGCCCTGCGTGCAAAAGCAGCGTCGGCGGGCGTGCCTATTGCCTTGGGCTTCAATAAGCGCTTTGACAGGCACTTTGTGGAGCTCAGGAGACGGGTGGGCGCCAATGAAATTGGGGCATTGGAGCAGCTGGTCATTACCAGTAGGGATCCATCGGAACCACCGGCTGCCTATTTGCCTCAATCGGGAGGAATCTTCCGGGACATGACCATCCATGACCTGGATATGGCGCGCTACTTCATCCCTGACATCGTTGAGGTGTCCGCGAGGGGTGCGAACGTTTTCAGCGATGGCATCCGTGAGGCAAACGACTTCGACTCCACCGTAGTCACCCTCCGGGGTTCCAAGGACGAACTCGTAACAGTCCTGAACTCGCGTCACTCGGCGTACGGTTACGACCAGCGAATTGAGGCTTTCGGAGCAACAGGGCTCCTGCACGTGGGCAACAAAAGCGACAGCCTCGTGCGGCACTGGGGAAGCCGGTCCGTCGAATCCGCGGGCCCCTACCAAGACTTCTTCTTGGAGCGATATGCGGAGGCCTACCGGCTGGAAGTTGCCGAATTCCTCCGCGCCGTCCGTGGCCTGCCATCGAGAAGCCCGGGATTTGAGGACGGCCGGGCTGCTCTCATCCTTGCTGATGCCGCGGAGGAGTCGGCCCGGACCGGTGCTGCCGTGGCTGTGAGCCTCAACTAACGGCACACTTAGAGGCCGCCTGCCTGGGCCGTTGATGTTTCGCAACAACATTTACGGCCCAGAGCAGGCTTCTTTCTTTGCTGGTTGAAACGATTCATAATCGGTGTTCCAAAGTGGTACACATGCTGAATTCGGGGATCCGTCAGAGTTCAGGTAAGTGAAACAGTGTGGTGAAGGTCACGCAGCTTCGGGATGTATTTGCAACTACCCGGAGCCAGCAGGGTCAAACAATGTTGA
Source organism: Arthrobacter sp. GW822-FHT05G07 (assembly GCF_058799755.1). Taxonomy (NCBI): domain Bacteria; kingdom Bacillati; phylum Actinomycetota; class Actinomycetes; order Micrococcales; family Micrococcaceae; genus Arthrobacter; species Arthrobacter sp. GW822-FHT05G07. The sequence goes on along the minus strand of NZ_JBXALT010000002.1, from coordinate 355,861 downwards.
TTGATCAGCCGCCACCAAAGGTGTTTCACCGGTTCATTTACATGGCCCTATCGAACGAGGATGAGATGACCGACGTACCACCGGCGACCCCTCCACTGGTCGCCCTCAACGACATACACAAAACATTCGGGGCGGTGTCCGCATTACGCGGCGTCAGCATCGATGTCCAACCCGGCGAAACCTTTGCTCTGCTTGGCGATAATGCCGCCGGCAAGTCCACGCTGATGAAAGTACTCACTGGCGTGTATCAACCCGATCAGGGTTCCATTGAGCTTGACGGAAAGACCACGGAGTTCCCCACGCCATCCGCCTCCCGCGACCAAGGGGTGGAGATGGTTTACCAGGACTTTGCCCTGGCAGACAACCTGGATGTTCGCTCCAATATCTTCCTGGGGCGGGAGCCGCAAAAGAATGTCCTTGGCCCCTTGTTGCGGATTATCGACCGCAAAAAGATGGAGCTTGAAACCAAACGGGTGCTTGAACGCCTGGACATACCCATCAATCCTCGGCTCAAGGTCAAGCGGTTATCCGGTGGTCAACGTCAAGCCGTCGCCATAGGCAGAGCGCTGGCATTTGACGCCCGACTCATCATCATGGACGAGCCGACAGCGAACTTGTCGGTGGCCAAGGTGGACAAGCTCATTGAGGTGACTCAACGCCTCAAGGATCTGGGCATTGCCGTCATCATCATCACACACCGATTGGACGAGGCCTTCGCCGTGGCTGACCGCTTTGCGGTCATGCGCCAGGGCCAAGTGGTGGGGCGGTTCCGCGTCGGGGATGTTTCAGAAGCCCAGGTGGCCCACTTGATCTCCCACGGCACCTTGGATGACTACGTCGACGACGGTGCCGGCATCCCCAAAAAGCGCCGCAAAATCGGGAGCACCTCATCGATGGAAGTCGTCGATGTGATGGCAACTCCAGCCACTACGAACGGGAGTCCCTCATGAGTCTCACAATGGAACGCGTCAAAACAAAGCTGGGTCCTGCGGACCTTAAAGAAGGTATGACAGCTACCAAGGTCAAGCGCTTCATCGGTGATTACGGGATCATCATACTTTTTGTGGTCATCCTCGTCTTTCTTGCCGCCGTAGCTCCGAACTTCCTGACCCTCAACAACATCGTCAATGTGGTTAGACAGTCGTCCATCATCGGACTGATCGCCCTCGGGATGACCTTCATCATGATTACCGCCGGCATCGACCTTTCTGTTGGTTCGATTGTGGGTTTGGCGGGTATGACCTTCGCATTGCTGGCCCCGGCAAGCGGTGGAGCCTTTTGGTTGCCGTTGGTTGCGGGTCTCGCGGTAGGCCTTCTGGTTGGATTCCTGAGTGCAGCGTTGGTGGTCTGGGGAGCCATCCTGCCGTTCTTGGCAACACTGGCAACCATGGCCATTGCCCGCACGGCAGTCCTGGTCATGACGGACGGCCAGGTTGTTTCCGGGCTCAGTGGACCTGCTGAATGGCTCGGCTCGGGCTTCATAGGCCCGGTTCCCGTCCCGGTCATCATCTTCTTGATCGCGGCCATAATCTGCGAGTTTGTGCTCAGCCGGACAAAATTTGGTTCGCACGTTTATGCCGTGGGCGGCAATGAAGAGTCTGCCAAGAAGGTTGGCATCTCCACCGGCCGTGTGCTGTTCACCGTGTACCTCATTGGTGGTGTGACAGCCGCGCTGGGTGGTTTAGTCCTCACTGCGCGTTTGGATGGCGCGGCCCCGGTGGCCGGCACTGGCTATGAACTCCAGGTGATTGCCGCCGTCGTCATTGGAGGAACGAGTCTCTTCGGTGGCGTCGGCACCATCCGCGGAACGGTCATCGGCGTTCTCCTGCTGGGTGTGGTGATGAATGGCATGAACCTGATGGGGGTCTCGTCGTACTTCCAGCAAGGCGTCCAGGGCATCATCCTGGTGCTCGCCGTGCTGTTGAACCGTTGGAAGTCGGACTGACCGCAACACCCGCACCAAGCAACAGAAAAATCTCCCTCAGCACAGACAGAAAAACCACCGAAAGGAACACACCATGGGAATGCGACGGAGTATCGCTGCGGCGGTCGCAATGATGGCAGCAGGTGCGCTCACGCTGACCGGCTGTGCCGGCAGCAGTAACGCAACCAGCAGTGGCGGGACAGGCAAGACCTACAACATTGGCGTTGTGGTCCTTGACCTCCAAGACCCGGATCTGGCCCACATGACGGACGCCATGAAAAAGACGGCTGATGAAAAGGGTGTCAAGCTCAACATCACCGACTCCAAGAAGGACGTAGGCAGTGAACTGAACCAGGTTGAGGACCTCCTAACCCGCCAGGTTGACGCCGTGATTATGCAACCGTTGGATGGGGACGCCAGCCAGAACGCCGCAAAGCGCGTTATCGCCGCCAACATCCCGCTGTTTATCCTGTCCACCGAGTTCGCCGAAGGCTCAGACGTTGGGTACAAGAGCTACATCGGCGTCGATGACACAGTGGCCGGTGAAATGCAGGCCGATTATTTGAACAAGGCGCTGCCGGAAGGTGGCAACATCGTGTTCGCCGCCGGTGTCTACGGAGCCTCTTGGACGGATCGCCGAAAGAACGGCTTCGACAGCAAGATCAACAAGAACTTCAAGATCGTGGCGGAATTCCAAGCCAAGGGAAGCCGTGACGATGCCAAGCGCAACATGGAGGACACCCTTCAGCGCTTTGGCGCCGGCCAGATTGATGCGGTCGTGGCAAACAATGACGAGATGGCCATCGGTGCAGCCTCTGCCATTGCTGACGCTGGACGGACGGCGGAGTTCAAGGCAGTAGTCGGCGTCGATGGTACCGAACCAGCCATGCAGGACATCAAAGCCGGGACAATGTCGGCTACAGTCCGGCAGGACTCCGCTGGACAGGGTGTTAAAGCAGTTGAAGTGGTTACTGACTTCCTCAACGGCCGGAATGTCGAGAATCGCTACACCCTGCCCTTCACCCTCATTACCAAGGACAACCTCTCTGAGTTCTTGAAGTAGGACAATCCATCAATCAAACGGGCACGGCGGTTTTCTCCGCCGTGCCCGTTCCGTTTTGGCACACCTCCGCACATGCCGCGGCTGCCTACACTTCAGGCGGACCACTACGAATGGAGAATGCGACCATGCCCCATGGTGACGATCGCGACGCGAACATCAGTCAGCTACTCGCCAGACTGGAGCATCACGGGATTGAGGTGGACGACTCCCAGCGAAGACGATCCGAGTACTCCTACGACGCATCCAACTACCGCGTGCGCCCGGCCGCTGTCGCCTTTCCTGGGAACATCGAGGACGTACGCACCGTCTTGCGCGTCTGTTCGGCGCTGGAGGTCCCGACGACCACACGCGGCGGCGGGACCTCGATGGCAGGCAACGCTATAGGCGACGGTTTAGTGATCGATCTTTCCCGCCATATGACCTCGGTAGGAACCCTTGAGGCCGGGCAGAGGACTGTATGGGCCGATGCGGGGGTGGTCCTGGGAGAGCTGCGTACGCAGATTGAAACCATCACCTCTGGGGTGCTGACGTTCGCCCCGGACCCTTCGTCCTTATCGCGGGCCACAATCGGTGGTTCCATTGGTAACGACGCCTGCGGAAACCACTCTGTAGCTTACGGTCGCATGACCCATCACGTGCAGGAATTGGAGTTGGTGACCGCAGACGGCGCGTACCTTCGGGCCGGCCGTGATTTCCTGCACGCAGTCGACCACAACGACATCCATTCCATTGCCCGGGCCCGTGAGTTGTTCGAAGGCCTGAAGTCGCTGGCTGCCGCGAACTTGTCGCCCCTCCGCGTGGAGCTGCAGACCATCCCGCGGCAGGTCTCCGGTTACCACGTGGGACACCTGTTGCCGGAACACGGTTTCAATGTTGCCAGTGCGCTCGCGGGCAGCGAAGGGACCTGTGCTGTTATTGTGCGTGCCAAGGTGAAACTGGTGCCGAAGCCCCGCGCCACCGCGCTGCTATGTCTGGGCTACCTCGACACCATTGATTCTGCCCGCGATGTCATGACCATATTGTCCGCCAAACCGAGCGCGATCGAGGGTTTGGACGTTTCTATCGTGGACATCATGCGTCACCGTCGGGGACCGGCAAGCGTGGAATCACTGCCGGACGGCAATGCCTTCCTTATGGTCGAGTTTTCAGATGACACCCTTCATCAGGCCGCCGCTTCCTGTGAAGACCTCGTGGAGAAGCTTCGGGCCGAGGGCCGTGTTGTCGACTACTCGGTGGTCACAGAACCCCTGGCGCGAGCCGCGATGTGGCGGGTCCGCGAAGACGGGGCAGGGCTCTCCTCGCGACGGATTGACGGAATTCAAACATGGCCCGGTTGGGAAGATTCTGCCGTTGCTCCCGAACGACTCGCTGACTATTTGGCGGACCTGCTTCCCTTGGTGAAAAAGTACGGCTACACAGCATTCATGTACGGCCACTTCGGTGCGGGGTGTGTCCACATGCGTTTGGATTATGATCTGCGCAGTGAGGCCGGGCGTCGCAATTTTACTGATTTCACCCGTGAAGCTGCCCAGCTGGTGGTGGCCCATGGAGGCTCGCTGTCAGGGGAACACGGTGACGGGCGGGCGAGAAGCGAACTGTTGTCGGTGATGTATTCCAAGGAGATGATTGGCATCTTCAAAGCGTTCAAAGAGCTGTGGGACCCGGCGGGGATTCTCAACCCTGGGGTCATCGTGGACCCCGTTCCGTTCACTGCCTCGCTGGCCTTGGAAGGCGTGGCCAAAGCCGGCCCCACGCACAGTGAACTGACGACGTCGCCGACTGCCGCCGTCGTGCCGTCCTCTGACCGTGAGCTGCTTCCGGTGGTGAGTCCGTTCGTGGGGAACACCCATGCCTGCATAGGCGTGGGTAGGTGCCGCTCCACCACCGGGGGTTTCATGTGTCCCAGCTACCGCGCCACCAAGGATGAGAAGGACTCCACTCGTGGCCGCGCACGGGTGTTGCAGGAGCTGACCAGGGTTCAAGGGAGCAGTAAGGACGGCTGGAAGAGCGCGGAAGTCCGGGAAGCGCTGGATCTTTGCCTGTCCTGCAAGGCATGCTCCGCAGACTGTCCCACGGGAGTGGACATCGCTGAGGCCAAGTCGGAGCTCGTGGATGAGTATTACCGCGGGCGTATCCGACCCTTCACGCACTATTCGATTGGTTGGCTGCCTCGGTGGCTCCCGTGGTTGACCCGCGTAGCGGCTCTGGCGAATAGGGGGACCTCCTTCCGGCCCTTCAGGACGGTGGGGGAGTGGTTGGGCATTAGTGCTCGACGGCGGTTGCCGGCTTTCGCGGCGAACGGCCGGATCCGAAAGCGGGTACGGGAAGCCCGGTTCGAGGACAACGCAGACGTCCTGCTGTTTATCGACAGCTTCACCCGCGCTTTCAGGCCGGAGGTTATTCCGGCAGCGGCCCGGGTTCTTCGCGACTCCGGTAGCACTGTGGGGTGTACGCCGGACGCCTGTTGCGGCTTGACCTGGATCTCCACAGGGCAACGTGATGGGGCCCGCCGGCGGCTGGCCCGGTTGGTCAGCCGGCTCGACGATGGCACGGACAGGGATATCGTCGTACTCGAACCCAGTTGTGCGGCCGCTATCCGCGATGAAGGTCCAAAAATGGTAGGCGGGCCGGCCGCTGCCCGAGTGGCGGCTAGGGTACGGTCGTTTTCTGTAGCAGTGGATGAGGCCATCAAACGCGGCTGGAAGCCCACGGCTCCTGCACCGGAAACAGCAGTACTGCAGACTCACTGCCACGAGCACGCCGTGTTCGGCTCGGGCGCCCAGAAACGCGTCCTTGAGGCCTGGGGAGTTCCACGAGTGGTGGAATCCTCGTCCTGCTGTGGCGTGGCTGGAAACTTCGGATTTGAGGCCGAGCATTTCGATATGTCCATGAACGTTGCTGAGCACTCTGTCATACCCGCCCTCGCGAAGGGCGAGGCTGATGCCCTTGTTCTCACCGACGGATTTAGTTGTGCCATGCAGGTCTCACAGGTTGATGCCGGGCGTTCAAGTGCACACCTGGCCGTGGCGCTGGATCCCAAACCCAGCGAGTCACAGTAGATGGAGTACGTCGGCATATTTCTGATCCTTATCGCTGCCGGACTGCGGGTGATCGGCGATCATATGGCGAACTCGGCCCAACAACCACGAACCACGGCAAGCATGCGTGGCATCCCCAGCGTTCCACCACGAGCCGCGGCCTTTCTGCTGGCTGTGGCCGGGATCTTCATCTTTGTCACGAGCATCAGTTCGCGGTGAGTGTCCCCATCCAGGGCAGTGTCTCAAACTGACACGGTCGCCTTAGTGCTCAAAGGCTGATTCTGGAAGAGACCAATAAACACGACTAGTTTGAGGGTTGATCCCGATGATGAACAGGAAGCTCGCACAAGGACGGCACGTGGAGTGGCTCCGATCTTCGGCCCACTGCGGCCAAGCCGATTTGGGTGAACGCAGCGACTATCAGCCAAAGCGATCCGCCAGGCTTATTCATCGTCTCCTGCAGGACGTCACGGAAGGCCGAGAGATCGGCGACGCCACGCCCTGGCCTTCTCCCGGGTCCTAGCCCTTTTTTAAGCCGCGGTCCGTAGCGATTGTTCCTGGCACTGTGCTCAAGCGCTACGGACCGCTTTTCCCCCCCCATTGCAGGAGACAGATTTGTCCATTCCGGGCCCCGCCGTCCTCGCAAGTGAGCCTGGCAAGGTGTTGGTTGAACTCCCACAGCCTGACTTCCGGGGTCCCCGCGCAACCGCATTCATCGAAGCTTTGCAATCTTTCGAGCCGTTAGGCATTACACGGTGCCGACGCCTACGGGATGGCGTCATCGTGAATTACGACGTCGGCGCCTTGGAGGTGCACGAGTTACGGGCACTTCTGTTGGCCGCATCCTCCAAGGTCAAGTACATGGAGGGGGACTTTTCTCCGTCAACGCATATCTTGCCAGTGACGTTCGGCGGTTCGTTCGGACCGGACTTATCCATGGCCTCTGTGCTGCTCGACTCTGCCGAGCGAACCCTCATTCGACGGATGTGCCGTTCCCGGCATACTGTCAGGTCATTTGCTGGGCCAGGTGCCTCCGTCTTCTGCGAAGTGCCGTGGTCGAAAGACTGGCTCCGAGCCCAGCCGGACTTGTCTGTAAGAGAAGTGCCGAGAGGGTCCCTCACACTTTCAGCGCAGGGAGTGACCGTTACGAGCCGCCGAGGCTACACAAATGAGCTTGTGGTGGGCAGGGTCCGAGACGCCTTTCTTGACGTTCCGGCGGAGATACGGATGGGGGATTCAGTGTGGCTGAGATTAGGCAAAAGGTGCCTACCTAACGATAGTTAGCTACATCGGATCCAGCCGGACAACGTTGTGAGGATGATATGGACCCTACGCCCCGCGAGCAAGCAAATGCTGCAGTCAGGAAGTTCCTGTCCGGTCATGACTGGTCAACCCAGACGCCCACCCGACAGCGAATACTCCTGGCTTTCCTGCACTTGGCGGCCGTCAAAGGCGTCAACGCCGTGACCATGAGGACCATGGGTCGCGAACTCGACATGAAAGCGCCCAGCTTGTACTCGAGCTTCCCTCGCGGCAAGGACGAAATCGTTGCCGAGTCGCTCCGCTGGTTCACCCATGGATTCGCCAGAGATCTCCTTGAGGCTGTCGAATCGACAAACACGCCGGAGGATTACTGGGCCGCGCTGGTCCGTGTCCATCTTGCACAACAGCTCCAGCGACCGGAAGCCGATCTTTGGGACCTGCTGATAGCCACTGACAGGGCGGCCCGCTTCTTGAGCGACGACGCCCGTGCTGAGGCCAACCAATGGCTGCGCCTGCACGAGGATATGTTTTCGGCTGCTGCCCGGGAGATGGGGTATCGCTTCAGGGCGCAAACCGTCCGAGTGATTCTCGCGCTCCTCGACGGCGCCGGCCGATGGGTCGACTGGAGCGACAGTGACCAGGATTTCGCGGCTCTGTTGGATCGCGCCGTAGCTCTAACTCTTTCGATTCTTGAGATCGATACTCAAAGGCGCTCCACGGATAGGGCATTGTCCCAAGCTGGCACAACGTCGCTCCGCTGAGCGCCGATACTGTGATTCGAAACTCAGATATTAGTGACAGGGATTACATGAATAACGTAACGCTGGAATCATCAAGGACGACGGTTCGAACCCAAGAGACCAGGCTCAACGGCAACATGGGCGTGGGCGAACTCGTGATGAACGTACTGGCGTTCTCCTCGCCTCTGGCCACCGTTGCCGGAACACTGCCTGTGTTGTTGATGTTCAGTGGACAAACAGCCCCTGCCATCTACATTCTTGTCACTTTCATGTTGCTGATCTTCTCGGTCGGCTTCGTCAAAATGAGCCAGAGTGTACGAGGCCCCGGAGGCTTCTATTCCTTTGTCACCGCAGGTCTGGGCAAACCCGCCGGCCTCGGAGGAGCCTTTCTCGCCCTTTTCGGTTACATCTTCATCGGGTTTTTTGCGCCCTCGTTCTTCGGTGTAACGCTGCAGGGTTTTGTGGTCGAAACGCTGAACGGACCGGACATACCTTGGTACTGGTATGCGCTGGGTATTACTGCTGCCACCACAATTCTCGCCTACAACAAGATCGACTTGTCCGCGAAGTTGCTGACGCTAGTGATGCTTCTCGAAGTGGCAGTTGTTGTCGTCTTCGACGTCGCGTCGTTTTCGGCCAATGGACTGGAGGTCGTCTCGTCCGTGGGGTTTGCCCTTCCTTCATTTTCAGACGCAACCTTGGGTTTAGCGCTCCTGTTCGCCGTAGGTAACTTCTTCGGATTCGAAGCCACCGTCATCTATCGCGACGAGGTCAAGAATCCTGACAAGACCATTTCAAGGGCCACATATATTGCCGTTGTGGGAATCGGGCTGTTCTACGCTGTGGCGTCCTGGGCCTTCATTGCATTCCTTGGACCTGAAAATGTCCAGGCCGCGGCCGAAACCAATACGGTGAACCTCTTTAGCGATGCAGTCGCTGCTCTGGCGGGCAAGATCTTCGCGGACGTTGCCATGATCTTGCTCATCACCTCAGTTTTGGCTTGCATGCTCTCGATCCAAAACATTGCTGCCAGATACAGCTTCTCGCTCGCCGCTGACCATGCGCTTCCAGCAATCCTTGGGCGGGTGCATCCCCGCCACAAATCCCCGTACGTTTCCGCTCTGGCCATCGGCCTCATATGGGCAGTTGCCACCGTCGTCTTCACTTTTCTGGGCGTTGCACCCGACGCCTTGTATCCCATCGCCAGTGGGAGTGGAACTTTCGCCGTCCTCCTGCTCATGTTCATCACCAGTTTCGCAGTGCTCGTGTACTTCGTTCGCCGACGCAGTTTCGCGCCAGAATCGGTCTGGAAGACCATCATTGCGCCGCTCGTCAGCGTGGCGTTCCTGGGCATTATCACCTATCTGGCTGTTGCCAACTACCCGGAACTCATAGGTGGCTCGGCAGTCATGACTGTCATTTTCATGAGCTTCACCTTCGCACTCTTCATCGGCGGAATCGCTTACGCGCTCATCCTCAGGTCCAAACGGCCCGAGATCTATGCGCGGCTTGGGCGGCAGCAGATCGACTGAACCATTTTGCGGGAGTATCGGCGAGTCACGCGATACTCCGGCGTTCCCGAAGCTTCGCCTTCTGCGAAACATCTACCCCGCCGAACTAACTTCGTGGCCGGTGGCCACCCCAGAGCACCCTGGAGGACTCATGAATAGCTATTACCCACTCGCACTTCTCCTGGCGCGGCAGGAAGCTGCACAAAGCGCTCTTGAAACCGCGCACAGCGCCCTGCCCGGCGCACCTGTCGTAGTCGAACGCCAGAGGCCGCATTCACTCCGGTGGGCCGCGTTGCGCGGGCATGTAGCTACGTTTCTCCACCGCCTGGCCTGGGCGATTGAGCCGGGTGAGCGCGGAACGCCGAACTCGGGATCATGACATATCTACCCCTCTCGCGGAATCAGAGCGCTTGAGCGGAGCGCCCACCGAGTCGTTCTTTCGACTGCTCAGTGTCGTGCATGGGGCGGTTCCACTTGTACAGCCTGTCGGGACGGATTTTGTTCCCAGTTCTCGCGGCTGGTGTGGTGTGGACAATGTCCACACTTTCCACCCCGGACTGGCCCGTACAACCCCCGGACTGGCCCGGATTCCTTATGTTTCCGCCACTTCCCAGTGTTCCCAAGGCCCTGAATCCCGTTCGAGTCCCACCTCGGGCACGGCATACCCCCTCGTCAGAGGGGCCTTTTGCTTTAACATGCTGACAGGAGCCTTTGATGTGGTGCCGGCCGTTGCCTGGCCACCGGTTGGCCTGTTTAGTTATGGGCAGGGTCGCGGCTGGTGGCCCCTCCACCTGCTCTGAGCTGGGGTTATGTGTTCCTCTCTTTGGTTCGGTAGGTCCTCGTTGGCCTACACCGCTTAATGGGTAGGAGGACTGAGCGCAACATGACTTCGGGAGCCTGCGTCAAAGATCCTGGCGTGGCGTCTTTTTTTGGAGCGATGAGGCCTTGGCTGGTGGACGCTTTGTCAGGCCAAAGGGGGCGTGGACGTTGTCCACACTTAAATCTTCTTTATAGTGAGGTGAGTCCGCGCTGTTCAGATGACGGGCCAAACAGCCCGGGTCTCCCACTTGGCGGGTCCGGCTCTTTTTCCGGGTCGCTCAAATGGAACTCCCACATGGTGTTTGAGGGCGTCATCCCTTCTGCGCTCATTCGCTCAAGGACGAGCGCGTACGTCCGTTCCAAAGTGTCGTAAGGTCCCTTGTGCACAGCTTCGAGGGCGTCCGACGCCGGAAGCAGGCCACTGGTAACCTCTCCAGAAGCGGAAAAATCAGGCGTCACGGGAAAGCCCGCCTCTAATTCGACGGTGTCGGTTGGCATCCCGTGGTACATGGCGAACGGCGGGCCGGTAGGGCTGGCATTCTGCGCCTGCGTAGCGGCCATGACTGCCCCGAAGGCACGGCCGAAGAAATCCGTGAGATTCGCCATGGGGACACGCTCGCGGACCACTGCAGTGGGCTGGTCGGCGGTACGAATCACTGTGGGTTGCTGGTCAAGGATGCTCATGTTTCAAGACTTCCCTGAACGGGTTGCTGACAGTAGGGGCGACTCTAAACGGGGGAAGAGGCTGTAAATGCGCCGGCGGCCCCCGGAGGCAATTCACCTATGCCGCCTCAAAGGCCTCCCTGATCCATTGACTCACTTCGGCATCAACCATGCTGGGATCGTTGAGTTCCAGGTGATGCATCCACACGGAAGGAGCGGGGTGAACGATTTCTTTGTACCTGGGGGAGTCGAGTTCGAAAGGCAAAGCCAATGACAACACGGCCGGCACCCTCGAATGAACGTACTGTCCCGGCCGCCACAAGTAGGCGAAGCCACGGTGCCGGCGTAGGGCGATCTGGCTCTTCGAGACGTGGATGTGTATATCGCCGAGGCCACTGGCGATGGCAAGGACCGCCTCGCAGATGGCAAGACCTTGAGGAGATCCGGCAAAGAAGGCAACCGCGTCCGGGGGTAAATCTGTGGTCATAGCGCCCTTTGGAGGCTGCGCCGCAGGAGCCACGCCCCGCATAAAAGGAGAAACGCGGCCATCGCTGTCAGGACGCCCAAACAAGGCAGAATGTCAGTGAAGGCAGCATCCCGACGTTGGATGGCGGCCAAGGGTCATAGGCCCAGCGATGGGGAGTGAGCCACGAAAACGACTGCAGCGGTTCGGCGAAGAACTCCGGTGGCACCATGCAGCCTCCCAGGCCAGCCAATACGAGACCGGCACCTATTCCGATACCTGTTGCCGCGCCGTCGTGATCCAAGAGCGAGCCGACAATAATGGCACCTGCTGCGGCCACGGCGCTGAAGGCCACCAGCACCAGTGCGGTGAGCCAGATGTTGCCCCGATCGACGCCGAAGAGCAGGGCCGTGCCAACCAGCATGTACGCACCTTGGACTGATACGATCCCGAACCTTCCTACTGCCTGTCCGATGCCACCGCGACCAACGCTTGCACGGTCAGAAGCATCACTCGAATCATCATTCCTCCTAAATGATGGTGTGTCGAAAATGTTTGTCAGCAGCCACTGCCACGGAAGCAACTACACCGACACGCCGACGTCGTCGTTAGCGCTCCTCGAACCCCCTGCGGCTCCGCTGCGATCAACAGTTTCAGCCCCGCGGCGAGCACCGCCATGGCTGCCAAACCACGACGGCGACCGCTCGCCGTCGTGCGCTTCTTCGCGACGTCAAGGCTACTGCTGTTGTGTGGCCCTCGGTCACGGCAGGCCGGCCCTTCCGTCAGCGTTCGTGGGCTGCAGTGGTTCGGGATCGAACGCACCCTGGTCAAGGCGGAACGGCGGATATTCGTCGCGGAGGAGGGCGCCGTAGATGAGCACGCGGTAGACCCATCGGTTGATGCCCATGATGAAGGCGAACAGGGGGCGCGGATAGCTGCCGGTGAACAACAGGATTATCAGGGCGATGAGGACCAGCAGACCCAGCAAGGACAGTCCTCCGCCGCGATCGTTGATCACGCCGGCGGGTCCGTCCTGGGTTCTCCAAGCCCACGTCGCCGTCCCCGTGAATGCTGCCACGATCAACAAGTGCGGTATGAGCAGTAACCAGGACTTTACAAGAACCAGGCCCCGCGACAGGCGCGGCGGATAATCCACCTCAACGTTCGCCGGATAGTCCGTGCGGGAGAGACTGAACGGCGGATATTGATCGGTCCCGCCCACGCCGTAAGCGTAGAAGGCCACGCGCCAGTTCCATCGGAGGACGCCCACATTGAAATGGAAGAGGGACAGCGGGTAGCGGCCCGTGAAGAGGATGGCGAACCAGGCGATGATGCTGGTGACAGCGAACGCGAACCAGAGAAACAACAGCACGAAGAAATGGGGGATGGCGAGGAACCATTTCACCAGCCACATCCAGGGCGACAGAGCGGGGTCCAGTTGGCCGGTGAAATGAAGCGGTGAACTCATGGCCCTTGCCGGTGCGGGGCCTTGTGCTGCCGCGGATGTCGAAGGGGGCTGCCCGGGCGATCCTCCGGCACGGCCCAGACCTACGGCGCCCAGCACCAGCAGAGGCACGCCGATAAGGATGGCCAGCACGCCGGCGAACAGCAGGCCCATTGCGGCGGGCTTGATGAGGTCTGAACGGAAACCGGCTTGCAGATCTGCGGAGACCCCGCCGGTGGCGTCAGCGTTCATCACCACAACCGTCCAATTGCCGGGGGCGATGTTCCACGTGAGCTCCTGCTCACCAGGGCCGGAGGCTGATGCTGCCCAGAACTGCTGGGTCCCGGGCGCTGCGGGGGGCGATGATCCTGGAACATCCCTGTAGACAGGCCGGAAGGGTTGGAATTTCACTTCACGCAGCTCGGTGTGATGTACGCCGGCGAGGTACCCGTCCATCTCGTTTTGGGGTGCAATGCCGATGAAAACTTCACGGCCGGCCTCCGTCGCAGTGGCCCGGAGCCTGAGGGTTCCGACGTCGAAGGGAAGCCTTTCGGGGGTGCCCTCGCCCACAGCATCGAGTTGGGGGGAGACCAATGCGCGGGACGAAACCGTGTACCGCTCTGTTGGGGAGGTGAAGAAGGCTCCGTCGTCTTGGGAAGAGGCTAGCCATGCCGCTGCCGCACCCGCCGCTGCCATAGTGACGCCGAGCAAGGAAAGAACTATGCCCACAACAAGAAGGACGATATGACCTGGCTTTTTCATGGCTAGAGTTCTTTTCGGTTGAAGATCAGGGAAGCAACCCCGAGGGCTGCGGCAGCGGCAATCGTGGCTGCGATCCCGGGTACGCCTGCCGGCCCGAAGGTCGCGATGGTGACGAACCACGTGGTGAGGGTCCCCAAGGCAAACACGACCGTGATTAACATGGCGTGCATGGATGGCTTGATGATGATGGTGAAAAGGACGATTTGTGAGAGGTTCTTTTTCCACTGCCCCCAGATCCGCCACGTCCGGAAGATTTTCTGGCCTTCCTTGGACGTCAGGACTGAGAAAGTGCTCACTGGTTCCCCTTTCCGACAAGCTCCAGGAAGACCTCTTCATGACCCGATTCAGCGTTTTCCATGCGAATGAGACCCGTATCCTGCCGGCTGATCGGGAGGGGGATTTCCCGCTGCGCGGTTGCTGTATTCGAGACCCGGACTTCTTCGCCTCGCGGTCGGGACTGGACTGATATCGCCCAGTTCTGTTGTCCGAGGACTCCGGCAAGGGCTTCCGCACCCTCGCACGCGGGGTGATCCGGTAAGTAGCTTATGCCGTCACGGATCGACGGCGTGCTCGTCGTCGCGTCTTCGCCGAGAAGCCGCAATGAACCCGAACTCGCCCGGGAAAGTCCGCTCATGACACGGAGCAATGTGGTTTCGCCAGCCCCGTTCAACCTTAGGAAACCGAAGACGGAACCCGCGGGCACCCTCAGGTTCATGGCGTTGAGCGCATGATAGTTCCCGTAAGTCTTGATCAGCGCTACCGCCTCGATTACAGCAGGCGCGCCGGCCGCCGGTCGCCCTGGAGCTGAGGGGACGGACATCTGCCCGGTGGTCATCTCATTGACCCTTTTCGGGGGAGTGGACCACCAGAACCGGGCAGTGCGCGTGCGCGACGCAGGCCGAACTGACCGAACCAAGGAGGAGTCCGCCAAATCCACCGTGACCGCGCCGGCCTACTACAAGTAGTGACGCATGTTTGCTGCCTTCAACAAGCCCTGCCCGGGGCGAACGTTGAACGAGGCGGGAACTGACGTTCCTGGGCTTGTCAGTACCGAAAGCCTCGGCCACTGCCTTGTCGAGTCGCTCCTCGGCATCATGGGCAAAGCCGTCTACACCCATGGCCAGGTATCCCTCATATCCCAGTGGCATCTCCCAGCACCCCCACGCTTCAAGTGGTGCGTCGAGCGCCATGGCAATGCGCTGTCCTTGCCGAAGTGCCTCCACCGATGCTTCGGATCCGTCCACGCCGACAATGATCTTGCTCGGATCAAGCCACCCGGCCATCACGCACTCCTCCGGGTTCCATAGGCTTTGGCATTTGCCAGGAGTTCTTCAGCCCACGCAGCTGCGCGGGAGGTCTCTCCGTCAAGCAGGGGGCCCTCGGTTCCTTTCACGTAGAAAGCCATGGGTTTGGCAACAATGCTGGCTCCGGCGTCTTTCAAGGTTTTCGTGATCTTCTTGGCCGCATCACCGTGGATGAACAACTTGACCCTTGTATCAAAGCCGGCAGCAACCACTCCGGACAGCCCACGGCTGCCGAGGCGGGACAGGGCCTCCATTGTCTTCTGTGTGGGACGCCAACCATTGATGGGGCTTCCCACCACCAGCAGGTCACCGACGGAGATATCTTCGGATCGGAGTTGTCCGACGGGCAACACTTTCGCGTTGAGCGAGCTGAGGCCCTGTGCAATGGCCTCAGCGATCGACTTCGTGTTGCCAAAGCCGGAATCATAAACGACGAGTGCTTTCATGACTGTTCCTTCTTGTTCTCGTGGGCGTTTGTCCGGGAACGCGGCTTCCCGCGAAGAGGGCGGTCACCTATAAAAACGGTTGCCAAGTACGTTCCTCCGCCCATGATGAGGAAACCCAGCACACCCAGTGCCAGACTGCCCAACGGGAAACTCACCAGCAGCAATCCGAGCCCGGCAAGAGCAGCGAGGCCGCCTCGCTTTATGCCCTTCCAGCGGCGCCGATTCAGATCGTCGAAGCTCATCAGTGCTGCCAGCCTGGGGTCCTCCTCCAGGAGCGCCTGTGAAATCTTCTCCAGTTCGAGCCGTTCGAACTCCGAAAGAGCCATGGTGTGCCTCCTGCCTTCCCTCCTAGCATGTGTGGTGCCGGAATCAGGAAACAGGGCCGAAAGTCACTAAGCATTGCCGGGCAATAGGAGGCATTCCTGAACGTTTCGGGCGAGAACGCGCGCCTGGACGCTTGCCGGCATAGCTTTGCATCGCCTTTCACTGATCGCGCTATCAGCTACCGGTGCACCCGCGGCTCTTGACAGGGTTTCTTGCCACCCGCTGGGGGTTGGATGCGGTCGATCTCGCGCTTGAGCATAAGTGGGGCATCATGCTCTGCCTGAACGGCACCGACATCACCGATGTGCCCCTGGCATCGGCTTTGGGGAATCTGTTGACCGTTCTTCCGGAGGCTCGCTTTAAGGAAGCAGAAGCGGGACTTCCGGCCCTTACGACGGATTCTGTTTGCGGGCATGCTCATGGAAGGCATGGGGGATCGATGATGCCGTGATCAGCAAGTGCAGAAGGGGCGGGCCCATGAACGGGATCTTTGAGCTTTTTACGGACGGCCAGGCCAATGTCCGGTTCCGGCTGGTGGACTCCGAGGGGCGGGAACTCGCAGTCTCGTGCTCATACGTAGACAAGGACTCCGCGGTGCAGGGCATCTCCCATGTCCGTGAGTGTGCAGGGATGGGCTTGGTCCAGGACCATTGTTCGCCTATGACGCCAGCCGACACGAAACCTGCAGGCAGCCGGGTTCCTGCGAATGGGCGGATGAGCAGGGCTGCCGAATGAAGATCCAACACATTTCTGAGAATCCGGATCCGGTCGGACGTCAACGCCCCTCTGAGGCGGTTGAGCCAGCGACGGGCAATCAGGGCCGGCAAACGCAACGCGGAAGGGTCCGTTCAATCCCACAGAATCCGTTGGTTCAGCAGTTGTTCCGGCTGGGAAAACGCCGCGAGGACGCGGAAGCGAAGCTTGAGAAACGGTTCGCTAAAAGAAAGAAGACCTAAAGCCCAGAGCACGCTGACCCGTCATGAAATCCTCAACACAGCAGCTCCAGTGATTCTGTCATTCGCGAGGTCGTCCAATGCCTGGTCAGCTGCTGCGAAGGCATATGCCGTGGTGGTGGGAATCAATGGCATGTCCGCTGCGAGGGCAAGCAATTCCGTTCCGTCACCCCTCGTGTTGGCGGTGACGCTGCGGACTTGCTTCTCGTAGAAGAGCTCGTCGGCATAGCTCATCGAGGGGATGTCGGAGAGATGGATGCCGGCAACCGCCAGAGTTCCGCCCCTGTCCAACGCTCTCATCGCGATTGGAACCAGGTCACCGACCGGTGCGAAGAGAATGGCTGAGTCCAGCTTCACGGGGGGAGCGTCGAATGCACCGCCGACGTATTCTGCCCCCAGGTTTCGGGCCAAAACCTGTGCCTCCTCCGATCGTGTCATGACGAAGACCGACGCGCCTGAATGGATTGCGATTTGCGCGGTCAGGTGGGCTGAGCCTCCGAACCCGTAGATGCCCAAGCGGCCGCCGGGGGGAAGTGCAGCCCGCTTCAGGGCGCGGTAGCCAATTATTCCGGAGCAAAGGAGCGGCGCCGCCTCCTCATCGCTGAATTGGGGAGGAATGGCGTAGGCAAAGTCCTCTCTGACTGTCATCATTTCCGCAAAGCCGCCGTCACGGTCCCAGCCCGTGAAAACCGGTCTGCTGCACAGGTTTTCGGCGCCGCGCTGACAATAGCGGCAAGTACCGCATGTGCTGCCGAGCCATGCGACACCCACCCTGTCGCCGGCTTCAAACCTACCCGTGCCAGCGCCTGATTCCACGACGATTCCCACAGCTTCATGACCTGGAACAATCCGGGTATGGCGTGGAGGGAGGTCACCTTCAGCCAGATGCAGGTCCGTGCGGCAGACTCCACACACGTTGACTTTGACCAGCAATTCGCCCTTGTCAGGTATCGGCACGTGCTTGGTCCCTTGCTCTAGCGGATGAGTCGAAGTGCTTCCTGGCCTTCCCACCCACCACGCCTTCATCATGTTTGCCATGCAATGAGCGTGATGGAGATGTGATCCGGCAGCAAGAGTCAAAGGTCCTGCAGGAAAGGGGGTGGGAAGCCTGCTCATCTCAAACGAGGTTCGGTCCGAAGGCAACGGACACCGGGGTCTCCACTGTGACCTTCGGCCCTGTTCGATGCTGTCTGTTCACGGCATTCTGACAGGAAGGAAAGTCACAAGCGCCAGGAGGACAAAGATGAGCAAGGACGGATCACCAGGGAAGATTGTTGTAGGGGTGGATGGTTCGGAGCCGTCCATCGAGGCGCTCCGCGAAGCCCAACATTTGGCAGTCGCCTTGGGGGCAACAGTGGAGGCGATTGCGTACTGGGATTTTCCGCCGGTCTATGAGGGCTATGTGGCCGTGGGGATTACGGGATTTGAGGAGGCTGCAGGGCAAGTCCTGAAGGAGTCAGTCGAAAAGGCCTTCGGGATTGACGTGCCGGACAACGTCATTTCCCATCTGGAACAAGGCCATCCTCGGCAAGGACTGATCAAAGCCAGCCGCGGAGCAGGGATGGTAGTGGTGGGCAGGCGTGGCCACGGCGGATTCGGCGGTCTATTGATGGGATCGGTCAGCTCGGCCTGCGTCGCACACGCCCATTGCCCCGTTCTTGTAGTGCACACCCCCGAAAAGGAAGCATGAAAATGAGTGTGCCCAGCCAAGAACCTGCACGCATCGATGGTGCCCGACACGTCAGCGAAGAACTCAGTGAGGTGCAATGCTGGGAGAGGCTGCGTGAGCACGACACAGGTCGGATTGGATTCGTCCACCATGGCAGGGTGATGATTTTGCCTGTCAACTACCTGGTTCACGATCATGCCATCTACTTCCGCACCTCCCTCGGAGGTTTGATTGGTGCGCCGGTGGCCCGCATGCAGACATCTTTCCAGATCGACGATGCCAGGGCTGATCGAAGCGAAGGGTGGTCGGTGCTGGTCAGCGGGTCCTCGTCCCATGTTGTTGACCGGGAGTCACTCACCCGCCTCTGGGGTCACATGACGGCAGAACCGTGGGCCGGTGGGGACAGAAGCCTCTTCATCTGCATCCAGCCCACCATCATGACAGGCAAGCACGTTTACCTCGCCTAGTCGGCAAGCAGAAAATGCGGGCTTGCCGGGAGAACCGGTGAGCCCGCACTTTCATACCCAGCCAAGGGTACAGCCGTTGCTTTCAGTCGGAGTGCTTGACCGGGCTGATCCGCGTGATAATCGTTGGACAGGGCAATTTGGTGAGAACCGCGTGCGCTGTCGAGCCCAGCAGCAGGCGTTTGAAGCTGCCCCGTCCGCGGCTGCCGACCACCAGCAATTGTGCAGTGGCCCCGGCCGCGAGCAGTGCTTCGGCGGCCCGTGTGTGGGTATCGAGGACCTGGTGCACTACCAAATCCGGGTACTTATCTGCTAAGCCAGCAACAGTCTCGGCCAAGACCACCCGTTCTTCTTCCGTGATGACCTCGAAGTAGTTGGTGTGGGGTACATTGCGGGTTACCCATGGTTCTGGTGTGAGGAAGGCATGGAGGACAGTCAGCTCTTGGCCCTGGCGGTCGGCCTCTGCCGCGGCAAAAGCGACGGCCTGCGTGGACTCTTCGGAACCATCCACGCCCACCACAATCCCTTTGCGGTTTGTCATGTCGTGCTCACCGATGACTGCTACGGGACAACGCGCAACGGCTGCAATCTGTAAAGCCCGATCGGTCAGGGAACCGCCAGCCCAACCATGGCCGGAACCAATGACTACCATGGCGGCCTTTTTCGACCTCCTGCCCAATGCGTAGCCGGCTCCACCGGAGACAAGGTCGGTGGTGACATTGACGGTGGGCTCTATTTTGGCAGCCCGGTCCTTCGCAGCCGCAAGAAAGTTGACGCCGGACTCCCGGATCCACTCGTTATAGCCCACAGAATCGTACGCCCAGCGGTCATCCACGGCATGGACAAGCTGTACCGGCAGCTTCAAAGTGGCGGCTCTATGCATGGCCCATCCCATGGCAGCCTCGCTGCTGGGTGAATCGTTGACACCGACGACAATTGCTTCATTCATGGCTGGGCCCGTTCTTCGTTGATGGGTTCCCCGGACGTCGGCCGGGGCCTTGTTGCCAGTTTGTACCGTGTTCTTAGTGCCGGTTAGGGCCGGAAGTCCTTATTCCGGTGTGGCGATGGAGATGGTCTCTTGGTATTCCGGGACGCGGGCCTTCCAACCCAATTCGTGCTTGATGCGGAGGCGAAGCGCGTCAGATGCATCCGGCTCTCCGTGGGTGATGTACGTCATTCGTGGTGCTTGGGGTGCTGAATGCATCCAACGGATGATGGCGTCCGAGTCGGCGTGGGCGCTGAATCCTTCGAGCTGGACCACCTCCGCCTTGATCCTGACGTCTTGCCCGTAGACCCTCAGCTCACGTGACCCGGCCGCCAGAGCTGCACCCCTGGTGCCGGCGGCCTGGTATCCGCTCAGGACGATCGCGTTGTTGGGGTCAATGCCGTACGCCTCGATGTGATGCAATATTCGTCCTCCGGTCAGCATTCCGCTGGCGGAGATGATGATCATGGGACCACCCCTGAGGTTAAGGAGCTTGGAGTCGTCCGCCGAGCGGGTCATAGTGGCCACCCGGTACATGTCCTTGAATTCATCCGGGTGAAGGCGGTGTTCGTCCGGATGCTGCTGATACATATAGGAAGCATCGATGGCCATGGGGCTGTTGAGATACACGGGAATATCCGGAATGAGGCCTTTTCGGCGAAGCCGCGCCAACTGAAGCATGAGTGTCTCCGCCCGGCCAACGGCAAATGCCGCGATCAGTATGACTCCGCGGCGCTTCGCCACTCGGGAAACCACCTCGCCGAGTTCCACCTCAGAGCTACCGGCTGGGTGGGTCCTGTTGCCGTAGGTGGACTCCGTTACCAACACGTCGACGGCCTCAAGCTCCCGGGGAGGATACATGAGCGGGTCGTCGTCGCGGCCCAGGTCGCCGGTGAAATGAACGGAGTTGCCGCCCACCCGGATCTGTAGCTGCGCCGCTCCCAGGATGTGACCGGCCGGCACGAAAGTGGCCTCGACGCCGCTGCCGAGGTCCAGGGCCTCGTCGAACTCAACGGGGCGGAAACTATTGAGCGACTTCACTGCATCTGCCGCCGTATACAGGGGCAAGGCAGGAGTGTGGATGGACGATCCACGGTGGTCGGCGTACCTGGCCTCTTCTTCCTGCAGGTGTCCGCTGTCTGGCAGCAGGAGTTTGCACAGTTCGGTGGTCCCGTGTGTGGCATGGACGGGACCCCTGAAACCATCCCTCACGAGCCTGGGAACGTACCCTGTGTGGTCCAAGTGGGCATGCGTCAGCAAGACAGCGTCGATGGATGCAGGGGAGACAGGAAAAGGCTGCCTGTTCAGTAAGCGGAGGCGTTTGTAGCCTTGGAACAGCCCGCAGTCGACCAGGATTCGTGTTCCGTGGAAGTCCACAAGGTAGCGGGAGCCAGTTACGGTATCCGTGGCGCCAAGAAAGCGCAGCGTTGCGGGGTTTTTGGTGGCCATGCCGATGCTCCATCCTTAAGGCAGGGTACGGCTCCACGGGGTGAACCAAGGCCGGGCCGTTGAGGGCTGTTCACTGCCATGAAGCCATTGGCGCCGCGCGGTGACGCGGCGCCAAGCAGTGCTTTGGCGTTTATGGCGTAGACGCCACATGGTGATGCCTGTATTCCTCAGTGCTTGGCCGGATCGCCAGGGCTGTCACCACCAAGGCCACCGCCCCTGGGATCCAAGCACTCCATGCTGCGCCCGTTGCGGAGGTGAAGCCACCCACCCAAGGAGCCAGGAGGAGGGCTACTGCCACGATTGCCTGGGCCCACTCAGCGACCGGCATTCCGGGCATCGCCAGGTTCACTACTCCTCCAATGACCAGCAAGAGTCCCAACGTAACCATGATCGCCGTCGACGACCCGGCTTGTGTGGTCCACAGAACAGACAGAGCTGCATATGCGCCGGCGCCGATCACGGTGTAGTCCTGCCAACGCGTCCATTTCTTCATGGGGATCGATACTCCTTCATTTGTTCGATGCCGGGGCCGCCCACCTTCTGTGAGCGGTTTCGGGTCTCCCGTTCTTCCAGCGTCGGTACAAAGGCACGTTCCCAACAGGGCCTAAAGTCACACGCACCGGCAGGGTCCTTGGGCCCTTGTGGCAGTGCCGGCCGTCAGCAAGAATTTGGCAGAGTCGCCAATTAAGCTCTCGACATCGCGGCCATCAGCCGCCGGACAGGAGAATCATGGATCGCCCAGAAACAGCCGGCCAAGGCACCGGCGTTTCCCGCGGAGAACCAATCCGCGTTTTCATCCTCGATGACCATGAGTTGGTTCGCAGAGGCCTCCAGGAACTTTTGGAAGGTGAAGGTTTCGTGGTAGTGGGCATGTCCGGTTCGGCGGAAGAAGCGACGCGCCGGATTCCCGCATTGCGTCCCGATGTCGCTGTTCTGGATGCACGGTTGCCCGACGGCACCGGAATCGAGGTCTGCCGGGACGTTCGCTCCGTTGACCCGGGTTTGAATTGCCTGATCCTCACCAGTTACGACGACGAACAGGCACTTCGCGGGGCTGTCCTTGCCGGTGCCGCCGGGTACGTCCTGAAGGAAATCGGAGGAATGGACCTGCTGGGTGCCCTGCGCAAGGCAGCCAAAGGCGAGTCGTTGTTCGATGAGGCCGTCAAGACAAGGATCATCCAGGGCCTCACGGAGCCGAAGAAGCAGGATCCCCGAGTCTCATCCCTCACACCGCAGGAGCGCAAGGTCCTGGAGTTCGTTGGACAAGGCATGACCAACCGCCAGATTGGCGAGGAAATGCTCCTGGCAGAGAAGACGGTGAAGAACTACGTCTCATCCCTGCTGGCCAAACTAGGGTTTGAACGCCGAACCCAGGCGGCGGTCTTTATGGCCCATTCGCCCGGAGAGGACGCTGGAAACCTGCGCTGAGGGATCAGCCCAACGGGATCGACCATACCAGCGACGTACCCTTGCCTGGTGCGCTGGTGATAGTGCAGGTGCCCTGCATTTCTGCTGCCCGGTGAGCCATGTTGGTTAGCCCGTTCCCCGGGGCGGGATCCTTGAATCCGCATCCATCGTCCACCACTTCAAGGGTCAGCCGGCCTTCGTGCAGAGCCACGGAAACATTGATGGACTGGGCTGCTGAGTGGCGCGCCGCATTGCTGAGGCTCTCTGAGACAACAGCCAGCAGGTGTTTGATCATGGTTTCGTCCGTCAGAGAATCAACGGGGCCGGCCACCGTCAGATGGGGCGCGAAGGGCAAGGATTTGGCACCCGCTTGAATCGATTGGAGGATGCGGCCGCTCAACGGTTCCCGTTCGTGGGTGCTGGCTTGAAGGGAGTAGATGGTGTTTCGGAGATCGCGGATGCTGGTGTCCAGTTCTTCGGTGACGGAGTCGATCCTGTTCAGGGCAGATTCGCC
Source organism: Arthrobacter sp. GW822-FHT05G07 (assembly GCF_058799755.1). Lineage (NCBI taxonomy): Bacteria > Bacillati > Actinomycetota > Actinomycetes > Micrococcales > Micrococcaceae > Arthrobacter > Arthrobacter sp. GW822-FHT05G07. The sequence goes on along the minus strand of NZ_JBXALT010000002.1, from coordinate 332,656 downwards.
CGTCGTAAAACGGCGGAGGCTCTGGATACTCAACCCTGCCGCGAAAAGCCGTTGAATCACCAGGTCGTGGAGATCCCGGGCGATCCTGTCCCGGTCCGAGAACACCATCACTTGTTCACGGAGCCTGTGGATACGTTCCAGTGCCAAAGCTAGTGCCACGTGTGAGCCGAAGACCGCCCCCATCTCCACATCCGTCTTGGAAAAATTTCCTTTGTCTGGATCACGGGCCAGGACCAAGAGGCCATGATGGGCTCCTTGGGCGCTGAGGTCGATGATCAGGAGCTTCGCTGGCCCTGCAGTTCCCGCAATACCGAGGAGTTTCCTGGAATCATCCAGGCAAACGGGCTTCCCATTTCGTTCGACTCCTCGAATTTCAGGGGCCTCCATGGGCAATGACATGCCAGCGAACTCAGCGCCGGGTTCCCCTGCCGTACCCGCCACTACATACGGCCCTCCCGGTGAAGAGGGGACAAGAATCAAGGCGAGACGGGATGCGGACTCCTGCAAAGCCCTTCCAGCGATCAGGTCCAGTGCCGAGTCCTCAGCCTGCTCCGTCTGGCCGCCGCCGAGCATTCTTCCAGTGACGTCCATGCAGGCCTCGAGCCAGGATGCCCGACGTCTGGCGTCTTCATACAGCCGGGCGTTCTCAATTGCCACGCCAGCCGCCGCAGCCAAAGCCACGGCAAGGTCCTCATCCTCCGGGGTGAAGTCCCCACCACCATCCTTTTCGGTTAGGTAGAGGTTCCCGAACACCACGTCCCTGACCCGCACGGGAACTCCGAGGAACGACTTCATGGGCGGGTGGTGTGGGGGAAATCCATAGGCTTTAGGGTGTTGGCCCAGATCGTGAAGGCGAAGTGGCGCAGGCTCGGTGATGAGCAGGCCGAGTACACCGTGCCCCGTCGGGAGGGGGCCGATGCGTTTGGCGAGCTCGCCGTCTATCCCCACGGTGATGAAATGACTGAGCGCGTTGTCCTCGCCAATGACGCCCAACGCACCGTAGCGTGCCCCAAGCAGCTGGCAGGCAGAGGTCACCACGCGGTCCAGCACCGCTTCCAGACTCAGGTCTTCCGCTACGGCGACAACTGCTTCGAGTAGACCCCGCGTTCGTTCCTGTGCCTGCAAAAGCTCCCCGGCGCGCCCAACGAAGTCCTTCAACAGGTCATCAATCGGGATCCGCACTTCAGGTTTCGGCTGGCGGGGCTCAGGAGCTTCGGATTCGTTCACCAATGCCTTTCGAAGAATGCATGAAATCCTGCGTTGGGGCCGGAAGGCTCCTTGCTGCCAGACTACTCCGGCGCTTATTAACCGGCTACCGCGCCGGGCGCGTGTGGGCCTTTGTGCCCTGTTGTCCCGGCGTGACCAGGCCTACGGTCTAACCATGACGAATAAACCTACGGTTCCGGAAGCTGAGATCCTGGACAACAAGCAGTGTTGGGAGCTGCTGCGCAGTGTCTCAGTGGGACGCCTCGCAGTCTGGGCGCAGGACCATCCCGACATCTTTCCCGTCAATTACAAAGCAGACCACGGCACGCTGGTCTTCCGCACTGGCGAAGGGAGTAAGCTCCACGCTGCCCTCAGCGCCACACCGGTAGCGCTGGAAGCCGACGGAGTAGACCCAACGTCGGGAATCGCGTGGAGTGTTGTGGTCAAAGGCGGGGCAGAGAGCATCAAGCTGACCCAGGAGGTGCTGGACACCGTCGGTCTGCTGCTTTTCCCGTGGCAGGCCGGGCGGAAGGACCATTTTGTCCGGATCGTTCCCACCTCGTTGACCGGGCGCCGCTTCAAAGTGACACCGCCGCTGACGTGGTGGAGTCCGCTCGACGACGCCACCAGGGCGGGTTTGGAATGAAAACACAGCCAAGTGCCGCCGTCGAACGGCTCGCCCCGGACGAATGCTGGGACCTGTTGGCACAGACCAACGTTGGCCGTCTGGCCGTCCTGGTGGACGGACATCCCGATATCTTTCCAGTGAACTATGTGCTGGATGGTGACAGCATTGTGTTTCGAACCGGTGCGGGCACCAAGTTTTGGAGCACACTGAGAACCCCTTGCGCCCTGGAAAGTGATGGCTACTTCAGCGGAAAGGCATGGAGCGTGGTTGTCCGAGGGCAGACACACCTGATACTCGACCGTCAGGAAAGAGCCGACGTCGACGCCTTGGGACTGGATCCCTGGCAACCAGGCGCCAAGGACTGCTATCTGAGGCTAACTCCGAATGCTGTCACGGGGCGGCGGTTCAAAACCACCCGGCCAGACCTCTGGGGGACCCCCTTGAACGACGCCCGCCTGGGCGACTTCCACTAGTACCCACGCCCGGTGTGTCAGCCTGGCATAACAAGGACGGAACAACACCATGAAGGCACTCGTCTACGGTGGCCCCGGCGAAAAGTCCTGGACGGATGTTCCGGATCCCGTCATTCTTCAGGCCACCGACGCAATCGTGCGCATCGACACCACCACCATTTGCGGTACAGATCTGCACATCCTCAAAGGAGACGTCCCTGCGGTCCAGCCAGGACGCATCCTCGGGCACGAAGGGGTGGGAACCGTCACCGATGTTGGGAGTTCGGTCAGCTCACTCCGCCGGGGCGACCGAGTGATCATCTCGTGTATCAAGTCATGTGGGCATTGCGGCAATTGCAGGAAGGGCCTGTTCTCCCACTGCCTCGGTGACGAAGGACAATCGGGAACCGGCTGGATCTTCGGCCACCTCATCGACGGTACGCAGGCCGAATTCGTCCGGGTTCCCTATGCAGAAAACTCCTTGCACAAACTGCCCCACGGCGTCACCGACGACGAAGCCGTGATGCTCTCCGACATCCTGCCCACGGCCTTCGAAATCGGAGTCCAGGCCGGACACGTGGCCCCAGGTGACGTCGTGGCTATTGTGGGGGCAGGGCCCATCGGCCTCGCAGCCATGGCAACAGCCGGGCTCCACGGTGCAGCCACGGTAGTGGCCATAGATCCCGACGAGAGCCGGCTCGCCAAGTCCCGTGACTTCGGAGCCACGCACACGGTCAACCCCACCAAGCCCGAATGGATTGCGGAAGTTCTCACCCTCACCGACGGGGCTGGGGTGGACGTGTCCATGGAAGCAGTGGGAATACCGGAGACCTTTGACATGGCCTTACGCCTGGTCCGCCCCGGCGGGCACGTGGCCAACATCGGTGTCCACGGCAAGCCAGTCCAACTGCCCCTCCAGGATCTGTGGATTCAAAACATCAACATCAGCATGGGACTGGTCAACACCAACACCACCCCGATGCTGCTTCGCCTGGTGGCACAACACAAGCTCCCCGCTGATAAGTTCGCTACCCATCATTTCGGCCTGGAACAAATCATTGATGCCTATGACACGTTCTCGCGCGCGGCGGAAACAGGTGCCCTGAAAGTTGTTCTCAACCGCACCCCTCACGACTGATCAGCGGACATGACACGACACCTGCTGCACTCGGCCTTGCGCTTTCCGTTAGTGACAGCAACCTTTGTGGTGCTCGTCGCCGTCGCGGTCCTGACAGTCATCGGACTGATACCGGCGGCCCAAGGGCTGGCGAGCATCTTCGCCCTCAGTGTTGCCCTCTACCGGGCAGGCACCATGATCAAAGGGCTCCTGCACGGACGCTGGGGCATTGATCTCCTGGCCGTGATGGCCATTTGCTCGACAGTTGCGGTGGGGGAATACCTGGCATCCCTCATAGTGGTTCTGATGCTGACAGGCGGCGAGGCGCTGGAACAATTTGCCCAAGGCCGCGCCACCAGGGAGCTCCGTGCGCTCCTGGACCGGTCCCCGCGCAACGCGCACCGCGAACGGCCCGGAATGCCCGTGGAGGATATCCTGGTGGATGCCGTGGTTCCGGGAGACGTGCTGCTGGTCAGGCCGTCAGAGTTGGTTCCGGTGGACGGTACCTTGCTGTCCGACGTCGGAATCTTTGATGAGTCAGCGCTGACAGGCGAAAGCCTGCCTGCAGAGCGAACCAAGGGCGACTTGCTGCTCAGCGGCACTGTCAACGGGGCCGATGCCGTGCGTATGAAGGCCACGGCCACCGCAGCGGATTCGCAGTACAGCCAAATAGTTGCCTTGGTTCAGGAAGCCGCGGCAAGCCGTGCGCCGACGGTACGGCTTGCCGACAAATATGCTGTGCCGTTCACTCTGGTCGCCTTGGTGCTGGCCGGCGCTGCGTGGTTCTTCAGCCAGGATCCAAGACGGTTCGCTGAGGTTCTGGTGGTAGCCACCCCGTGCCCTTTGCTGATTGCTGCACCCGTCGCGTTCCTCGCGGGGACCAGCAGGGCCGCGCATGCCGGCATCATCATCAAAAACGCGGGGACGCTTGAGCAACTCAGTAGAGTCAAGACCGCCGTCTTCGACAAGACGGGGACCCTCACACAAGGCAACCCCTCCTTGGCTGGAATCCGGGTGGCCCCAGCCTCACATCTGTCCGAAGACGCCCTGCTGCAGTTGGCCGCCTCCGCCGAGCAGTATTCCACCCACGTCCTGGCTGCTTCAGTCATGGCAGAAGCCCGAGCGCGCAGCCTGGTACTGATACCGGCAACGGGCGCGAGTGAACATGCAACCAACGGTGTCACGGCCGACTGCGGAAGCCACCACGTAGTGGTCGGAAAACCCGCTTACGTCGGCTCCCTGGTGAGCGGCTTCGACAAGACGACACTGCCCGGAGGCCATCTTGGGATCTACGTCGGCGTGGATGGGCGGTTTGTCGGCACTCTGATCATGAGCGATCCATTGCGCCCAAACGCGAAGAACACCCTGACGGAACTTCGGAGGCTCGGGATCGCGGAGACGATGCTCCTGACCGGAGACGCTGCGACGACAGCCCGACACATCGCTACGGAAGCGGGCATCAGCAACGTCATGGCCGAATGCCTGCCGGCTGACAAAGTCAATGCTGTCGCGGCCCTTCCGCTCAGGCCCGTGATGATGGTGGGCGACGGCGTCAACGACGCTCCCGTACTTGCAGCGGCCGACGTCGGTATCGCCATGGGTGCCAAAGGTGCCACTGCGGCCAGCGAGTCCGCGGACGTGGTGATTATGGTTGACGACTTGTCCAAGGCCGCCGTCGCTGTAGGCATCGGGCAGCGTACGCTTCGAATCGCCCGGACCAGCATTTGGACCGGGATACTGCTGAGCCTCGGTCTGATGGTGATGGCAACGTTTGGCATGATTCCGGCCGTCGCCGGGGCGCTGCTCCAGGAGCTGGTGGATCTTGCCACCATTCTCAATGCCCTCCGGGCTTTGGGTCCCGGACGGACTGTTGTGCCCGCACGCTCTGGGGAGGTCCGTGAGGTCAGTACCGCTCCGGCTCGTCACCAAGTTCAAAGTGGCGGCCATGGACCCGGGTGGGAGTGATCTCCACGTAGGTGTATTTGCGCGTCGGAATCCAAGGCTTCAGGGGAAGCTTGTCCGCTTCGTCGATCTCCGACTGCGACTCGATCACCCTGGCAGTCCCCTTAAGGACAACACTCCAGGCTTCAACGTCGACGATCTCCTCAACTTCGAAGGCAACCTTCTCATTGACGGTCAGTTCGGCGAGCTTTGTTCCGGGATTCGTCCTCAGCAGCAGCCGCTGGTTGTGGGCGATGAAATTAAGCGGGTAGATGTCCGGTTCACCCAGGACGCTGACAGCCAAGCGACCATGCTGGTTACGTTCCAGGACCTTCCATGAGTCGGCTTCGGTGAGGACGGTTCCGGGGCGTTCGTCGGTTTCCATGGTCTGTGTCTCCTGCGTGGGGTGGTGGCTGCTGGCGGATCGCCACGTCGCCGTTGGTTCGATGCTCCCGAGCCTATGGCTGGCTTCCTGCCCCCAACAGAGTCCAAGGTCCCGTGGGCGAAAGCAGCCATCATGACCTTCGACTCTGGCATTGAGGGTCTGCGGGGTGGAACCTGTGAAGCATCGGATGATCGGCCCGAAAGGTTACATCATGGTCCAAGGCGTATATGTTTTGTCCGTCGCACCCGAAGCCGGGAAGTCACTCGTGGTCTTGGGGCTGGCTGACGCGTTGCACCGCAGAACAGGCCGCCTGGGATTCTACCGCCCAATCGTGAACGGAACAGATCCGGCCGACGACCCGCTGCTTCGGATGCTTCACCGGCTGTACAAGATGGAGTCATTCCGCTGCAAGGGCGGAATGACTTTGGCGGATGCCCGGTCGGCACTATCGGCAGGCCGCGAGGACGAGGTTGTTTCCCGGGCGCTCGAGGAGTACGGACGCATCGCCGAAGAATGTGACGTGGTTGTGGTGGACGGTTCGGACCTGAGGAGCCCGGAACCCGGGAGGGAATTCGACCTGAACGCTCAATTGGCCAACAATCTAGGCCTGCCGGTTCTCGCTGTCATCGGGGCCCAGGGCTTGAGTCCTCGGGAGACCGCACAGGCTGTGGCGGACGCGTCACGGCAACTGGAGGCAGCCAGAAGCACGGTGTTGTCGGTGGTGGTCAACCGCGCCGAGCCGACAGCTATCGACACAGTCCGGGGCGCTGTTCGGACAACTACTGGAAGGCCCCCAAGCTATGTGATTCCCGAGGTCGCTGAAATATCGGCGCCCACTGTGGCTGATGTGGCAATGTCGTTGTCCCTTGAACGGATCTCGGGCAGCGCAGAGCTGGACCGGGACGTGGGCAGCACGAAAGTGGCTGCGATGAACGTAGAGAACTTCCTTCGGCTGCTCGAGCCCGGAAACCTGGTGATTGTTCCCGGGGATCGCACAGACATCGTCATGGCTTGCACGGCCTCGGCCTTGTCACCGGACCTGCCCGCACCGTCCGGAGTCATCCTGACCGATGGCCTGGTCCCTGCCAGCTACGTGCTGCCATTTGTGGCACATGCGCCATTCCCCGTCTTCGCTGAAACTGCGGATACCTACACTACAGCTCAACGGGTCTCGCACGTCCGCAGCGAGATCCACACCGGAGAAAGCCGCCGGGTGGCCGCCGCTCTGGGCATCTGGGCTCGCTCCATTGACGAAAAGGAGCTGCTGGAACGTCTGGCGCTCCCGCGTCCGGCGACCATGACGCCGCTGCGCTTCCTCAATGAACTCGTGGAACGCGCCCGCCAGCAGAAGAAACGTATCGTTCTGGCTGAGGGCACAGATAGCCGGGTGTTGCGTGCGGCGGAGATTCTGCGCCGCCGGGATGTGTGCCACGTGACGCTTCTTGGGAACCCCTCGGCGGTCCGGGAGCTTGCCGAAGCCGAGGGTATCGAGGTGGGTGGCATCACCATCGTCGACCCCGCCCATTCGCCATTACGTGAGCGATTCGCGATGGAATATCAGCGCTTGCGTGCCCACAAAGGCGTGATCTTGGAACGGGCCAGGGAAGTCATGCTCGATGGCGCCTACTTTGGCACCATGATGGTCCACCTGGGGGAGGCCGACGGGATGGTCTCCGGAGCGGCGCACACCACGGCCAACACGATTCGGCCGGCGTTGGAATTCATGAAGAGCCAGCATGGCAACGGACTGGTGTCCTCGGTGTTCTTTATGCTGTTTCCTGACCGCGTGCTGGTGTACGGGGATTGCGCCGTCGGCGCAGTTCGGCGTAGAGCCCAGGGTGGCTATGTTGTCGTACTCTACTGGCGTATCCGGCGCCGGAACGGCCGTGGACAAGGTCAAGCGTGCCACGGACATGGTGGCGGCGGCCCGGCCGGACCTTGCCGTGGACGGGCCTATACAGTACGACGCCGCGGTGGATGAAGCTATCGCGAGTTCAAAGTTGCCGTCATCTGCTGTCGCGGGAAGGGCGACAGTCTTCGTCTTCCCAGACCTGAACACAGGCAACAACACCTATAAGGCCGTGGAGCAGTCTTCCGGTGCTGTCGCCGTCGGGCCCATCCTTCAGGGGCTCCGCAAACCCATCAACGACCTGTCCAGGGGATCGACGATCGAAGACATCATTAACACTGTCGCCATCACCGCTGTCCAAGCGCAGGGGTACAGCTAGCCCTGGTCGTCCTGAGTTACCACAAGGACGGGGCAAAGCGCGTGGGCCGAGCAAGCCCGGCTGACGGATCCCAGGGGCTGATTGAGGAAACCACCGGAGCCCCGCCTCCCCACCACAAGTAGTTGTGCCCCATGGCTTTCTTCGACAAGAACCTTTGCCGGTTCGCCGAACTTGACCGTCACTGTTAGATCCTTGGGGCGGTCTGCACCGAAGGCTCGTGCCAAGGCCTCATCGACCAGCCGCTTGGCGGTATCTTCCAACTCCGAGGTGAACCGGGTCAATTCGGGCTCAAAGCGGGAGGCCATGAAGTAGTCGGACATTCCAATACAGGTGATCACCTCCAGGGGGCCTCCCAACGCAGCTGCCATGCGACCGGCCATCTGCAGGGTGTTGGAGGAATATTCGGATCCATCGACGCCGACAACGATCCGATCAGAGCGCGGGTGTGTATTCATGGGACCAGCCTGCTCTTCCGCCCGGCGGCGCCACTAGGGTCGAAGGGCACGGATCAGGCAAGCTGCCTTAATGGGGGAGGGCCCCTCCGTGGCGCAGCCGTTTGTAGAGCCAGTCCGCGCCCAGCACGCCGGGAATCGCCAGGAGGGCAGTGGCAAAGCCAGGGAAGGGAGGAGGAGCCTGACCCAGGATGCCGGCTACCGGAGGTACGTAGAGGAACAGTGCCAACGCCGCCAGTTCCACCCCTACGGCCCACAGCAGCAACTTGTTGGTAAACCATCCCTGCTTCCACGCGGGAGCGGTAGCACTGCGGCAAGCGAAGGCAGTTGCCAACTGGCCAAGGACCACCGCCGTAAACGCGGCCCCTGATGCGCCCATCAGCACACCCGGGTCCAGCGGATCCCCACGGCCCCAACCACTGCCAAAGAGAACCACAGAGAAAGCAGCCATGGCGAACAACGCCTCCGTGGGACCCATGACAGCAAACACCCTCAGCATGAGTTGCCGATCCAGAAGATGCCGCTTTTCGGGAGGCCGGCTCAACACGCGTTTGCCTGGTGGCTCCGCCCCGAGGGCCAAGGCGGGAAGCAGATCGGTCCCGATGTCCAAGGCCAGTATCTGGAGGACACCAAGGGCCAACGGGAATTGACCACCGGAAAGTGCCCAGATCACAAAGGGCGTGAGTTCAGCGACATTGTCAGTCAGGTGATAAGTGAGGAACCGGTGAATATTTGAATAAGTGGCCCGGCCCTGTTCTATTGCAGCAACGATGGTGGCGAAATGGTCATCCAGGAGCACAAGGTCTGCGGCCTCACGGGCTACATCGGTGCCGCTGAGTCCCATGGCCACGCCGATATCGGCTTGACGTAGAGCGGGACCGTCGTTGACGCCGTCGCCGGTCATGGCGACAACATGCCCACGGCTCTGCAAGGCTTTTGCCACCCTCAGTTTCTGCTCGGGAGAAACCCGGCTCACCACCACTCCATCACGGTCCAGGAGGGCCCCGAGGACTTGTTCATCATGGGGGAGTTCGGCGCCTTGGAAGACCTGGTTCGGGTGCCTCAGCAGGCCTATTTCGCGTGCAATTGCTGCTGCTGTGGAGGGGTGGTCGCCGGTGATCATCGCAATGCGGATTCCCGCACCCCTGGCGGCTTTGATAACGTCGGCGACGTCCGGTCGGGGTGGGTCGTGGAGGCCAATGAGTCCTATGCCTTCGAGGTCCCGTTCGGCCTCGTCGGCGGCCCGGTTGGGCCAACTGCCGGCTGCTCCAGGCAGTTCCCTTCTGGCGACTGCAATGACGCGCAGGCCTTTGGCGGCCATGGTTTCTACTTCTGCGGACAGTTGAGTGGCTTCAACTCCGCAGAGTGGCAGGACCGATTCCGGAGCTCCCTTCACATATAACGTGTTGCCCACAATGACCGATTCCCTCCGACGGTCGGCGTCGAAGGCGAATCGAACCGCTGGCTGAAGTTCCTCTGGTGCACTCCCCAAAAGGCGTCGCGCCAAAACATCGATCGCAGCTTCCATGGGATCCCCGCTGGCCACCCATTCGTCGCCGTGGAGCACTGCGCGCCCCTGCGAAGCCGCCCGAGCTGCACAGGCCACCCTGACGGCGGCTGGCTGTCCCGGCCCTTCCACCCGGGCCTCGGGCTCGTAGCCCTCACCCCTGATGTAAAGCGGCCCTTCCAACGTGAACACCTCGACGGCGTTCATCCGGTTTTGCGTCAACGTTCCGGTCTTGTCGGTACAAATGAAGGTAGTGGAACCCAGTGTCTCCACCGCTTCGAGGTTGCGGACGAGTGCGTTCCGGGCAGCCATTCGCTGCGCGCCCATGGCCAGCGACAGGGTCACCGTGGGCAGTAGGCCTTCGGGTATAAGCGCAACCGCAACCCCAATGGCAAACAGGAAGGAATCACGCCACACAATTCCGACAAGGAGTGAGACCACGAAGAACAGCCCGGCGACGGCGAGTGCCACGGTGGCTACCAAGCGGACTATTCTGCGTAGCTCCATGGTCAAAGGAGTTGGCGGAGACTTCGTGCCACTGGTCAGCGCTGCGATGGCGGCTAGCTTGGTGTCGGCACCGGTGGCAGTCACCTGCCCTTCCGCTTCGCCGTTGACCAGGAACGTTCCGCCCCACGCTGTGTCCGTCGCGGATTTGGGTACGGCCTCGCTCTCACCGGTGAGCATCGATTCATCGACGCTGCATGCTGACGCCGAAATGAACTGCATGTCTGCCGGCAACCTGTCGCCTGCGGCCAGGACCACCACATCCCCGGGTACCAAAGCACTCGCGTGCACGCTCTGAAGCCGCCCATCCCGCCGGACAGTGACGTCGGCGGGAAGCAGCCCTTGTAGCCGTTCGGCTGCGTGTTGGGCGCGTTCCTGCTGAATATGGGCGAAAACGCCGTTGACAATCACCACGATGATGATTGCTATGCCCAGTTGTGGCATGCCGGCCACATAGGCGAGCCCGGCTGCAACCCACAGCATCAGGGCGAAAAAGTGCGTCAGTTCCCCGAGCAGTTTTCGCCATTGGGGGACGTTCCTGGCGGTGGGCAGAACGTTTGGTCCGGTTCGTCGCAACAGATCGCCGGCCGCCTGCGAGCTCAGGCCCTCGGCGCCCGGGGTCTCAGACAGCGAGGCCGGGGATGTGTTCCCAGGGGACATCTTCTCTCCAATGCGGGAATGCCTGTTCGATCAAAGACTCCACCGGGGAACTGCCCGCGTCTAGGGTCGAAGGGCACAGTCGGAGAGGGACCTTCTGCCCTATGAGCGTGCCGGCGGAGGGGTTAGGCTCAGCCCATGGAGAACACATCGATGGATCAGGACACCAAAGAACTCAGCGTCCACGACTGCTGGAAGTACCTTCAATCGGTGTCCATCGGCAGGATCGCCCTCATCAACGGTGAAGAGCCTGAGATCTTTCCAGTGAACTTTGTGCCGAAATTCGGAACTGTTCTTTTCAGGACCGGGCCTGGGACCAAGCTCGACGCCCTTCGGGAAGGTGCGGTGATTGCGCTGGAAGCCGATGGGTTCAACCGTTACGGGACCGTCGCCTGGAGTGTCATCCTCAAAGGAAGGCCGGAATTCATTACGCAGCCCGAAGACATTCAGGAAGCCGTGGATGCCGGCTTGTCGCCTTGGCAGCCCGGCGCCAAGGACATCCTGGTCAGGGTCACGCCCACAGAGATCACCGGTCGCCGGTTCGTCATCAGCCCGCCGTCGAAGTGGTGGCCGCCGCTGGACCCCACCGCCACTGACGTTCACGACGGCGAAACCCAGGAGGTCCCGCCCGGCACCGCTGGCTAGGGTCGGGTCAGGATGGTGGGGCATTGCACGTGCAGGAGCACGTGCTGGGCAACAGAGCCCAGCAGCACGCTCAAACCTCCCCGTCCTTTGCAGCCCATGACCAGCAGCTGTGCGTCTCTTGCAGCAGCTATCAGTGCCTCACCGGGGCCACGGGTGGTATCCAGGACTTCCTTCGTGACGACGGACGGGAACTCGTAGTTGACCCGCTGGACAGCCGCGCCCAGGACATGCCCGCCCTCAGCAGGCCCAACCTCGGGACCTGTTGCATGGACAATGATCAATTCATCATTCAACCGTTGAGCCTCCCTGGCGCCTTGATCCAGGGCATCGACGGACGCAGCGGATCCGTCAACGCCCACCACTACGCCGGAACGCTTTTGAGGTGCAAACTCCGGGACAACGGCGACGTCGCTCTTGCTGGTAACGGCAACCTGGAAACTGACTGAACCGTATCCCTGCCCCTCCGTGCCGGGACCGCGGTCTGTGCCCACCGCCACCATCGAGTAGGCCGGTGACAGGGAAGCAATCGTTGCGGCAGGTTCGCCGGACAACGGCTGTGTCGTAATGCCCACGCGGGGAAAGGCCGCAGCCAGCCGTTGCGCTTCGCTAGTGAGCAGATCCTCAGCGCGGCTTACCTCCAGTTGACGGTCGTTCGCCCTCGGATAAGCCCACTCCCCGGGGACCACATGGACCAGGGTCAGGCCGAGATCAAGGGAATTCGCGCGTGCCGCAGCCCAGTCAGCCACGGGAGAGCCCACCCTTGAGCCGTCAAGGGCAACCAGGATCTGTTTCTTCACGAACCGACGTTCCCTTCGGATTACCAACGGTGGTGGTCTCCACTATCAGCGGGACGGCCCGTCGTTGCAAGGGCCGGAAGGCCCTCCCACTGAACGGCTCAGTGCATTAGGGTCCAGAGGAGAGGCATTCACTGCAGCCTTCCCCGCGGAAGTGAGAGGAGAACATGCGTGTTCTTGTGCTGAATCCCGGCTCCTCATCGCTGAAATACCACTTGCGCGACACAGCAGCCACCAACCCGGCTGCTGCCGTTCTTGCGTCCGGACAGGTGGACTGGCCTGCTGGGGAGCGTTCAACTCCCGAGCACCTGCAGGCAGCCTTTGAAGAGCTGAATGAAAGCCTGGAGAGCCTCGGATCCACGCATCCGGAGGCTATTGGACACCGAGTCGTCCACTGCGGTCCGCGGTTCAGCACCCCGGTACTTGTCACGGCGGATGTGGTGTCCGCTATTGAAGAACTAAGTCCCTTGGCGCCGCTCCACAACCCGGCCAGTGTCGCCTGCATTGACGCCGCCGGCAAACGATGGCCGGATCTCCCACAGGTGGCCGTCTTCGACACGGCGTTCCATCACACCATTCCCGACTTCGCCGCCCACTATGCCATTCCGGAGCACGCCTACCGGGCCCATCCCGTGCGGCGCTATGGCTTTCACGGTATCTCGGTGGAGATGGCCTGCCGTGACACAGCAGAACTTCTCGGTACGGCCTCTCTGAATGCGATAGTGGCTCATGTTGGCAACGGCGCGTCCGTCACCGCCGTCAAGAACGGGCTCAGCGTGGACACCTCCATGGGAATGACCCCATTGGAAGGGCTGATCATGGGGACGCGATCGGGAGACCTGGACCCGTCCGTGGTCCTCCTACTGCAGCAAGAAGGCGCAACTGCGGACGAAGTCGACCACATGCTGAATTACCAATCGGGGTTGTTGGCCATTGCAGGATCCGCAGATATGCGGACGGTTGAAAAGGCTGCGGGCAGCGGCGAACCCCAGGCCCGACTTGCCATAGACATGGCCGCCTACCGTCTCGCCAAATACATAGCGGCCTACTCGATGGTGGTTGACCGACCTGACGCTCTGGTGTTCACCGGCGGCGTGGGCGAGAACTCAGCGCTGTTCAGGGCCAAGGTGGTCGACTGGTTGAGGCCACTGGGGCTCGGCCTTGATGAAGGCCTGAATATGGCCAGCCAGGAAGGCATGCGCAAGATCAGCACCATGGAATCCGCAATTCCTGTGCTCGTAGTGCCCAGCGACGAGGAACGCGCTATTGCAGAATCGACGGCGGCCTTGCTCGCCGCGCCCCTTAAGGAAGGTTGATCGCGACATGAGCATCGACGAGAACGCCACATCCAGCGACGCTGAGCCGAAAGTCGAAAACTTTGACCTCCTGCACCGGTATTGGTCCGCGGCCAACTATCTGACCGTTGCCCAGATCTACCTGCAGGAGAACCCGCTGCTCCGGGAACCGCTGCAAGCAGCGCACATCAAACCCAGACTTCTAGGTCACTGGGGCACAAGCCCCGGGCTGTCCCTGATCTATGCACACCTCAACCGCCTTATCCGTCGCACGAGTGTGGAAGTTCTGTTCGTGGCCGGTCCCGGCCACGGAGGTCCCGCCGTCGTCGCCAATACCTATCTGGAAGGCAGCTACTCGGAGGTTTACCCGGCCGTTGGCAAAGACCTGAAAGGGCTTCGGAGGCTTGTCCGGCAGTTTTCGACGCCGGGAGGCATCGCCAGCCACGTCGGCCCCGCCACGCCTGGCTCCATTCACGAGGGCGGGGAACTGGGCTACTCCCTGATGCATGCTACCGGTGCGGCTATGGACAATCCGGACCTGATCGTTGCCTGCGTCGTCGGTGATGGGGAGGCCGAAACCGGTCCGCTCGAAGGCTCTTGGAAGGCGCCCTCGTTCATCAACCCGCTCAGGGATGGGGCAGTACTTCCCATCCTCCACCTCAATGGGCATAAGATCTCCGGCCCCACGGTCCTTGGCAGGCGCTCGAACATGGCCGTTGCGTCGCTTTTGGAAGCGCACGGCTGGGATCCCGTGATTGTCTCCGGCGACGATCCCGCCCTTGTCCACCCCGCCCTCGCCTCAGCTCTGGATTCAGCCTACTTATCGATCCGGACCATTCAGTCCCATGCCCGCACAGAGGGAGTCACCGGGCCCGCACGATGGCCGGCCATCATCCTGCGCACCCCCAAAGGATGGACAGGACCGGTGACAGTAGACGGAAAGCCCGTAGAGGGAACCCACCGTTCCCACCAAGTCCCGCTGGCCGGAGTCAGAGAGAATCCGGCGCACCTGGCGCAGCTTGAAGCGTGGATGCGTTCCTACCGGCCGGAAGAACTCTTCGACGCCGACGGGCGGCTTATCGCCGAGCTGACGGCGCTCGCCCCCGACGGCGATTTACGCATGGGCGCACTGCCCGCCAGCCGCGGGATGGGAAGCCGCGACCTGGCAATACCATCGCTCGATCGATATGCCCTCGAAGCTGTTCCCCGCGGAGGCGTGATGCACGGGAGCACCAAGCCATTAGGGGAGATGCTGCGCGATATCTACATCGATACTGCCGATGACCCCAGGTTCCGCCTCTTCTGCCCCGATGAAACCAACAGCAACAGACTCGGTGCAGTCTTTGAAGCCACCGACAGATGCCTCCTCGAACCAGCCGCGACCACAGAAGCCGCGCTCGCAGACGATCATGTTTCCGCCAGCGGACGCGTGATGGAAGTCCTGTCCGAACACTTGTGCCAAGGGTGGCTGGAAGGATACGTGCTGACAGGCCGCCACGGCCTATTCGCCAGCTATGAGGCGTTTGCGATGGTCAGCGCTTCCATGACCGTTCAGCACGCCAAATGGTTGCAGCATTCACGGGAGCTGGAGTGGCGGCGGCCCGTGCCCAGCTTGAACATCCTGCTGACCTCCACTTGTTGGCGGAACGATCACAACGGTTTCAGCCATCAAGGCCCTGGTCTTATTGACACGGTTCTGTCCCTGTCCAGCAGCGTCATCCGTGTCTACTTCCCACCCGATGCGAACACCCTGCTGGTCACTGCCGAACACATGCTCGAAAGCAAGGACTATGTGAATCTGGTAGTGATCGATAAGCAGGAACATCCGCAGTACCTGACGCTCGAAGAGGCGCGGGCGCATGCAGCCGTCGGTGCATCCATCTGGGATTGGGCTGGACATGAAATACTCGGGACCTCGGCCGGTAAGGTCCCGGACATCGTCCTTGCATGTGCCGGAGATGTTCCCACGCAGGAGACGTTGGCGGCTGCGTGGCTCTTCAGGCGGCATGTTCCTGAGATGTCCGTCCGGGTAGTCAATGTCATGGATGCCATGGTCTTGCCGCCGCCAGAGGCGCATCCGCATGGGCTGTCTGGTGAGAAGTTTGAAGAACTCTTCACCGCTGATGTGGATGTCGTGATGGCCTGGCATGGGTACGCGAGGGCACTGCACCAGCTCCTGCATGGTCGCCCGCATCCCGAGCGGTTCCATGTCCGGGGACACAACGAGCAAGGCACCACCACCACACCATTCGACATGGTGGTACTGAACAAGGTCAGCCGATACCACCTGGTGATGGAAGCCCTGCGCCGGACTCGCGGTCAATTCCCGGGGGCAGAGCAACTGCTGGAGCATTGCCGGCAGCAGTTGGACGCCCATTCCCTCTACATCCGCGAGCACTTTGAGGACCTACCCGAAATCAGGGATTGGGTGTGGACGCAGCAGCAGTAGGCTTCCAACACCGTTCCAGAGTTCTTAGTCTGTGCTCATGAGTGAGCGAGAGAACACGTGGCACGGTCAGCATCAAGCCGGCCTCAGTAGGGGAGAGCGTGCCGCCGACTACCTCCGCAATGGCATGGGTAGCTGGATTTTTGTGGGGTGCTTCGTCCTGGTGATGGTGGTCTGGGCGGCCGTCAATTCATACATGCTGGCCGAGGATGCATGGGACCCTTACCCGTTCATCCTGCTGAATCTCTTCCTGTCCATGTTGGCAGGGCTCCAGGGCGCTATCTTGCTCATCGCCGCGAAAAGGCAGGACGCTATAGCGGCAGCCATGGCCCAGCACGACTACGACACTGACGTGCAAGCGAAGACGGAGATCGACCGGCTTATGGCCATTAACAGCCAACAGCTGGAACTACTGGAAGAACTGCGGGCATTGCTGCTCGCCGCGAGGGACCCTCACACCGAAACCGAGGAGACGATCCAGTTGCCGCGCGAGGAGTAGGCATTGCAAAGGTTTGCCGTGTGGGTTTCCATGGCCTTAACGTGACGCTCAGATGGCCTGGACGGTAGCCATCATGCCTTGGTCTTCGTGGTCGAGGATGTGGCAGTGGAAGACGGTGCGGCCGGGGAAGTCATCGAAGGCCACCCGGATTGTCACCCGGCCGCGGGCAGGGACATTGACCACATCCTGCCATCTGGGTTCGGTTACTTCGCGGTCCCCATCATGGATGACCTGCATGGGCCACACGTGCAGGTGGAGGGGGTGGTCCATGGAACTGGAGTTGACCAGGGCCCATTCCTCAACGGTGCCCACTGCGGTTGTCTCGTCGACTCTTTGGGGGTCGAACGTGCGTCCGTTGATGGTGAAGGACATCATGCTGCCCTGTCCGCTGCCCATACCCATTTCCGCATCTGTCCCCGCACCCAAGGTCAGTGTTCGGGCGGCAGCGAGAGGTTCCTTCCGCAGATCGCGTAGGGGCCGGCCGTTGGTCACTGGCCGGAGATCAGTGCTCATGCTTGGGGAGACGGTCAGAGAACATAATTCGAGCGGGCCTCCACCGGACTGGGTACCACCTCCTATGGCGCCGCCCATCATGGGGCTCATGCTGCCGCGATCCACGGGGGCGGCGGCGAGCGTGGAATTCGCTTCGCGGGTTTCTACGAGGAGTTCTACCCGATTCCCCGGAGCGAGAACCACCTCAGTGACGCCCTCAGGCTCTGGCAAACGGCCATTGTCACGGCTGAGGAGGCGGACCTGCTGTCCTGAAAGTGACAATCGCAGGTATCGAGAGGGACAGGCGTTGATGATCCGCCAGCGTTCCCGTTCTCCGGCAGCGGCGCGCAATTGTGGACGGATTTGGCCGTTGACCAAAACGATCTGCCCTTCGCGTCCCATCACCTGCTGCATCCGGTCCGCCCGTGCGAGGTTGCCGTCGGCGTCCAGAGACAAATCGGAGATCACCATCAACCTCTCACGGGTGATCGAAATCGGTTCGGTGTCCTCCACCACAATTGCTCCGTAGAGGCCACCGGCCACCTGGTCGGCGGCATGGCCGTGGTGATGGGGGTGGTACCAGTAAGTGCCCGGTGGGTGGTCCGCAGGCAGTGTGAACTCGTAATCGAATGTTTCGCCGGGGGCAACGCTGACAAAGGGGTTATCGCTGTTGCCCTGCGGGGAGACATGCAGCCCGTGCACATGCAGGTTCGTGGGTGCCAGCAGCCCGTTATGCAGGGAGATCCTGATAGTGTCGCCAGGGCCGACCCGTAGCGTCGGTCCGGGCAAGGAGTCGTTATATGCCTGCACCGAAGCCTCCCTCCTGCCGATCTGCACCTGGGCCGGTGCAGCGACTAGCTGAACTTCCAGCACACGGTCACGGCTGGTCAGCACGTGGGGTTCGGTCAGGTCCAGCTCCTGGGTGTATAGGGGCTGAGCGCCGGGGCCGGTGGTCAGCCACAGCCCGGCAGCTCCGGCGGCCGTAGCGCCGGCCCCTGCTGCACCCAGCACCAGCAGGTGGCGACGCGTCAAAGGTTTCACTGGTTGCTTCCTTCTAGTACTTCCAGTATCCGCCGCATTACCGCATTTTGACTTACCGCGAGCTTGTCCATGCGTTCCACGTTGCTTGGCTGCCATTAAGTTTGACGACGTTGTACGCGGCGCGGCGGAGTGCGCTTGCCGCGACTGAGTTGTGCACCCCGCTTTGGCAGTAGCTCACAATTGTGCCTTTCGCGGGAACCTGGTCGAGGTGCCACACGGGGCGGCCACCGCTGAGCTGCTAAAACCGGGGACGAGCCGGGCCTTGTGCTCGGTCTTGCTGCGGACGTCCAAGACCAAGTCAGGGTCCGCGCCGTTGAGGTCTTCGGTTGGGACGTGCACGGGGATGAAGGTGGGCAGCCCGTCATGGCTGGTCACGTAATTGGCGACGTTGTCGATGCCGACATGGACCAAGTGGTTCCACATATCCTGCGCTGATTCCCGGCTGAACAACGGCGCTGCTGTCGCGCCAAGGCAGCGGCGGACGTTCTCCCGTGAGCAAGGACCGTCGCGGTTCTGCCCTAAAGGTTCCCCCGCTTCATCCTTGGGCGGGCCTGCTGCGCGGCAGCATTGCGGGGTCATTGTGATCACTACGACCGCATTTGGACCTACATAACGCGGTGTCCTGGCTGACACGTCATGACACCGCGGACACCCCGCGAGAAGGCACGTCGCTTGCGTGCTGTGATAGATCCGGGTCGTCAGTGTGGTGCTGGTGTGTCTCTCGAGACTCGATAGGGCACAAGCGTTGTGCCTGAGCTGTAGTGCCCGCTTCTGGAGTGCCTTCAAGTAGCTCCAGTAGCCCCCTCCATCCACAAGTCTTCAACTCCACTCCTTAGGGGAGGCAACGGCGGGCCTTAGCAAGCGATCACGTTGACGGCGAGGCCACCCCGGGACGTTTCTTTGTACTTGCTCTTCATATCGGCACCTGTTTCTCGCATTGTCTTGATGGCGGTGTCAAGCGAGACGTGGTGGACGCCGTCTCCGCGCAGGCTGATCCGTGCAGCGTTGATGGCTTTGTTGCTGGCCATGGCGTTGCGTTCGATGCAGGGGATTTGGACAAGGCCACCAACGGGGTCGCAGGTCAGCCCGAGGTTGTGCTCGATACCAATCTCCGCGGCGTTCTCCACCTGCCGGGGTGTGCCGCCCAGAATTTCGCACAGTGCGCCCGCTGCCATGGAACAGGCTGAGCCGACTTCCCCTTGGCAGCCCACTTCGGCGCCGGAGATGGAGGCGTTCTGCTTGAAAAGGACACCTATGGCACCTGCGGTAAGAAGGAATCGGATCACTGATTCTTCGTTGGCTCCGGGGGTGAACATCATGTAATAATGCAGCACCGCTGGAATGATTCCGGCAGCGCCGTTGGTGGGGGCGGTGACGACGCGCCCACCCGTGGCGTTCTCTTCGTTCACTGCCAGGGCAAACAGGTTCACCCAGTCCACTGCACGCAAGGGATCGCTGGTGTCGTCTTTCGCTTGCAGGTCCGTCAGCAGTCGGGGCGCACGACGGCGGACCATCAGGTTCCCGGGCAGGTGTTCTTCCGTTCGGCTACACCCACGTGACACGCACTCTTTCATGGTTTCCCAGATGTGCATCAACTGCGCGCGGGTTTCCTCCTCGCTGCGCCAAGCGCTTTCGTTGGCGAGCATGATGTCGCTGATGGCCAGGCCTTCACGCTCGCAGTGTGCCAACAATTCCTCGGCGTTGGAAAACGGGTAGGGGAGTTGCACCGCCTCCGGGAGCGACTGTCCAACTCCATCCTCGTCAACGACAAATCCTCCACCCACGGAATAGTAGACGCGTTCGCTCAGCACTGTTCCCTGGTTGTCGAAAGCCTGGAACCGCATTCCGTTGGGATGCGCCGGCAATGACTTGCGCAGGTGGAGCACCACGTCGTTGGTTCTGTTGAACGTGATTATTCGGCGCCCTCCAAGCAGTATTTTCTTGGCGTCTATGGCTTCGTCAACGACGCGATCAGCCGTCAGCGTGTCTACGGTTTCCGGCGACTCGCCCATGAATCCCAGGATGACCGCCTTGTCCGAGCCGTGCCCGCGTCCGGTAGCCCCCAAGGAACCGAAAAGTCCGGCGTGAACGCGATCAACGGCGTCGAACCTTCTTTCCCTCTCCAGTTCTTCGACGAACGAGCGGGCGGCGCGCATTGGCCCCACAGTGTGGGACGACGAGGGGCCGATTCCGATCGAAAAAAGGTCAAGGGCACTCAAAGCCATGGAATACCTCCGAAGCAGGTTTGGTGTGGGGTCTCCTACCAGCTTGGGTGCGAACTCGATCAGCGTCTATCGGAAAATTTTGAACGGAACGTCAAGCAGAACTTAACAATTGGCCTGATCGCCAACGCGCGTCAAGCTTTCGGGCGGGCGTCGGTTGCTTTCCGCAGTTCATCGACGACGGCGGCTACTGCCGGCGATTCCCGGCTGGCCGCCCGGTACAAGACAATGATGTTGCGGCCGCAGCTTGGATCTACTCGACGCACCACCAGGTCTTCCGTTTCCCGGCCGAGGTTCAGTTCACGCATCAAGGCGACTCCGAGGCCACCACGGACCAACCCCAGGGTGGCCATCAGGTTCCGACAGTGCGCTAGGACGTTCGGCTCGAATCCAGCGTCCCGGCAGGTTTGTAGAACGAACCGCTCAAAAACGCTGCCTTCCTGGTCAAGGATCCAGCGTTCATCGGCGTAGTCGGCCAACGTCGCTGCGTCCGGTGCCTCCCGGTCCTGAGGCAGGCAGAGGATGATTTCATCGCGGGCCAGTAGAGTCTTCACGAGCCCCTCATCTTGGATGTCGTGCAGGTCATCCACCACTGCGACATCGATGTTCCCTTCCCTCAACTGGGCCACACTCTCGAACGGTTCTAGGTCGGACACGGTGACGTCGAGTCTCGGGTAGTTGGCCTGAAGGGACATGACGGCGGCGGGGAGCACCGTGCTGCAAAAGCTGGGGAAGGCGCTGATGGCGAGGTGTCCGCGGACATCTGTTTGGAGTTTTTTTAAGTTCGCCTCGGCTGCCTCAACTTCCGTAGCTATCCGGCCAAAATGCTTCACCAGCATGACTCCAGCCTCCGTCAGCCGCACTTTCCGGCCGGCGCGGACCAGGAGCGCCAGCCCGGCCTCCCGTTCCAGCACGGCCAACTGCTGACTGACCGCCGATGTTGTCATATGGAGCTTGGCGGCCACGGCCGTCATGGTTCCCTCAACCTCAAGGGTCTTGAGTATTTGCAGGCGTCGGATATCGAGCACGGGACCTCCCAGGGTTTAGGACCACTTAACCTCAGAACCGATACGCTAGCTACTTTCCGACGACGGGTGTACGAATCCCAGCGTCGCGGCCCCTTGTTCATCGATGAGCCGGCCCAGGTGCTTGCTCATCCTGAACACCACGCTGCGGTCAACGATGCGGGCGCTCGGCACTGCAGCCTCCATGGCAGCCTCGAAGCGCATGACATCGGACATTTCCTTCAGCCACACGGCCACCACCATGTTGTACTGGCTCGCGACGGCCAGCGCCGTTCGGGCTTCAGGAATCTTAGCCATGAGCCCTTTCATCTGCTGAACGTGCTTGGCGGCGGTCCGCATGAAGTACCAGGCATAGACAGGCCAACCCGTGACCGTCCGTGCGACGTCCGTGCGTATCCGCAGCATGCCATCAGCCCGCATGCGGGCCAGCCCATCCGCGACGCGCTGTTCGCTTAGTCCATGTTCTGCGGCAATCCGACTGACGGGGCGTCGCGCATCTTCGGCCAGGCAATGGCGGAGCGCTGCTTCGACGTCAGGGTGCACGGTCCGCGGCGCCCTTGCCCGTGGTGGGCGAGGGCGGGGGACCCTGGCTGCCTCCTGCGGTGTGAGGGCGCGGAGCCTCCAATCGGAGGCCTCCATGACTACTTCGGTAACGAGATGCGTCTGGGTACTCCTGACGCCTTCCAAGCCGCCGATGCGGTTGGTGACTGTGTCCCAGATGGAGAGCGGGGAGTCGGCGAGGACCGTGGCCAATAGATCCCGTCCGCCGGAGGTGTGGTCGAGGGTCATCACTTCCGGGATCTGTGCCAGTTGGCGGGCCACTTCGCCCGTTTGCTGGGGTTTGCACGTGATGTCCACCAGTGCCGATGCTCCGTCGGGGAAGATACCGGTGACCCATGCGAGCCCGCGTTCCCTCAGGGAGTCCCAGCGCCTGGCGAGGGTTACGGCGTCGACTCCGATCATGGGGGCCAGTTCACTCCACGGCGCGCGACCTTCGATCTGAAGAGCATGAATGAGACGCTCCTCAAGGGGATCAAGCATGTTTTCCGGCATAGACAACAGAATATCCATGGAAAGCTGCAATTTCATCAATTGGAAACACGGCACTTCCATGATGTTGTGATCCCGTTCACTTCTCATCACATCGGAGCGCACATGCGTACAACGGCGCAGAAATCCACCACGGCGGCAGGAGCCGTCGGTTTCCTGGTGGTCATGGAGCTTGGCAGTGGCATACTTCAGGGCTGGCTGAATCCTCTGTTCTCTTCCATTGGTGAACACCATGGAGTCTCGGCAGCATCCCTGAATTGGATCAGCGCCGCCTACTTGTTGGCGACAGTGTTGGTGGTCCCTTTGCTGTCCAAGCTGGGTGACATCCACGGGCACAAACGGATACTCATGATTTCCACGGCTATCGTTGCCGCCGCTTCCGTCTTGGTTGCCTTCGCCCCAAACTACGAACTGTTCCTTCTGGGACGTGCTATCCAGGCCCCGCTGGCCGTTTTCCTCCCCTTGGAATTCGCCATCGTCCATCAACGCGACTCTGAACGCTCTGGGCGAAGCATCGGCAGGCTCGTGGCGGCGTTGACCCTCGGCGCAACGATCGGCGGTTTCCTGGCCGGATTTGTCCTCGACGCGACTGAGAGCCTGTCCATCACTCTGTTGATGCCAGCGATCTTCATGGCCCTGTGCGTCCCCGGCATCGCGTTCTTCGTCAAGGAAAGCCCGCTGCGGAGCAAAGGCCGGGTGGATTATCTCGGTGCTGCACTGCTTGGCGGTGGCTTGGCTGCTCTCCTGGGAGGCGCTTCAAATCTCTCAACATGGCCGCCGCTGACCACGGCCCTCGCGATGGCGGTCGGCATTGCCCTCTTGGTCGGCTGGGTGGTTTCAGCCCGCAGGACAGAACACCCCCTGGTGGACCTCACCATGCTCCTTCGTGGCGGCATTGGTCTCCCGATTGTCGTCGCCTTCCTTTACGGCGCGCAACTGTTCGGCGCGCAAGCACCCATCTCCGTCTACCTGCGCTCCGATCCGGCCACGCTGGGATTCGGCTTCGGCGCTGCAGCCTCTGCCGCTGGAACAATGCTCAGCATCATGGCGCTTGCAGCCTTCCTGGGTGCCTCATTCAGCGACCGGGCATCCCGGCTGATCGGCGGCCCACGGAGTGTGGCTCTTGGAGGGGGCCTCAGCGCAATTGCGTACGTCCTGATGATTCTGGCGCCGGGTACTCTGGTGACCTTCGCGGTGTGGCTCGTCATGGCCGGGCTCGGTGCGGGACTGGTCAGCGGTACGCTGCCCACTTTGGTGGTCCAGCGCGCAGCAGTCGATTCAGTGGGTATCGCCTCGGGGCTATACAACACAGCCCGCACCGCCGCCGGAGGAGTCGCCGGTGCACTTTTCGCGCTGCTGATGGCAGCACTCACCACACCAACCGCGGCCGGAACGCGGGCCGCCACCGAGCTGTCCTTCCACGCCGTCTGGTGGATCTGCGCCGGAGTCTGCGTCCTCTTCGCCGTGGCCGTGCTCTTCATCCGCCAAGCCCGGACCACATCGGTTGACTCAACCACGTCATCGTCGAATGTCGATGACGTCCTCGAACCTGCCAACTAACTCACCTCGACACGAAGGATCAACAATGACCGTTTCCATCGACACCACCTCCCGGGACACCTTGCGCGACACCGTACGCGAGTCCGCTGCCGCCGTCGGGCCTTCCATCCTTGAACTTAGCCACAAGGTCCATGCACTGGCAGAGATCTCGTGGGAAGAACACGACTCAGCAGCGGCCGTGGCCGCTGTCCTCCGCGACGGCGGCTTCGAGGTGACCGAACGCGCCTATGATGTTCCGACGGCGGTCGAGGCCGTCTACGGCACGGGCGAACTGACCGTGGTCATCTGCGCCGAATACGATGCCCTCCCCGAAGTCGGCCATGCGTGCGGGCACAACATGATCGCCGCAGCAGGCGTCGGCGCTGCGCTGGCCCTTAAGCCCGTGGCCGACGCCGCTGGACTGCGGATCAAACTCCTCGGCACGCCCGCGGAGGAACACGGCGGCGGAAAAGTTTCGCTGCTCCAGGCAGGAGCGTGGGAGGACGCAGCGTTCTCTCTCATGGTGCATGGCATGACGGGCGCTGAGCGGAGCGCCTCGGCTTTCAGTATGGCCGCCGTCGAGCGCTTCGAAGTGCAGTTCAAAGGCAGCGAAGCCCACGCAGCCGGCGCCCCGGACAAGGCCATCAACGCTGGCGCGGCGGCGAGTCTGGCCCTGATGAACATGGCCGTCCTGCGGCAGCACCTGCCGGAGAACGCAAACACCAATGCCTTTATCTCGCACGGCGGCGGCGCCACGAACGTCATCGCCGGCGACGCCACCGTTCAGGTGGAAGTCCGCGCAGGAGACGTCGATGTGTGGCGGGACCTCAAGCGGCGGGTCCTCGCGTGCTTCGAAGGTGCGGCCATCGCCACAGGCTGCACATGGACGCACCGGCAGACCGAACACCCCTACGCTCCCATCAATACCCACGCGGGGCTGGGCAAAGCATGGGACGCCAACATGGAAGCCGTCGGAAGGCCCGTGGACACCACGCCCATCTTCGGCGGCGGCTCCTCCGACATGGGCAACGTCTCCCAGGTAGTCCCGTCCGTGCACGGCATGGTGGTGGTCCGCAACAGCACAGCGGTCCCGCACCACCCGGACTTCACCGCCGCCGCCATCTCACCGGAGGCGGACGAAGCCATCCTCGACGGCGCCACCGTCCTGGCACTCACGGTTCTGGAGGCGGCTCTGGACACCTCACTGCGAGCCGAACTGCTGGAACTCCAGGCTGCGCGCGTGACCGGTGCCACGACGGTGACGCTGGAAGCCTGATTTCCGGGATGCTTCGCCGGTGGCGCCTCTCAGACGAAACGCTGAGGGGCGCCACTCCTCGCGGTCGGGCCGTGCTCAGTGCCACAGAGGGGTCCGCTTCTTTAGACGCAAGACGTAGGGAGATGCCGTGCCCTGCTACCAGACCCCGGGCTAATCGGATGCCGTCATCACCCTCGGCGCGGAGCTGGAGGGCGACCAGCGCGCCCTGGCGAAGCATGCCGAGCTCATGGCCTCGAGAGTCCTGGACGTCCGCGGGGTTGGCAAACACGACTAGGCGCCAGCTCAACCGGTACGGAGACCGGCAACTCAACCGCGCACTAGACGTCGTCGCCCGGACCCGAAGCCTCACAGACCCCGCTAACCGCCAGATTTCCGTCAACTCCGGACACTCATGGCTTGGCTTATCACCATAGAGGGGTCGTCTAAAGCCAATATGCACACATGTGATGAGCACCTATGTAGGTCAGCAACTAGCCGCAAGGACAATGTCAAACAGCGAGTGCAGCCCCTGTGGAGGGCGGGCGCGCTGACGGTAGGGACCGAAGTCCGGGACAACCCGCTTGGCAGCCCCTCAGCTGCTGGCGCCTCCGAGCAACGAAGCCGAATTGATCTGGGCGAATAGGGGTTGGTCGAGTCCAGGCTCAAACTCGATACGGTGTCCACGACAAGCCGTCAGTGCTCGAAACGGCTTGCGAAGTGTGGTGATCAATCTGCGGAACCATGCGTACGGCACGCTAAGTACCTCGTCCTGCTTCTGCAAGGAATCTAAAGGCGCTCCACGGCCTCGAAAGCAATCGGCAGTCCTGCCGGTGTCTGGCTGCGAACGACGGCTGACGCTGCTGTCCCGCTCGGAACACGGCCCGTCCGTCACAAGAAAGGCATGCCAATTCCTGGCGGGTTGCTCTCTGCTTTTCCGGAAGAAGCCCTGCAAATTCTGTTGCGGTCCACTCCGTGCCATCCAATATGCTTTTTGCCAAATACAAGGTGCCTCCTCGTGTATTGCTAACTGAAGTTCGAACTGCCGTCAAAGAAGCTCCGCCGCCGGCCACCTCGCGAACGCCGGTTTCCCGCGAGCCCGTGTCAATCACCAGCCTGGCGGGATAAGTTTTTGGCTCCTCATTGCGTGCCATCTTTGTTCTGGAGGCGATTCCGCCGTCTGAAGGTCATGGGCCGCAGGTAGCCCCTGCGGCCCATGACGGGCCTTCAGATCTGTTATTTCGAGCTGGGTCGTCCGGGGATATGGCTAAGAATGGACTTGGAGAAGCCGCCATCGACGCAGATATCTTGACCGGTGACATAGCCGGATAGTGGGCTTACGAGAAATTCGATCACGTTGGCGATGTCCATCGGATCTCCTATTCTTGCGAGCGGGATAATTTCCTCCCGTGCCTTCTTGATTTTGGGATCTTCATACATTTTTTCGGTCATCCGAGTGTGGGTCATGCCGGGGGAGACTACGTTGACGCGGATGCCGTCGGGTGCCCATTCCAATGCGAGTGTCTGGGCCAACATTGTCAGCGCGGCCTTGCTTGGGCTGTAGGCGCCGGATCCCGCGTGTGGTTGTTGACCGGACATGGAGGATGTGAAGCAGGCGGCGCCGTGGCTGTCCTTCAGGTGTTGGTAGCTTGCTTTGGCGAGAAGCCACGAGCCGCGCAGGTTGACGGAGAACATTGCGTCCCAGTCTTCAAGGGAGACGTCGCATATGGGTCCGGGGTTGGCGATTCCGGCGTTGGCTACCAACGCGTCCAGGCCACCGAATTCTGCAACTGCAGCTTTGACCAGCTGGCTTGGCACGTGGGGGTCGCCGAGATCACCTGCCAGTGCGATGGCGGTGCCTCCCATAGCCTGGATTGAACGAACGACCTGCTCTTGGCTGCTGTTTGATTCGTGTCCGCAGACTGCAATCATTGGCTGCTCCCCGCGCGCAAGGGCTGCCTCCGCGAGTCTCAGGGATGCTGCTGCGCCGATTCCGCTGCTTCCGCCACTGACTAAAGCCCTCATTAGACAAACTCCTCTTTCAGGTTGTTTCGCATTGAAAATTAGATCTCAACAATGCTGGTTTCTTCCATGCTTGAATAAACTCTTGGTGGAGCCCGGTTTTCGGCATGAGGAGTTAACTCTCCAGTTCCCATCCGTGGTTCTTGAGGTCCTGCATTGCTTTCGCAAATTCGTGGACCGGATTGTCTTCACGGATGATCTCCAGAACGACATTCCCGACGCCGCACGTGTCCTTGACGGCGTCGCCCAGCCCAGGCCAGTTGATGACTCCCGTGCCGATGGGGTCGTGACCCCAAGTGTCCACGCCGGTGTCGGAAATGTGCACCAGTCCGATGGCCTGGTGATGTTCCCGCAGACTAGACACGGGATCTTCTCCGATGAAAGCGGCGTTGGCGACGTCGTAGACGATCTTGACAGAATCGTCGTTGATCGTGCTGACGACACCTGCCAAGTCCTGAATTGTGGGAGTGAAGCAGTACGGGGTGTTTTCGAAGAGCAATCGTGTGCCAGCCTGCTTGGCCACCGGGATGAGAATTTCCAGGCTTTCATACATCCATCCGTGGACGCTTTCGAGCGAGGGCGAGATCATAGGACGGCGGGTGCCGGGGGAGATCACAACCTCGGTTACGTCCCAAGCGGCCGCCAAGTCAATTACCGATTTGATGTGATCAATACTTTTGCGGCGCATGCTGGCCCCGGGGCTGGCCAGGTTGATGTCATATCCGCCAGCGTTCAAGGACCGTATTTTCGCGCCGTAGTGGCTGAGCCTGTCCTGGATGGCCGTGCGTTCGGAGGTTGCTAACTCATCCGGCCAGCAATGCGGAGAACTGACTGGAACCTCGAACGTTTTGTAGCCGTTGTCGACAAGCTCGGCTATGGCATCGATCGCCGTCGCTGACCAAAGATATGAAAACGTATTGATAATCATGCTGTTCACGTAGGAGAAGTCCTCTCAATTCCGCGCCATGGAGAAAGAAGCTTCCCTTCATAACGCTCTATAAATTTTGAGCTGCGGCCGAGCTGCCGCAGCTCCGAGCCGACCGTCTATTTGGAGTGCCGGGAGACGTCGACCATCGACGTCGTGCCCGAAACCAACTTTTCGCCTTCGAGTACCTCAGGGTCTGCGAGTGCCACAGTGGAACGGTCACCGCGGTTGCCGGTCTCCGGCAGCGTGAAGTACACGACGAGGCACAATGCGACGACGACGATCATGTAGACAGCGACGAGCATCGGCTGCCCGGCTCCGACAAATGCGGCAGCGATCAGAGGTGCGGTTCCACCAAAGACGGCAATCACGATCTGATGCGCGAAACCGATGCCTGATACCCGGACGGAAGCCGGGAACAATTCGGCCTGGATGGTCGGATAGACCGACTGCCAGATGCCGAGAACTACCCACCCGGAGGCCGAGACCAGGACGTATACCCAGAAGCCCGGCTGGTTGAGGAGCAGGAGCAAGGGGTAGAAGAGAACGATCATGCCGATGGCGCCGATGATGGGGAAGATTTTGCGCCGGCCGAGACGATCAGAGAGTGCGCCGCATGTCGGCACGATAACCACCAGCAAGGCCAGCCCGATAACGCTTCCGGCGAGTGTGGACGAGAGGTCCCGGCCGCTGGTGAGTTTAGCGTACGTGGGAAGGAAGGTGGCCCAGGTGTAATAGGCCACGGCTGGTGCGGAGAGTGCAGCTGCCTGAAGCAGGGCCTTCGGGTGCTCGCGAAGCAGGTCCATCAGGCGCGCCGCAGCGGACTTCTGGTCGACAAGGGCTTCTGCTTCGAATTCGGGGGTTTCTTCAGCCCGGGCCCTCAGGATCAGGCCGACGATGCCGAGGAAGCCGCCCACAACGAAGGGGATGCGCCATCCCCATGCGGCGAGATCGGCGGTGGAGAACGATGACGTCACCATTGCTGCTGCACCGGTGGCTGCCAGGGTCGCGAGGCCACTTGCCATGTTGGTGAAGGAACCGAACAGGCCTCGCCTGTTCGCTGGAGCGTGTTCGACCATG
Organism: Arthrobacter sp. GW822-FHT05G07; assembly: GCF_058799755.1. Classification (NCBI taxonomy): domain Bacteria; kingdom Bacillati; phylum Actinomycetota; class Actinomycetes; order Micrococcales; family Micrococcaceae; genus Arthrobacter; species Arthrobacter sp. GW822-FHT05G07. Next base: position 303,252 of record NZ_JBXALT010000002.1, on the reverse strand, counting down.
AACGCGATAGCACTTTGGCCCTCGCTGCCGGCCGAAATGCCCTGGATGACGCGGGCAATCAGGAAGAGGACGGGTGCCGCATAGCCGATGCTCGCAAATGATGGTGTGAGGCCGATGATGAGTGAGCCGAGCGCCATCCCGGAGACGGATAGAGTCAGGATGAGCCGCCGTCCAAAACGATCAGCCAATGGCGAGATGATAATGCCGCTAAGAGGCCGTACAACAAACCCAACGGCATATGTCAGGAGTGCGGCGATCAGGGAGGCGAACGGGGAGTCGCTGGGGAATATCTGCGACGAGAATACCGCTGCGAGCAGCCCATAGATGTACCAGTCGTACCACTCAACGAAGTGGCCGATGGTGCCTGCTACCAGGTTCAGGGTGCGGCGCGGATGTTTGGACGTTTCGGGACGCCCCGAAGTGTCGGGACTGCCGACTGCTTCTTTTGAGGTCTTCATTGAACTCTCCATGGTTTCACGTTTAGCGCTGTGGTTATAGTGCTGGATCTGGGCACCTGGTGTGCGGGACGGTGCCGCCTGTGAATGCGTCCGACCGGATGCCGAAATGCCAGGGGAGGCGGCCGGTGCGGGGCGGGCGGCGCTGCTTGCTCCTAAGCGAAGAAAGCTTTCACAATCCTCCGGACTTCCGAATGAGATCGGTTGCTGAGATCGGTTGCATTCAACGATACGGATGGAATGTGATCTTTGTCAATGTGTAATAGAGACGCTTCGTCCTATGCCAACGCCACTCATGGCCCGTAGCGAGGCTGCATCAATCGAGGGAAAGCGGTGCCTCGTTGTCGAAGTCCTGAAACTGCACGCCGGACCAGCTGCATTCCAGGCGGCCGTAGGTGGCCCAGTAGTCATCCCAGTGTGCGAGTTTCCAGTTGTCACGCTCCAAAGCACGCCGGATGAGTCGCGAACGCAGGACGTCTTGGGGCACCCGGACTCGTATCACGGTGATCTCGGGAGAGGGCCAGTGGAAGTCATTTACCGTACGGGTTAGGTAGTCCGGATCGTCAAAATAGGCCCCGAAGGGGGCATCGAGAACTACGGAGCGGCCGAGGCGCAGGTTTACTCCTGCCACATCCATGAGGGTCTCGTACTCAAGGGGCAGCAGATTGGCACGATAGTAATCGTTTGACTCGCGGTCGGTCGGGTCATGCCCCGTGGCGGTCAGTGCGAATTCGACGAAGCGGCCGCTCACCCGGTCCTTGTCCAGGTAAGCCGCTTGATGCTTCTCAGCCGTTTGTTGAGCGATGGTTGTTTTCCCTGAGCCGGCTGGTCCAATGACGATGAAGACCTGGGGAGACATTATCCGCGGGCCTCTGCTACTGCTGCGAGAAAGGCTCGGGCTGCTTCGGTGACGCGGGTGAAGTCCCCGTCAGGCTGCCATGCCTTGGTAACGTAACTGCCCACGCCGACGCCCGCCACGCCTGCGGCGAACCACTCGCCAACATTTTCCAGTGTGACGCCACCTGCGGGCATGATCGGCAGGTGCGCCAGAGGTGCCAGCACTGCTTTCGCATAGGCCACCCCGCCGGCCTCGGTGGGGAAGAGCTTGAGGATGTCAGCGCCTGCCTCGGCGGACTCAACGAATTCCGTGGGAGTGAAGGCTCCGCTGATGGTTGGCACCTGATAGCGGTTCGCGGTCCGGATCATCGCAGGGTTCAACTGGGGGCTGACGAGGAACTCGGCGCCAGCGCGGATGCACTCGTACGCGGAGTGCTCGTCAAGAACCGTTCCCGCACCAACCGCCACACCGCTTGGTCCATGCTTTGCGGCCAGGCGCCGGATCACCTCAACGGCCCCGGGAATCGACAGAGTGATCTCCAATGCCCGGAAGCCCCCTTCGATGGCAGCCTCAGCGACCTTCTCGGCAACCTCGGCGCTCTCTAGTCGCACGATTAGGACGGCCCCGGACTCGTCGATGGTCTGCAGGGTACGAAGTTTCTTATTCATGATGGCCTCTCTCTGGCCGGGTGGCTCCTTTGCTCCAGCCAACCCCGGCTCAATCGATGTTTCGTTGACAAACTCTCCCACCATCCATAGTGTTATTGCAACCGATCTCAGCAACCGATCTCATACAAGGGGGTATTGCGGTTGACTAAAGTACGAACAATTATTCTTGGTGCTTCCCACTGGCATGTTCCACTCTGCGCACAGGCTATGGCCGAAGAGCACGACATGATCGCAGTAGGCGACGATGATGTTTCCCGGGTGCAGGTGCAGAAACTGGCCGCCCACTGGGGAGCGCCGGCTGAAGCTGACTGGCGAAAGCTGGTGGATTTGCCCGATGTGGGACTCGCCTATGTGTTTGGTCCCCACGAGGGGATGGCAGAGAAGTGCATGGCCCTGATCGAGCGGAGAATTCCCTTCGTGGTCGAAAAGCCGTTGGGCACTTCCCTTAGCGAGCTTTCTGCCGTGCGACAAGCTGCCGAAGCAGCTGGTGTGCCGGCCACTGTGCCCTTGGTTCAGCGTGGCGGCCCGACGGACCAATGGCTCGCCAAGGCAGGCCGGCCAAGTTATCAACGGTCCTCGTTCATTGCTGGTCCGCCATCCCGGTACCTCCACAATGCCAATCCCTGGATGCTCGATCCTTCCAGGGCTGGGGGAGGCTGCCTGGCCAACCTGGCCCCACATTTTGTTGACCTGTTTCTAAGGGGCACCGGCGAATCAGAGCTGCAGGTGCAGTCCCGGCTCTCAACAGTTCTTCACGGCCAAGATATTGAGGATCACGCGAGCCTAATCCTCACTACGCCCGAGGGCCGCGAAACCATCGTGGAAGTCGGCTACGCATTCCCTGGCTCGCCGCTGAAGCGGTACTGCAGCTTCACCTCGGTCGGCGAAGCGGGATTCGCCGCCGTTGATTCCGACGGCACAGCTACTTTCACGTCAACGGACGGCACCACGGAAGTCGACAAGATCAATGTCGATAGCGACCCACTCTACGATCCGTTTGTCCGAAGTGTCGCCCGGACGCTGGAAGATGGATTCCAGGGCCTGACAACGCTGGCCCAGCTCGAAGATGTCATGCGCCCCATTTGGCAGGCGTATGACGACCAGCACGGAGGAATCGAACATGCCTGACTTGAGTATCGACGTCGTTGCAAAAGCTGCCGGTGTCCACCGGTCAACGGTCTCCAGGGCGTTCTCGCGCCCTGAGGCGGTGAAGAGTGAAACGCGCGAGCATATCCTCCGGGTCGCCGAGGGACTTGGCTACACCATGAGTCCGCTGGCACAGGCGCTCCGTCGAAAGACCAGCACCATCATCCCTCTGATCGTCCCTGACATTACGAATCCGTTCTTTGCAGAACTTGCCAAGACGATGACACAAGCAGCTGACGAGCGCGGCTACCAGCTCATGCTCTGCGTCACCAACGGCGACCCTGCCAAATCCGATGGATACTTCACGGCCATGCAGGCGATGTATGCCCCGTTCGGGATTGTGGCACCCTCCACAAAGGTCGATACCGAGGCGCTGAAGCGTTTCGCCTTCGGGCACAAGGTGGTGGTGATTGACCGCGTGGAAGGCGACGACTCCGTTCCAACGGTTACCGTCGACAGCCGCAAAGGAATCATGCTGGCGTTAAATCATCTGCATTCCCTGGGGCATACCTCAATCGGATACGTATCCGGTATCGCCGGGACACACACGGCCCAGGACCGGATGGACGCCTATCTGGAGCTCACCGCCCAAAGCGGAAGCACACCTGTAGTGCTCGACAGCGGGTCAGACCTTGACGCGGGCACGCGCGGCGCAGAGCATTTCCTGGAAATGGACAATCCACCCACAGCGATCATTGCGGCCAACGACATGGTGGCTTTCGCCGTGATTTCGGCGCTCGGTCGAAGTGGCCTTCGGGTACCGGAAGACGTGTCGGTCATCGGGTTTGATGGGCTCGCTCTAGGTGCCCGCTTCAACCCACCACTGACAACTGTGCGGCAGCCGATCGCTGACATGGGACACATCGCCATCGAACTGGCTGAAAAGCAAAATGTTGACGGTTCCGTGGACCATATCGTCCTCGAACCCGAACTCCTGGTCCGAGGCTCCACCTCGGAGCCCCGCAAATGAGCGGGGCGCAGGAGCAGAGGCTTCGGCGTCTGCCGGGGCTCCAGCACACGGACCACGTCGGTTTGACGGTTCCCAACCTTGAAGAAGGCATTCGCTTCTTCGTCGACGTTCTTGGAGCTGAAGAGTTATACCGCTCCGAACGCGGGCCGGACGAAGAGTTCATGCCCACGAACTTTGAAGTCCCGCCAGATGCCAAGCTCACGCTCGCCATGTTGCGGCTGCCACCGAATCTCAATATCGAGCTTTTCGAGTGGAGCAGTGCTGAGCGGCGGGAGACGCCACCGAGGCATTGCGACGCCGGAGGGCACCACCTGTGCTTCGTTGTGGATGACGTCGATGAAGCCATCGCCGTGCTGCAGGAAACGCCTGGAGTACGTGTGCTCGGTGAGCGCAAGGAAGTTGCCGGCGATAGCCCGCGCGTAGCCGGCAACCGCTGGACCTATTTCATAACCCCCTGGGGCCTGCTGATGGAAATCGTGGATCGATCCCGCGTCCCGGCCCCTCCCCGACTGGTCGGTCCCACGGACTGGGCAGCAGCTCCACACACTTCAGAAAGGACATAGAACAATGCGGCTAGCGGGTCACACACTAGGCACCCCGAACCACACGGTTCCCCAAGCACTGAGTCTCTTCCGGGCCGCAGGGCTCGATGCGGCAGAAATCATCTACCAGGACGACTACAAGTCCGGTTTGCCCCTGGGGGAGCGGCACTCCGCGATGGAGGCACTCAAAGCGTCCGAAGGCGAAGGCATACCAATCGTGGGACTAACGCCGTACACCACAGCCATCAACTCACTGGACGATGCCGAATGGCGCAAAGCGGTCGACGAATTCCGCGGGGCCATTGATACCGCACAACTGCTCGGGGCTGACAGGGTCCGTGTCTATGCCGGCTCCTGGCACCCCGGAGATACCGACCACGCTGCGCGGTGGGGGCAGTTGCGCAAAGCCTTGGAGACCCTCGCACCCGAAGCCCATCAAGCTGGCGTCCGCCTTTGCGTGGAGAACCACTTCGGCACGATGACCCAGACCGCAGCAGACACCGCGGCACTCGTCCGGGAAATTGCCCAGCCGTCCGTCCGCGTGCTCTACGACCAGGCCAACCTGACTTTCACGCACGACGAAAGCTACGAAGAAGCCTTCGCCGTCCAAGGTGACCTGATCGGCCACGTCCACGTCAAAGACCTTGTCTTCACCGACCCGACGGCGACCTTCCGAGCCTCGGAGACGGCCAGAGTCAACGCCTCAGAGCGTGCAGTCCGGTCACGTGTGGTCGGAAGCGGCGTTGTACCGTGGTCCCCGATTCTCGCCGCACTGCTGAAGCACGGCTACGACGATGTACTGAGCATCGAACTCGAATACCGCTGGCACCCGCAAGATCTCCCCACCCCAGAGGATGGATTCCGGGAATCCGCCGCAGTCCTGCGCGCAATGCTCACTGATTTGGCCCAAGTAAGGAACGCCTGATGAACACCAATCGCCTCCGTGTCGGAGTTATCGGCGCCGGCAACATCGCCACGATTGCGCAACTGCCCACCCTCGTCCAACGGGACGACGTCGAGTTGGCCGCCTTGGTTTCCCGGCGCGAAGATCCCAGCAGCCTGGTCCGGCGCTGGGGCTTCCACGCCGCCTACAAGACAGTGGAGGAGATGCTGGCCGCGCAGGAACTGGATGCAGTGTTCGTGCTGACCCCGCGCTCCGAGCACGCCCACGCCGTCGAGCTTTGCCTCAACCGCGACGTGGACGTGTTCTGCGAGAAACCGCTAGCCCCAGCGACAGATGAGGCAGAGCATCTGGCAGACCTCGCCGACGAGCGGGGACGGATACTCATGGTTGACTTCAACCGGCGCTATGCACCCGTCTACACGGCCGGCCGGGAGGCTTTTGGCGACAAAGGCGCCACCTTCTGCGTTGCCCAGAAGAACCGCCCTGGATCCGAATACCGTGCAACGTTCGAGAACGCCATCCACATGGTCGATCTCCTGCGCTGGTACTGCGGAGGCGAACCTGAGCACGTGGCCGCCCACGCTGCTGGTGAAGATCCTTGGGAAGAAGACGGAATCGCAGCGACCATCCGCTTCAGCACCGGCAACACCGGCGTCCTGATGGCAGCCCGAACAGCGGGAGCATGGAACGAGAAGCTGGACGCGTACGGTGACGGGAAGACCGTCGAAGTCAGGGCGCCCGAGACAGTTTCCACCACCATCAACGGCGTCACCACTTCACGGGAACTGAGTGCAGAAGCGTACGGCTGGGCTACGGCGACAGACACGCTGGGATTCTCGGCCGCCGTTCACCATTTCCTGGATCGGGTCGGCGACCGGGCCCAGCCACTTACTTCAGGTCGCGAAGCCGTTCGCACCCAGCGCCTGCTGGACCAGATCCTCGCCGCGGCTGGCCTGCCCACAGAGGAGCAAACCGGGCGCGAGTGGGCGAGCCACGCAGTTAACGCACGCTGAACTACCAGCCCCATCTGCCGAAATTGCACGGGTGTCTGATACGGGTTCCTTGAAACTGGTGTCTTGAGCCAGCCTGTCGGATATAGGGAGGTGCCACCATGGCTCCACGTCGCCTGCCTCAGCGTGAATTGCGAGTCAAGGGAGCCGGGAGACGGCCGTTGCGCGGGCGTCTCACCGCGCTTGCGGGCATCCTGCTGGTTGCCTTCAGCGCAAGAGAGGCGGTTTCGGCGGTGTCGCCGCTTCTTGGCCACATAGGCGCAGACCTCCCCCTTGACGCCGTGACCACAGGGACCCTAGGGATGCTGCCGACCGCCAGCTTCGCGGTGATGGGCTTCCTTGCGCTGCCGCTGCTGCGGCGTATCCAGCTTGAGCACCTCCTACTGGTTGCCATTCTGCTGACAACGTTGGGTCAGCTCGGCCGCGCAGGGGGATGGGACGTGTTGGCATTTTTGGTGTTCACGTGTATCGCCATGCTCGGGATTGGTCTGGTCAACGTCGTGGCGCCGCCTCTCTTGATGAAGTTTTTTCCCGACAGAATCGGGGGTCTCGCGGCGCTCCACGTCACGCTCCTGGGTGTCAGCACGGCGGTGGCCGCCCAATTCGCAATTCCTCTAGGCACTCTTTATGGCTGGCGGTTCTCCATTGGTATCTGGGCTGTACTCAGTGCGCTTGCTGCGATCCCGTGGCTGATTCTTCTATCGACCAGACGGATCGTTGCCCGCACACCAGCCAACGATCAGCAGTCGCCTCCTGCGAACAGGGTCAATCCTTGGAGATCATCAATCGGATGGGGCACTGCATTGGTTTTTGCTGGTTGTTCCAGCAATACTTTTACGACGCTTACGTGGCTCCCGGCTGTCCTCGTTGACAGAGGACTAAGCGAGGAAACTGCTGGATCCATGCTGGCGCTGTATTCGATCCTTGCTTTGCCGGTCGCTCTGATGGTGCCCATGGTTGTTGTAAGAATGTCCCGCCCGCTACCTGTGGCCGTCCTGTTTGTGGTCGCGTTCGCCATAGGTTACGGAGGCATCATCTTCGCGCCACCAGCTTCTGCGGCGGTCTGGGTGGTCATTGCCGGACTAGGCCAAGGGTCCTATTCCTTTGCGTTCACCATGATCAATAAGCGAACACGAACGCAGGCCGGCTCAGGACGTCTGTCCGCGTTTGCCCAAGGAACCGGCTACGCCCTGGCGAGTGTCGGCCCGTTCCTCTTCGCGCTTCTGCACAGCCCCGGGGATGGCTGGCTGGCCTCGTTCGGCATGCTCGGTGCCTGGCTCGTGGTGCTTCTGGCAGGGGCCATCATGGTCAACAAGCCACGCATGCTCGAAGATCACTCGGCGGTACCGGGGCTGGCTCCCGGAGAATTACTGCCCTTCCAGGGTCCAACGGCAGCAAGCTGCAGAACGGAAGTCGGCGTTGACACCGAAGACTTCCGACCTTCGGATCCGAAAATGCCAGGTATTTAAAGGCCTTCTGGGACACCAAAGGGTGGTGCCCCCGAAATACACAACTGATCTCGTCGATTTTCTGAATTAACTCAAAGGAGAGATTTCATGAGCACCTCTTTCAACTTCGACCTGATCTTCGAGGGGCCCGCATCATGACGACGGCGGCACAGTTCCAGCGCGTCGCCGTGGTGGGGGCGGCCGGGTGGGCAGGATCCCGTCATGCACGAGCATTCACCAAGGTGGGTGCGAATGTCACCCACTTGGTGGAGAAAGACGAGAGGGCGGTCTCGTTGGCCCACGAGCTGGGTGCGCAGGTGGTGCCCAGCGTCCAGGAGCTTCGTTGTGATCAGCTGGACTTAGTCGTCGTCGCGTTGCCCACCACGCTACAACCGGATATCTGTGCGGATCTGCTGAACAGAGGATTTCGGGTGCTGACGGAAAAGCCGGTAGCTGCAGATGCCGAGAGTGCTGCCATAATGGCCGCCGCTTCGGGAGTGAACCAACGACTCATGGTTGGTTACACACTCCACCAGCATCCGGCCGTCCCGCTTATCTCTCAGTGGATCAGAGACAACGACGTGATCGCTGTAAACGTTCGATCGGTCGCATATAAGGAGACCATCGACTCCTGGCGTGCTGATCCGAAAGAGGGTGGCGTTGCGGTGGTGAATGGCATCCATGCCATCGAGCTGGTCTCTTCGTGGTTCGAGGGAGACCCAAGAGTCGTGGCGACCAACGCCAGCAGCAGCCTGTACGGGTCTCCGGTGCCGGAACACGTCGTTTCCACCCTCGAATTCCCCTCTGGAGCGGTATTTACCTTGCAGAGCTATTGGTCTCCCTGGCAGGAACCCCAAGGGCTCAACCAAGGGGATTGGAGCCTCACCATCGATGTTCTGGCCACTGGCGGCCGGATGTTGTGGTCGAACGATTCCCTCCACGTGTGGACCCGTGACGGCGGACAGCAGGAGAAAAACTTCGCACCCTCCGACCTCTTCCTCCGCCAGGCTCAAGCGGCCCTGAGGTTCTGCGCGGGTGAAACGCCTGCCGTTACATTCGCCCAGGCGCTCCGCGCCACGGAAATCGCCGATGCAGTCCGGACAGCGGCGGCCACCGGCGCCCGGGAGGCGCTCACCCCTTAAGCATCATCGAAATCCAAGCAAACGAGGACCGGCCGAACCGGGCAATTTCGAGTAAGGAAACGAACATGAAGACAGCACCCCACGCTCCGACCACAGGAGAACTGCAGGCAAACTGCGCCCAGAACGGAGATAACCGATGAGCCTCAAAGACCAGGTGGTTCTGGTAACCGGATCAAGCGGAGGAATCGGCGACGCCGCAGTCAGCGCTTTTATAGCCGCAGGGGCCAGGGTCATCGGCGCCGACCGTTCCCCCAAAGAGGACCAGGCCCTTCAGGCGTTTTATCCCCTCGACATCACCTCGGAACAACAATGCGCAACGGTCATACAGGACATCGAAGCCGAGTACGGACGTGTCGATGTCCTCGTTCACGCGGCCGGAGTGCTTGGCCCCACGCCGGACATCATGAACACAACCACTGAAGAGTTCGACTCCATCCTGAGGATCAACGCAACGGCGACCTTCACCATGGTCCGGGAGACAGCAAAATCCATGCTTGCGACCGGCACTGCCGGCGCCATCGTGGTCCTGTCCTCAGTTGCGGCCAAAGAAGCACGCCTCAACTACCTGCCCTACAACGCGAGCAAGCTCGCAGTCCTCCACATCATGTGGTCCTTTGCTGAACTTCTCGGACCCAACGGCATCTCCGTGAACGCGATCGCCCCAGGACCCGTGAACACGCCCATGTGGGCGCAATTTGCCCGGGACTCCGGCCCCGACGCGGCAGCCAACCGAGCGAAGAGGGCAGCGCAGCTGCCGATGCGTCGGTTCGCCGAACCTGATGAAGTAGCCCGGGCCATCCTGTTCCTTTCCGATCCCGACAACCGCTACATCACGGGAGTGTCTCTCGACGTGGCCGGCGGAGCACATCTGGGAATCGGAAGTTGAAATGTGCGACGAGGGCTTGTTATTGGCCGCTCGTGCCACTGTGCCCTTGCCTCACTGAACCCAACAACGCTTTAGGGCCGCTTTCATCCTGAAAGGCAGTTCAGCAATCAGAGACGAGTCCCTGACCTTCGAAGGAGACACTTAATGCGACATCACCACACTGCCCTGCACGTCACGGATATGGAGCGGAGCGAGCGATTCTATGTGGATGGCCTCGGACTGGCGCGTTTGGATGCCTGGACGTCGGGACCATATATCGGAGAACTTTACGGCCGTCCTGACGTAACCGTCAGAGCCATGCTTCTCGCTACCCGTGACGGATCCTTTCGGCTGGAACTCGCCCATGCCGAGCCGCTACTGCCAGCCGTCAATCCATCAGAGGCGCAACCGGGCACCGCTCACCTCGCCTTCACGGATATTGATGTGCGACAGGTTTACACCAGAATGACAGCGCTCGGCTACAGCGCGGTATCAGAGCCCGTTGCTCCGACCTCCGGACCCATCGCAGGCGGGTGGCTGGTTTACCTCCTCGATCCAGACGGAAATCGCGTGGAGCTGATTCAGCCGCCAGACTGGCGCTCGAGCAACGACTCATAAGTCGCTCGTCTTCTGAATGACGCACTCCGTCAGCCCATGCGTCCGAGTGCGTACCGAGGACTGCCCCCGGACAAAGTACAGGGCGCGTCCGGCATAGGTTGCAAAGGCAGCCGGGCGGGCAGGCTGGATCCTGCCCGCCCACACTGCATCCAGTGTTTCAACACGCAGAACGCCTAAAGGTCCCAGACCGCGTTTGGCTCGCCGGCCGAGATTCTGCGCTCCGGAGTGAACTCGGTGGCCATGAGCCCCTCGCCGGCAATCAAGTTGCCCCGGCGGGCCGAGCCAACCACCGACTGAAGGAAATATCAGGTGTCGACTTATGTCGGTCAGCCACCAGTGCCTGGACCGCCTGATGCGGTCACGGGGCCTGCCTTTTTTGCGTTGTCGGATAGTGCGGCTAACGGTTGCTTCAGTTATCCCTTGACACCGCCGGATGTCATGCCGGCAACGAACCAGCGCTGGAATGCCAGGAAGATTGAGAGAACCGGGATGAAGGCTACGACGATGAATGCGGCGAAGAGTCCCCAGAAGCTACCGAAGCCGGTGGTTATGTATCGCACTATGCCGTTCTGCACGGTCTTCATGTCTTCTGTGGTGGCGAGGACGGTGCCCACGAGGAAGTCGTTCCAAACGAATACGAAGATGAAGATGGCTACGGCGGCGATACCAGGCCGGATGAGCGGGAGGATGATGCGCCACAAGATCTGCATGCGTGAGCAGCCATCAATCGCCGCCGCTTCCTCGATTTCGACGGGTATATTTTCGATGAAATTGCGCAGAAACAGGATGGTTTGTCCGCAGATGATTGCCGTGTAGACGATGATCATCATGGGGTATGTGTTGATCAATGCGGTTTTGACAAACATGGAGTACAGCGCGATAAAGACCACGATCGCCGGGACCATGGAAAGGACCAGAATTCCAGTCATCAGAGTTTCCATGCGGCGGCTGCGATACCTCGTTGCCACATACGCTGCGGGGATGCAAATGGCCAGAGCAAGAACGATCGAGCCGCCGGCATAGATGAGAGAGTTTGCGAAAAAGCGGATGTTGGTCGATGTCAGAAGACCAACATAGCCCTCGGATGAGAAGGGGGCAGGTATCCACCTTGGCGGGAATTCCAACGTGCCAGACGCGGTCTTAAGCGACGTGGACACAATCCATGCGACCGGGGGGAGTACCACCGCTGCGGAAAGTATGATGTACGCCCAGGCCGGAACGGCCTTTATGAAACTGCCCAAGCGTCGTTGGCGGCGCGGGGATGTGATGCTCACAAGCTTTCCTTCCGTCGGAAGCGAATGGCGACGAGGGTGAGGGCGATATTGACGGCGAAAAGCAGGATTGCCGTTGCCGAGGCTCCCGAGAGGTCAAACTTGTCGAACATCTGGTTGTAGACCCGCATGGACAAGGTTTCTGTGGAGCCGATGGGGCCTCCTCTCGTGGTGACCAGGATGATGGTGACCATCTGCACATAAAGCATGAGAAGGACGACCACAACGGAGACGATGGTGTTGCGCAAGTAGGGCAGTGTGATGTTCACAAACTGGTGCCAGATGCCGCCGCCGTCCATTTTGAGGCTTTCGCGGAGCTCCTCAGGAATCGTTTGAAGGGCGCCCAAGAAGAGGAGCATGGCTTGCGGGTAGGACCACCAGGCTGACATCAGAGTTACTGCAACCAGCGCACTGGCCGGAGATGAGAAAACGTCAGTGGGACCGAACCCGAGAGATTTAGTGATCGCTGATGCCGGACCATAGTTGGGGTTGAGGAACCAGAGCCAGATTGTTCCTGCAGTGGCCTGTGACATCAGCCAAGGCAGGAGGAAGAGGCTCCGGACCGAACGCTTGAAGCGGTGAAGGTTGTTGAGCACGATTGCAGAAAGCAGCCCCGCCGGCAGTGCGATAACCAAGGCGCCGAGCGAGAACACCAGGGTTGTCCAGATGCGGCTCGGCAGGTCGGAGTCTGAGAACAGTCGGACAAAGGAATTCAGGCCCGTGAATTTGCCGATCTGGTAATACGACGTCTCGTGGAGGGCCGTCCACGCTGTGTAGATGAGCGGTCCCACAAACACAAAGAGGAAGACGACGCTGACCGGGAGGACGTAGAGCCATACCATTCGATCCCTACGGACCCGGCGAAAACTTGGGGCGCCCAAGGGAGACGTTGCGGTGTTGCGTGGGCTGCGGGTGGGGCTTTTTGTAGACATTTCTGTCCCTTCCGTGGGGGCCTGATTTCTCAGGCCCCCAGATATCGCGAGCGGCTACTTCTTGTTGGCCGCATCCTGCGCGGAACGGATAAAATCGCTGCCTGATGAACCGTTGAGAGTCAGCTTCTGCCCGGCTTGGGAGAGGCCAGTGGCAAGCGCGGTCCATGTGTTGGAATACGTCCGCGGTTCACTGTTGGTCTTGACGTAGGCGGCGATGTCGTTGACGGTCTTTGCCTCCGGAGTGGAGAAAAATGGTTGCTGGTAGGTGGCCGCACGGGTGGGTACCTCACCGCCGGTTGCCATCAGAGCACCGGCTTCCGGGCCGGTCATGTATTCGATGAACTTCCAGGCGGCCTCGGTATTCTTACTGCCATTGCCTATGCCCAAGGTCCACCCAATGGTGGTACCTGTCGTATCGCCGGTACCCGCTTTGGGTAGGGCCGTCCACTTGAGGTCCTTGTTCTGCGAGCCGAAGGAAACCGCTCGTTCCGTGCCCAAGACTGCCATGGCAACCGTGCCGCTCGCCATGCCGTCAGCTACGGTGCCGTACGTGTCAGAAACGACGTTGCTGCCAAGAGCCTTAGCGTCCCTGAGCTTGGCCAGGAAGTCACCAAACTCGTTGCCTTTGGCCGTCGCGAAACTTGCCTGCCCATCTTTGTTCCAGATTTCCTGATCCACTTGTGACATGAAGCAGTTAAAGAACGTGCTGATGATGGCCGAGTTGTCCGTGTCCGAGAAGCCGGTCCCGAAGCCGGTATAACCAGCGGCAGCAGCTTTCTTGGCAACTTCGACTACTTGGTCGTACGTGGTGGGAACTGTCGCGCCGATCTGGTTGAGGATCTTTTCGTTGTAGTAGAGGGCGCAGGTTCGGTATTCATATGGCACGGCAACCGGTTTGCCGTCGGGGCCCGCCAGGGTGTCGGTGGGGCGCAGCCAGTCGGTGACCTTCGAAGCAGCGTCAGGCAGCGGGGAGTAGACGCCGGCAGATGCCATCTGGGGAACGACTGGAGTGAACATCTTGAAGACGTCAGGGGCCTGACCTGCTGCCGCGGCCTGAGGCAGCCTGTTCAACATGTCGCCGAGCGAAACAACGGAGAGGTTGATCTTGATGTCCGGATTAGCCGCCTCAAACTTGGCAATATTTTCCTTCAAGGCTTTTGAACGCGGATTGGCCTGGCTGGGATCGAGGAAGTCCCAGTAGCTCAATGTCACGGGCCCTTTGGGTTCCGAAGCTGAGGGTGAGCAGCCACTGAGGGCAAGGCTGGCTACGACGGCTGTTACGAGCGCCAAGCCCCATCGCTTTTTGATCATGAATTTCTCCTGTGAACGGATTTGCTGATGCGGGAGCATGCCGTGCTCAAGCGACGCGTGCTAAGTGCGGGACACCGACGGTCGGGAGAAGTCGTTTTGGTCATCGAGTCTCTCCTTTGAGATCGGTTGCATTATCGAAAGTAGCAGTGAGATCGGTTGCTGAGATCGGTTGCACTAAATTTAGAGCCGAAGGATGGCTCTGTCAAGGAAAGATTTGATGTGGCATTTTGGACGTCCGAATTTCGGCATTGAACAAGGAACTCAGGTGGTCCACCTTTCGCCTGTCCGGCTCTAAAGTGGCTCCCACAGACTCGTTCCTGCCCGCACGCATCACGATGAGTCTTCGGATGTGATCGCCACTCACAGGGCCGATCGCCAGACACGGGTATCTCCTTCGGATCAGGCCAGATCCCACGCCGTTATGCAAAAACTCCCTCAGGGGATGCCGAGGTTGGTTTTGTAGGCGGTGGTTTTGTTGGTGTTCCAGCCTGCGATGATGCCGGCGCCGAGCATGTGGTCGGTGAGTCGTGCGTTGCGCCGCTGATAAGCATGGACCCCGCGGCGCCAGAGAGGCCTGCGGAGCACTGGCAGCCCCCATTGATTGTCAGCTGATAACGCCGAAGGCGCCTGTCCGTCGTTGAAGGCCCATATTCAGACCTGTATTCCGCGTAACCCATGGACTGCGTCATTCCGACAACGCAGTACGAGAGGATTTCTGATGAAAACCTCTCGTGAGCCCGATGTGTTGACGATCGCGAACCGCAGCGCTCAATGGCGCGCTTTTGTCAGCGCTATTTTGTCACCCCGGGTCAAGGGGCTTGAGGCGAAATCGAGGTCAGCACCGGCTGCAGCTCTCTAGGCACAGAAAGTACTTTGTCTTCGACCACACCGGACGGCTCGCATGTGCCGTGGGCTTGGGGTTCCCCACCCAGCGGATTGGCCCTGGCGGCGTCGCCCGGTTGGGGCCGGTGGTGGCCCGAGCGGGGCAGGAGGCACGTTATGCGCTCGGGTATGAGGGGCACGGGGACTGGCCGAGGACGCCCTGGCCTGCCAGGTTGGATTCAGGACTTGTCGCCTGGCATCGGATGGGCTGTCAGTTGATTGGCTGTTTGAATCGGCGGCGACGGATCACGGTGTCGGCAACTGCTACGCCAATGAGGGGAAGCAATGCGCCCATAGCGGCAACGAAGGCGGGCAGGAGAAGGCTCAAGCCTGCCAGCACCGCCAAGGTGCCGATGCCGATGAGATCAGTTGGATGGCGCAGGCCCAACACCTGGCGGATAAAAATGCCTCGGCCGGCAAGGAAGAGGGCGGGGCCGCCAAACAGGAGCAGAACGGTGGACAGTTCCGGACGGGCGGACGGATCGCTGATCACAAGCTGATCGCCCGCAGCCACAAGGATCAGGCCAGCCAGGAGCATCAACAAGGTGTTACCCGCCAATATGCCCGGCCGAAAATGATCATCGACCGTGGCGAGCTTGTCCAGGATGTCCCGTTCGAGGCTATGGAAGTAGCACCACCAGATGGCGATGCTTCCAGCCAAACCTACAGTCCCCGTCACAAAGATCAGAGGGTCCTCCAGATTCCCCGCTATTGCCAGGCCGGTCGAGAGGATTGTCTCGCCGAGCGCGATCAGGTAGAACAAACCAAACCGCTCGAACATCCTTTCCCCCGGGAGCGGAACCCGGCTTCCTTCGGTTTTGCGGCCCGGCAATCGGTGAGCCAGCATATGGCCAAGAAGGTCAATCGCGGCAGCAACACCCCAGATCATCAGACGTGGCACCGCATCAAAGAAGACCCCGGCAATCCAAAAAGGCGCGCTCATGAACCCCCAAGTCAGCGTGCGCACGAAATGGTTGTGCGTTGTCTCATCCAGTCCCGCCGTAAGCATCCACGCACCGCGGCCCAACTGGACCGCCAGATAGCAGGCAACGAACAGCCAGCCGAAAGCGCCAAATGACGAGTCGATGGAGGCGTTCATGAACAGCGTGACCAGCATGACGATCAGCAGCATCCACTGCACTTCCCGCAGCGAAGTGTCCAGCAATGTTGCTGACCAAGTGGTGTACACCCATACCTTGTAGACCGCCAGAAGCAGCACGAATGTCTCCCCGGCACCCAGCCAGGACAGATGTTCCAGTAAATGATGGGACAGCTGTGACAGCGCGAAGACGAAGACCAGGTCGAAGAACAGTTCCACGCGGGTAACCCGGTCTCCGGAGGTCGCGGAGCGCATCAGCGACCTGGCACGGACCATCAGTATCCTCCACTGGACCAGGAACGGACGGATGCCCCCTCCTGTTGTCGACAACAGTGGCTGTGGTCAGTAGCAAAGTCAAGGGAGGGGAGCCAGCACAAACGTCAGGAGGTCGCAGGCGCGGGAGAGCGGCTTGGTTACACGGAAGATATCAGCGCATCAGGTTCACCGCCGCGTTGACGATCGATGCTTCGTCTATGCCGTGGATGCGGCAGGCGTCCTCCACGTCGGATGACTGACCGAAATCCCTCACACCCAGTGAGACAGCTCGGTCCCCGCGTGCCCCGGCCAAAAAGGACAGGGTGTGTGGGTGCCCGTCCTGGACCGTGACAAGGGGCGCAGGAGCGTGCCGCGGAAAGAGAGCGTCGACGATGTCGAATCCGGCTGGTCCGGATCCGTGGTTCAGCGAGTTGCGGCTTTGGAGGGAGTCGAAGACCAGGTCGGGGCTGGTGAGACAGACGACGCCGGCCGTGATGCCCAGTTCTTTCAGCCGTGCAGCCGAGGCGATGACTTCGTGCATCATTGCTCCGATGCCGACCAGGGTGACCTTGACTTCGACCGGGTCGTGGTCGCTCAGCCGGCCACCGAGTGCCAGCGGCGTCGCTCCACCAGCACCTCGTCCGTCGGCATGGCGGCCAGGCCTTGATCCAGTGGACGGGTGGTGAGCCGGAAGTAGGCAGAGCGTCCTCCGGGGAGGCCGATCCGGCGCTGCGCCTCGAGCATGCACCATTCCGGATCCTGGGCGAAGGCAGGCTCCCAAGCCGTGCACTCGGCTGTTCCAGGCCAATGGAGGCAGTGGTGAGGGATTGGTGGGCGCCGCCTTCCGGTGCCAGAGTCACACCTGACGGTGTTCCAATGAGGATGGACTGGCCGCCGGCATACATGCCAAAGGACCACGGTTCGAGGGTGCGGGCCACAAAGGGGTCATAGATGGTGGCGATCGGAATCAGGGGCTGACCCCAGCGGCTCCAGGTCGTTCCGAGCTCGGAGACCAAGCCCACGAGGTTGGTGGAGGAGGCAACGTCAGGACTGCAGGTGACGACACGGTGGGCTACGTCGGGCGCTGCCCGTTTCAGGTCGGACAGGAACCGTCCCAGCGCCGCTGCGTGGAAATTCTGTCACCATAGCCCCAAGGCAGGGAATCGGGGTTCTGTTCGAGCGGAGCCTGCTCGGGTTGCCTGCGTTTGAGGCGGAGGGATGTCCGGGCGCAGGTCCGTTCCTCGACCGTTCCCGCGGGGAATTTCCGTCAAGGATCGCCCAGGTCCATCCCTCGAGCAGCAGTCCAATGGCATGTCCGGCGAGGTCCCGTACCGCCACAGCCTGTCCGGCCGGGAAACATCGGACTCTGCACATCCAAAAACGGGAACGGGCTCTGTCGACGGGGGCTACTATGCGCGAGATGCTTCTTCCGTCCGGTGAAGCACTGATGTGCCCTGAAGTTCGAGTTCGCGTCTGACGCGGCATAGGCCATTCGGGATGTCGATGGACGCTCCGGCGTTAACGAGGACGACGGCGGGAGTTATGCTCCCGCCGTCGTGCGCCGTTCGGCTTGCCGCCTCGCATCGTTGGCGCGGCGCTCAGCCTTCATGCTTGGAATGCTCGCCCAAGCGGTGCCATGAGCGGTTGTGGTAGACCAGAGCGTCGCCGGGTTCGCCAGCTTGGACGTCACGCATCACGCGGGACTCCAGGGCGTGAACGGCGATGATTGTGGAGGTCCCCACCTCCATGCGATTGACGACGGCGCAGCGCACCCAGGCGCGGACATCGTCATACACCGCTTCGCCGGTTGCAAGGGTCGACCAACGGTGCGTCTGGTCAAAGCGGTCGGCGCCAGGGGTCGCGCCAAACTTCGCCAAGTCGACGTCGTGCGCGTCCAGCAGGTGCACGACGACAGTTTCGGCGCGTGAAAGCACCTCGGAGGCAGAGGACAGTGCCGAGACCGAGAAAATCAGCAACGGAGGTTCCGCACTCACTGACACCACCGACGATACCGTCAGCGCCACCGGTCCTTCGCCGGCATCCGCCGTGATGACGGCGACACCTCCCGGGTGGCCGCGGAACAGTGCTTTGAAATCGTCGGCCGATAGGGAGGACGGGAAGCCCGGCTTGGGAGCCTCGAGCCGGGTGTCTGGGGGGTAAGCGTGAAACATGGTTATGACACCGGGGTTGCAGAGCGGGCGAGTTCTTCGCGAATGATGTTCGTCCCTGCGCTGAGAGCACTCAGCTTGGCCAGTGCGACGTCCCGGGGGAACGGTGCCATGCCGCAGTTGGAGCTGGCGATGAGCTTGTCCGCATTGACGAACTGCAGGGCCTTGCGGAGGGTGTTGGCGACGTCCTCCGGGGTCTCGATAATCTCGCTTGCGACGTCGATTGCCCCGAGCATGACTTTCTTGCCGCGGAGGAGCTCGATGAGGTCCATGGGCACGTGGGAGTTCTGGGATTCCAGCGAGATGATGTCGATGCTGGAGCTCTGAAGCAGCGGGAACGTTTCCTCGTACTGCCGCCACTGTGAGCCGAGCGTCGCTTTCCAGTCAGTATTCGCCTTGATCCCGTAGCCATAGCAGATATGCACGGCGGTCTCCGCACGCAGCCCTTCTGCCGCCCGCTCCAGCGCAGCCACGCCCCAGTCCTTGACCTCATCGAGGAAGACATTGAACGCGGGCTCGTCGAACTGGATGATGTCCACGCCGGCCGCCTCCAGTTCTTTCGCTTCCTGGTTCAGGATTGCAGCGAATTCCCAGGCCAGCTTCTCGCGGCTCTTGTAGTGGTCATCGTAGAGCGTGTCCACCATGGTCATGGGGCCGGGAAGAGTCCATTTGATCGGCCGGTCTGTGGTTGCGCGGAGGAACTTTGCGTCTTCGACGAATACCGGACGCTCGCGGCGCACCGCTCCGACGACGGTCGGCACGCTCGCGTCGTAGCGATCGCGGATGCGCACGGTCTTACGCTGTTCAAAGTCGACCCCGCTGAGATGTTCGATAAAGGTGGTGACGAAGTGCTGGCGGGTTTGCTCGCCGTCGCTGACGATGTCGATGCCGCGTCGGGTCTGTTCGTGGATGGCGATGCGCAGAGCATCTTGCTTGCCCTCGAGCAGCTCATCTCCCTCCAGTTTCCACGGGGACCAAAGAGTCTCCGGCTGTGCGAGCCACGATGGTTTCGGCAGGCTTCCGACAACGGTGGTGGGCAAAAGTGTGTTCATGATTGACGATTCTCCGTGGGTCAGTTGACGAGAGCGGGGTATTTGGCGGTCCACTGGTCCAATAGATCCTTGTGGGGCGTGATGAAGTGTTCCTCCGTGTACTTCGCCTGAGTGATCGCGAGCTGACTGCGCTCTACGCGGTCATAAGCGATCTGGGTCCGCGAGTAGTCCTGCTCTCCCAGGCTCGGCTGGTAGACGACGGCGGCGGCGGAGTTCGCGTTGTAGATCTCCGGGCGGTAGATCTTCTGGAACGTCTCCATAGTGCTGATCGTGCCGATGAGCTGCAGGTTGGAGTAGTCGTTAAGCAGGTCGCCGCGGAAATAGAAGGCGAGCGGCGCAACGCTGCCGCGTGGCATGAAGTAGCGGACCTGCAGCCCCATCTTTGCGAAGTACGCGTCCGTCAGCGAGAACTCGTCCTGCTGGTACTCGACGCCCAGGACGGGGTGACGGTTCTCCGTTCGCCGGTACGTCTTGCTCGTTGAGACGCTGATGCACACCACTGGCGGCTGCGGGAAGCGTTCCTGGCACGCCGGGGAATCGAGGAATTGCTGGAACAGTTTGCCGTGAAGATCGCCGAAGTCCTCGGGCACGGTGGGCCCGCCTGCCGCCGCTGCTGCCGCTGGCAGTACGACGCTGAAGTCGAAGTCACGGACGTACGAGGAGAAGTTGTTCCCCACGATCCCTTGGTGGCGGACCCCGTTCAGCTGGTCGACGATCTGGATGTCGAGAACCTCGAACAGCGGGAACTGCTGATCCGTACCTTCCGCGGTGAACTCTATCTGCACGGAAACGATCTCAAGGTCGAGCGTGTAACGGTCCCGGTCCGGGTTGTCCCAGCTTGCGAGATCGTTGAAGCGGCGCCGAATCATGGTCAAGGCGTTGCGGAGATTCTCTTGGCGGTGCTCGCCCCGTGCCAGGTTGGCGAAATTCGTCGTGATCCGCGAGCCTTCCGACGGGGAGTAGTCCTCGTCGAAGGGGGTGGTGGTGATGCTGAAGGTGAAGTCGTCTGCCATGTGCTGCCAATCCGTTGATGGGCCGGAGACGGCCTTTCAGAAGGTGATGTATCCATGGTGCAGCTTTCCGATGGGTATCAGGTAACTAGTGGTTACTATGCATTCATATAGAATTTCCCTATGTCCCAGATTTCGAGCGGATTGACCCTGCAGCAGCTCCGTTACTTCATAGAAGTTGCAGCTGAGGGATCCATCTCCGCGGCCGCCGATCTTCTCTACGTAGCGCAGCCGACAATGTCCGCCTCGATGAAGGATCTTGAGGCCCGGGTTGGCCGTGCACTCCTGCTTCGCTCCGCCCGCGGAGTCACCCTCACCGCCGACGGGGTAGAGTTCCTCGGCTACGCGAGACAGGTCGTAGAGCAGTTCGCTCTCCTCGAGCAGCGCTACCTTGGTAGGCCACCGCGGCGACGTCTGCTCGGGGTGTCAACGCAGCACTACTCGTTCGCGGTGGACGCCTTCGTCCGGATGGTCAAGGCCACTGATGTGGCCGAATACGAGTTCTCGCTGCGTGAGTCCCGTACTTGGGACATCATCGAGGATGTCCGGACGCTCCGCAGCGAGATAGGCATCCTCTACCGGAACGATTTCAACCGGAAGGTCATCGACAAGCTGCTCCGGGAATCCGGGCTCGCGTTCACTCCACTCTTCCTCGCCGATCCGCACATCTTCATTTCACGGAAGAACCCGCTCGCCTCAAAAGAGCGTGCAACTCTCGACGATCTCGCCGGCTTACCGCGGCTAACCTTTGATCAAGGTGCGAACAACTCCTTTTACTTCGCCGAGGAGATTCTCTCCACCTTGTCCAGCAAGCAGGAGATCCGGGTCTCTGACCGTGCCACGATCTTCAACCTCATGATCGGGCTCCACGGGTACACGATCTCGACGGGCATCATCAGCGGGCAGCTCGACCCGGAGATCGTCGCTATCCCGCTCGACGTTGACGAACGCATCGAGATCGGCTGGATCGGCCACGCCGCGATTCCGCTCACCGACCAAGCGCAGCGCTACCTCAAGGAATTGCGGGCCGTCGTGGCTGAGTTCGGCGTCGCGCTACTCGACTGACTGCCGCTGAGCGGGCGGGTCTTTACCCTGCAGTGATGGCACGTAGTTGATGCAGCCGTGCAGGTTGCTGAGCCGTGAGGCATGTTGGGCAGCCCTCGGAAACTGCAAGACAAAGATGCCTAGCGGGCATGCCCCCGTCAGAGGGGTTTTTGCTTTTGACGTGTATATATTCTGTTCGGTCAGGTCCCTCTGACACTGGCCGCGGGTGCGCTTGGCGTTGCGGGTCGCCTGTTTAGTTGTGGGGGGAGCACGTTATGGCTGGTGTGCCCTGCGCTTGCCGTGAACTGGGACTGAGCGTTCCTCGCTTGGTTCTTCTGGTTGGCCTACACCGCTTCATGGGTGGAAGGGCGGAGCGCAACATGACTTCTGGAGGACGAGTCGAAGCCACCTGGTTTCAACTCGTTTTTGGTTCCCAAAAGCGAGTAGCTGCAGCAGCGTGAGTCTCCACACGTTATTTTGAGTAGATCGTAATAAGGCGTACCTTGGATGTAGGCCAGAGTAGCCCTCGAGTACCGCACCGGTGAACATCCCCGGGCCGGCAGGGCAAGCAACACAACCAGCACAGCCCTTCCGCTTGAGCGGCACTGAACCTGAACCGGCCCTGATCCTGAACCCCAAGGAGAACCCATGACTTTGCTTACCGAGCGCCCCGCAACAACCGAACCCGCCCCTGAGGCCGTAAACCGTATCTCTGTAGCCGGTACCGCACTGCGTGGCGGCAGCTACGTATCCCTTCCCGCAGGCAGCGCCCAGGCCCGTGTTGAAGGCGCCTATGTCACCGCCCCCTGTAGCCGAAAAATCTCTGCTGTCACCCATGGCAGCTATGTCGCGGTATCCGGCGCTCCCGCTGTTGCCGGCGGCACCGTCGAAGGCAGCTACGTAACGCTTTCGAAGGCAGCCTAAGCCCCGGGCGTCTGTGGTGGATGGCGCCATCCGGCGCAAGAAGGGGAGGACGACGGCGACACTGCGTGTCGTCGTCGTCCCTTTTTATGCAGCCTTCGGCGGTCGGCGGGTTGTCCACATGCAGCACTTCGGGGCTGCCTCCATGGGGTGGCCGCTGCAATGCTCGAGGTGCCCAGGCGGCTCAGAGAGGCCCCCTCCCGGAGCGGTAGCACCCAAGCCCCGCCTGGGCAGTCACAGCGGCCGGCACCTCGGTCGGATCGAGGTGGTGGAACGCGACGAGAACATCCACTGTCTCTCCAAACAGGGGGTCACAGTAGGTGGCTCGACAGCAAGACTCGCCGTCAGCAGGGCGACAACCTACAGCTGGATGGACAGGCTGGAGGATCACCCATCCGAAATAGGCGGTCGCCGCGCAGACTCCGGGGAGCCCCCTGTATCTTTCGTGTCCTCCGGCAGCGGAGTAGATTGAAGAAACACGGCGGGTGTCGCCATGGTCCGGACGAGAATCATCGGACGCGGTGCGGCCGACAACGGAACGGGCTCTTTCTGAGAGGAGTTACGTTGCGCGAGATATCTCTTCCTTCCGGTGAGACTGTCCCGGTGCTCGGGATCGGAACGTGGGGCATGGGCGAGAACCCCGACAACGCCCGCCAAGAGACCGCGGCGATCCATATGGCCTTGGACGTGGGAATGTCCGTGGTTGATACCGCCGAGATGTATGGCAATGGCGCGGCCGAGGAACTCGTCGGAAGGGCGCTGGCAGCCCGGCGGAATGAAACGTTTCTGATCACCAAAGTCCTGCCGCATCACGCCACATTGCGCGGAACCATCGATGCCTGCGAAGGTAGCCTGCGCCGGCTTGGAACGGACAGCATCGACCTCTATTTGCTGCATTGGCGAGGTGTTGTTCCCTTGGCCGAAACGCTCGAAGCCTTCGAACACCTGCAGCGGGCCGGGAAGATCCGGTACTGGGGCGTCAGTAACCTCGATGTAGCGGACATGGAAGAACTTCTGCGCTTGCCGGGCGGCCGGAATGTCGCGACAGACCAAGTGCTCTATAACCTGACCCGCCGGGGCATCGAGTTCGATCTGTTGCCCCGCTGCGTCGAGAGGGGCATCCCGGTGACGGCGTACTCGCCGCTGGAGCAGGGGCGGATGCTGAATGATCCAGTGCTGGTGCGCATCGCAACCGAACACGGCGTCAGTCCCGCGCAGATTGCCCTTGCCTGGGTGCTCAGGCAGCCACTCGTCTTGGCCATTCCCAAAGCGTCAAGCCCACAACATGTCCAGGAATGCCATCGGGCCCTCGACGTTCGGCTTGCGCCCCAGGACCTGGCCGACTTGGATCGCGCCCATCCTTCTCCCACCCACAAACGCGTGCTTGAGATGCTCTAGCGGCCTCCTCGTGGCGCGCATCCCTCAGCCGGGACCAAGGCTGCGATGCCAGTCCACCGGCAAGCGGAACCGTCTCTTGTGGTGACCAGCGATCACTGCGAGACTGGCAGTGCATCGCGCCGCTCCGTCGATAGGTTGAGGAGGGTTCCACGATGTCGGCTCGGTCCGCATCTTCCCCGCCGCAGTTCCGTTCACAGGAGGCTCGCCATGAAAACTGCCCTGCAGTATGGAATCCGTCAGATCGGGCCGGGTGAGGGAGCATGATTGAGGTTGCATTGTCGGTGATCCTGAAGGCAAAACCCGGCAAGGAGCAGGACGTCGCAGAGTTCCTCCGCTCCGCACGCTCCGTCGTTGAACAGGAGCAAGGGACGCGCGCCTGGTTCGCTCTCAAGTTCGACGATTCGACCTTCGGAGTATTCGACGTATTCCCCGATGACGAAGCCCGCCAGACTCACCTTGCCGGGGGTGTCGGGCAAGCACTAGCTGCTCAGGGAGCTGAGCTGTTCAGCGCGGAACCGAACATTCAGAACATTGACGTGCTCGCCTACAAGCTGCCCGGTGAAAGCGGGTAGAGGGCTACCGCTCCGCCGTCACCGCACTGCGATCCCGCCTGATGCATAGGTTCAGGAGCGGAGGGTGACACGCTCCGACACCGGCCGTGCCGAGGCGTTCAGCGATGCCGTCATCGCGATCGTTATCACGCTACTGGTACTTGAGCTCACTCCGCCGGAGACCGAACCCGGGGAGCTGCTGGCCGGACTGCTCGGTCAATGGCCGACATACCTGGCGTATGCGGCGTCCTACATCTATTTGGCCGTGATCTGGCTCAACCACAAATCTGCCTTCTCCCGTATCCGGCAGATGGACATCGGCCTACAGTGGGCCAATCTGGGAATCCTTGCCACGCTCGCCCTTTTGCCCTGGCCAACAGCCGTGATCATCGATACAGCCAAGACAGGCAATGTGGCCGACGAGCGGGTCGCGGTCGCGTTGTACGCGATCGTCGGGGCACTGCTGTGCCTGTCATGGCTGGTGTTCTTCTCGCACTTGGCACGGCATCCTGAGCTCACCGAGGAAGAAGTGGAGGATTCCTACTTCGCACGCGAGCGACCACGTGCCCTTGCCGGGGTAGTGCTGTACCTCGCGGCGGGAACAGTAGGTGTCCTCGTCCATCCGCTGGTAGCATCGGTGATTTTCGTGATCCTGCCTGTTTTCTACGGTCTCACCAGCCACGGGGTCGAGCACAGGCCGGGCTTCCTGCGAGGTCTCTAGGGCGCTGTCCACAGCCGCAATCGCGTTACTTTGCCGCGCCGACTTTGCAAGCGGGATTCCCGGCCCCTAGGGTACTAAGGAAGCTTACCTTTTTGGTTGAGTGCAGTAATCGATTTGCCGATCAACATCGAGGAGAACGCGCAGTGCCAACTGAGGACAACATTAAGATTCCAGGGGCTCCGTCGATTGAGCAGCCCGCCGTAGAAGAGCCCACAGCGTCGCGTGAGCCTTTGCCGCCGAAGCCTGATCAGCAGGGGCCGGAGGCCGTGTCACCCACGGGGAGCCCCACCGGCGCACCCGCAAACTCACGTGCCCAGTCCGGCCAGTACCTGACAACGGCCCAAGGTCTGAGGCTCGGAGATACAGACCATTCCTTGAAGGCCGGGCCGCGGGGCCCGATTTTGCTGCAGGACCATCACTTGCGTGAGAAGATCACGCACTTTGATCACGAGAGAATTCCTGAGCGCGTGGTCCACGCCAGAGGAGCCGGGGCGCATGGAACGTTCCGCTCTTACGGCACGGCTTCGAAGATCACCAAGGCAGGGTTCCTTGCGCCGGATGTAGAAACCCCGGTGTTCGTGAGGTTTTCCACTGTTCTGGGATCCAGAGGGTCGGCTGATACGGTCCGTGACACCCGTGGCTTCTCCACCAAGTTCTACACGGATGAGGGCACCTACGACCTGGTGGGGAATAACATTCCTGTTTTCTTCATTCAGGACGGCATCAAGTTCCCGGACCTCATCCACGCGGGGAAACCGCACCCTGACAGGGAAATCCCGCAGGCTCAGAGTGCGCACGACACATTTTGGGATTTTGTTTCGTTGCATACCGAAGCGCAGGCCCACACGATGTGGAATATGTCGGACCGTGGAATTCCCCGTTCCTACCGGACCATGGAAGGGTTTGGCGTCCACACATTCCGGTTGGTGGATGCTGTAGGTAAGACCACTCTGGTGAAATTCCACTGGAAGCCGAAGCTGGGTGTTCACTCATTGGTGTGGGAGGAGGCCCAGATTATTAACGGCATGGATCCCGATTTCCACCGTCGCGATCTGGCCGATGCGATCGAATCAGGTGCGTACCCGGAGTGGGAGCTTGGCATCCAGACGTTCCCGGACACCGAAGATCAAATGTTCGAAGGTATCGACCTTCTGGATCCCACCAAGTTGTCCCTGAGGAACTGGCGCCGGTTCAGCCAATCGGACTGATGACGCTGAACGCCAACCCGACCAACTACTTTGCCGAGACCGAGCAGGTGGCCTTCCATCCGGGACACCTCGTCCCAGGCATCGATGTCACCAATGATCCTCTGCTGCAGGTCCGCCTGTTCTCATACCTGGACACGCAGATTTCGCGGCTCGGTGGACCGAACTTCGCCCAAATTCCCATCAATCGTCCCCACGCCCCGGTCAACGACATGCTGAGGGACGGGATGCACCAGACTGCCGTGCATGGGGGAGTGGCCCCTTACCATCCGAATTCCCTTGATGGTGGTTGCCCCTTCATGGCCGGGCAGGACGTGGGAGCATTCGTGGACGTACCTGAGGAAATCGCGGCAGGAATTAAGGAACGGAGAAACCCGGCGTCCTTCGATGACCACTTCAGCCAAGCCCGGCTGTTCTTCCGCAGTTTGACGTCGGTAGAGCAGGACCACGTGATTCAGGCCTACACCTTTGAGCTTGGCAAGTGCTATGAAGCGGCGATCCGGGAACGGCAACTCATGGCGCTGGCTAATATTGACGCCGGACTTTGCGCCGCCGTCGCCAAGGGCCTCGGGATGCCGGCTCCCACGGCCACCGTTGACACGCCGGACGTGGAGCCCAGCCCCGCTGTGTCCCAGATTGGTGGGAAATGGCCTGTTGCTGGTCGTGTCGTGGGCATCATCGCGGACAATGAAAGTGACCTGTCGCTGGTGGCCGCAGCCCGCGAGGCGGTTGACGCGGCAGGCATGGTCCCCCTGATCATTGCGCCGACCGGTGGTGTGATTGAGCCGGAGCATGGTGCTGCAGTGACTGTCCAGCGGAGCTACCTCACAGCACGCTCGATCGAGTTTGACGCAATTATTGCAGCGGGCGGTGGGATTCCAGCAGCCGATGCCGTTCCGGGCCGCGATGCCAAGGCCGGCGAACCAGGTGCGACCCTTGATCCGCGCGTGGTTCTTATGGTCTCTGAAGCTTTCCGTCATGGCAAAGCCATTGGCGCCTGGGGTCCAGGTGCCGCAGTTCTGGACGCGGCCGGCGTCCCTCAAGATGCCCCCGGAATCATCAGTGGAGAAGGTCCGGACACAGTGATTCCGGTGGTCCGGGAACTGCTCTCTGCACACCGGGCATGGGAGCGGTTCCCGGCGGCAGGATCAGCTTCGTAGCACTTCCAGTAGGAGGCTGTTAGGTTCGACGGCGGCGGGTTGCCTATACGGGCCAGCCCGCCGCCGTCGGGCTGTCAGGCCGGACGGTGCTTTCGCAGCGTTCTCAAGGCGGCTACTGCCCCCAGTCCCGCCAGTACCCACGGGGCGCCGACGAGGATGGGGTCGATCCACTGATGGTTCAGGTCGGCGCGCCTTTTCCCGACGCGGGAGCTCGCACCATGGTGGGAGAGCTCGCTGAGCACACCGGTTTCGGTCACCGGGTTGTCCGGTCGCAGGGTTGCGAACGAACGCAGGTGGCTTTCCCACGCGTCCACTCTGTCGGCGGCGATCAGGACCAGCCAGTGGGCTGCGCGGCCCTCGCTGTACTTCCGGTACGCGTACTTTCGCAGCGCACCGGAGATACCCTTGGGAGGGGTTGAGGTGCCAAAGACGGGGGTCACGAAAGCGTGTTCAACGGACCGTTCCCTGGGCCACTTCTCCGGCTGACGTTCGGGAAAGTCCCAGCGCGCACCGGTCTCGATACCGGGCTGCTCGCGGGGGTAGGAGGGTCTGTCCGCCGGGTCGAGGTCAACGCCCCATCCCGGAATCCGTGCCCGCAGCTCCTCCGCAGTCTCCTTCAGCGCGGGGGTGCTGGAGGTGTAAGGCGTTGGTATTTCAGCCATCATGGTCCCTTTCAGGCCGAGGTTGCGACGATGAGGGGCTTGATGCAGTCATCAAGCTTCGCCGAGAAGATGTGGTAGCCCTCGGCGATGTGCTCCAGAGGGATGCGGTGGGTGACAATGTCACTGGGTTTGAGGTGCCCGTTCCGGATGTGTTCGAACAACCGGGGCCACTGCCTTTTGACCGGGCATTGGTTCATCCGAAGCGTCAGCCCTTTGTTCATCGCGTCGCCGAACTTCACGGCGCTGAAGAGCGGCCCGTAGGCGCCCACGACTGACACAGTGCCGCCCTTGCGGACGGAGTCGATGGCCCAGTTGAGGGCGATGGGGGATCCGCCCTGCAGTTTCAGCTTGCTGCTGGTCACATGCTGGAGGAAGTTGCCGTCCGCTTCGGCTCCCACCGCATCGATGACGACGTCGGCGCCCAGATAGTCCGTGGCTTTCTTCAGGTGCACCACAATGTCGTCGTACTCCACAAAGTTGTAGGTCTCGGCGTGGGCGAATGAGCGGGCCTTTTCCAGTCGGTATTCCAGGTGGTCGATGACGATCACCCGCCCCGCTCCCATGAGCCAGGCTGACTTCGCTGCGAACAGTCCCACCGGGCCGGCACCGAACACCACAACGGTGTCACCTTCGGCAATGTCGCCCAACTGGGCGCCGAAGTAGCCAGTGGGCAGGGCGTCGGTGAGCAGTACGGCGTCCTCCTCGTCCATCCAGTCCGGAATCTTGGTGGGACCCACATCAGCGAATGGCACGCGCACAAACTCAGCCTGGCCGCCGTCGTAACCCCCGCAGGTGTGGGAGTAGCCGTAAATGCCGCCCACGGCGGTGGCGTTCGGATTGACGTTGTGGCAGTTGGAATACAGGCCGCGGGAGCAGAAGTAGCAGGACCCGCAGTAGATGTTGAACGGAACCATGACCCGATCCCCGACCTCCAGGTTTTGGACTGAGGAACCCACCTCGTGGACCACGCCCACAAACTCATGTCCGAAGGTCATCCCGACCCGCGTGTCCGGCATCATGCCGTGATAAAGGTGCAGGTCTGAGCCGCAGATGGCCCCCAATTTCACTTGCACGATCGCATCATTGGGATGTTCGATCTGCGGTATGTCTTTCTCTTCCACGCGCACCTTATAAGGCCCGCGATACACCATGGATCGCATCAGTTCCCCTTCCGGGAAGTAGTTCGTTCCGGCATCGGATTAGCCTGTCAGGCTCTAGGAGCCGGCCGGGTGGAGGACCACTTTGGTCCAACCGTCGACGCGGTCATCGAAGTTCCTGTAGGCCTCCGGGGCCTTGTCCAGTGGCAGTTCGTGGCTGACGAGGAAGGAGGGGCTGGCCTTCCCGCCGGCAATGAGGTCGCGAAGGGCCCGATTGTATTTCTTGACCGGGCACTGACCGGAGCCCATCGTTTGTCCTTTGAACCAGTAGTTTCCGTAGTCGAAGGCCACCTGCCCCTGCTTGGCTAGTTCGTCCGGGGCTCCAGGATCCTGCGGCAGGAACACGCCTACTACGCCTAGGCCGCCGACGAACCGGACGGAGTCCACCAGGCGGTTCAACGTCAGGTTGGGCTGTTCGTTTCCGCTCGGGTCGTGGGCTTGGTACCCGACGCACTCGCAACCCCGGTCAGCCCCGAACCCCATGGTTTGGTCTTTGACGAACTCAACAGGGTCCACTTTGGAATCGTCTACAGGGATGGCACCGATCTGTTCGGCAAGCTTCAAGCGGTCACTTTGCCGGTCCACCACCATGACTTTTCCGGCGCCCTTGATGATGGCCGAGTAGGCTGCCATAAGTCCTACTGGCCCTGCGCCGTAGATGACTACCGAGTCGCCGGGGTAAACGCCGGCCATCTCGGTTGCGTGCCATCCGGTGGGGAAGATGTCCGCGACCATGACATAGTCGAGTTCCTTCTCCTCGGCGTCCTCGCCCAAACGCAGGCAGTTGAAGTCTCCGTACGGCACGCGCAGGTACTCGGCCTGTCCGCCTTGATACGGGCCCATGTCCGCGAACCCGTACGCCGCGCCGGCGAGCTTGGGTTCGGGCTGCATGGTCAGGCAGTAGTTGGTGAAGCCCCGTTCACAGTTCTTACAGAATCCGCAGGCGATGTTGAACGGCAGTACCACCCGTTCGCCCACCTTGACCTTGCTCACTGCTGAGCCGACCTCGATCACTTCACCGAGGTTCTCGTGCCCGAAGGTGCGTCCGGTTTCGAAGCTGGTGCGGCCCTCGTACATATGCAGATCGGAACCGCAAATATTCGACGACGTTATTCGCACCAACACGTCGGCGGGGCGCTCAATCTTGGCGTCAGGTACGTCCTCGACGCTGACATCGTTCGGTCCTTTGTAGACTACTGCCTTCATTTTTCCGCTCTTTTCTTGTTGCCCAAGCCGATCCGACCACGTCGATGTAGCTTTCCGTGGGCGCAGGCGCAGAAATGCCGCGGTGCCCTGAACGGAATGATGGCGCAGCCGTTACCCAGAAACGGGCGTTGATTCAGCGAGGAAATGGGGAATGCAAGTTGAGGTCCGGGCCCGCTCAAAGGGGCGGAATGCCCGAGGCTCTTAGACGTCAGGCTGTCCGGGTACCTGCCCGTCCGCCCGAAAACGAGACAACGAATGAGCCTTAATACTAAGCACACTTATTAACGCTGTCGAGGTGTAGCGCCAGAAACTTGTTGCAGACGGGTGGGCGGGTGGCAACGAATGAACTGGGCCTGTGCCTCGTCCACTTGTGACGCGCGAACGGGGCCGGCGTTGGTCATTTCAATGCCGGGATTTCCCGATTTCGATCAGAGATAGTGTTGCGGACCGTTTCGAGGACCTTCCCTGAACGCCTTTGAGGGAGATTCCCAGGAGCGTGGGAGGCTGCCACCCCGCCCATCAACCCAACTGCCTTGTCAGACCCGAAGGATGCCTGCAGGAGACCTGCCGCGAAGTTGCGGCCGCCGCGGGCCGTGCGTCGATCACTGGAGACTTAATCGAGGAACTCGGTAATCAGCGAATCCGCCACTGAGGACGAGACGCTGCGAAGTGGGCTCCGCCAACTACCTCGACCCCGGCCGGAACATGGGTTGCGAACGTCATTCCCACATGGCACGGACAACCATGGCCGCGTCGATTGCGATGTGCCGTCCAGTATGCCCGGCATCGAGAACGCACATCTCCTCGATTTCGTGCTGACCTGACCAGACAGGGCACCCGACGGCGCTAAAACTCAACAGCTCCAAGGGGAGGTTGTCGCCCACGCGGAGTTCGCTCATGATGTCCTTTGTTTGGTCCGGGAATTCTCAGTGGGGTCCGTGCCCGGCTCGGGGGAGGGACTGGTTCTCTTCCCCGGAGGCGGCCGGAAGTCATCAGCGTATAGCCCACCGTTGCCCGCCGGATTTACTGGCGCCGGGTGGAACATCTCCTGATTCGACGGGCCCGTGCGATGAATTGCGCGTTCTGGATGGCCCCTTGGGCGGAATGTTCCAGGGCGGCAAGTTGTCGTCAATGTGCGGCGCGGACAGGATTCTGCACGAATTGATCGCTTAGCAATCAAAGGATGCACACATTGGAATGCTTGACGCCCAGGCCCGGTGGGCGGCAACCGTAGGATTTGAAAACCGGTCGGCGGCTTCAAAGCCCACAAGTGCGGGAGGCAGCGTTTGCCCATGCGCGGCACTATGGCCCGGCGACCCCAACACGAACAGGAGGGCCTTATGTGCACCGTCAACACCATGCCGACTTTTCCCAGCGTGGGCTGTCGGCCACAGGTGATGGCCCTGCGTCCTCGTTTCCGTCGAGGGAGTGGCGTGGAAGCGGGCCCGCAGAGAGTGCGGATTTCTCGTGAAGCGCCATCGATCGACCCCCATTCAGTGAACACCCGATGCGCTGCATCACCACACTCCCACGACTGATGCAGCGGCTAGGAGCGCACGTCGGAGCATTTCTCCGTCGACGCCTGTTGTCCATGTGTCCAGCTCTGACTGACGGCGTCCCCCCTCATAAGAGCGTTGGTAGTCGATGGTTGCTATGCCTGCTGTTCGGCGGGGTGCTGTCAACGTTGTCGGTACTCCTGCCCCTCGCTTTTGGACTTGAGCCGTGGGCCGGCCTGGAGGCGCATGCCAGAGTGTGCACCCTCATCACGGTCCTGCTTTTCCCGGCCGCAGTTCATGGCACGTGGCGGCTCATTCGGCACCGAGACGGTGAGCTCATCGAAGCCTCACATACCTTCGGCCCTATGGAGCTCGCCACCGCGGATGTCCCGCGTGCGCTGAGCCGAAGGGACCAGGACATTGCGGCACGCGTCGATTCTCTGTTGACCACCCGGTCACTAACCGTGGTTTTCCAGCCGATCTGTCATTTGGGAACGGGCGAGGTTGTAGGCGTCGAAGCGCTCACGCGCATCATAGGCCCTCCGTTCAGGTCTGTAGATCAGTGGTTCACAGACGCAGAGTCAATCGGTCGCGGCCTCGAACTCGAATTCCTGGCCTTGAAAATGGCACTGGCCGCCGCTGCGGGTCTTCCTGCCCACGTCTACGTCGCCGTCAATCTCTCACCATCTGCGTGCCTTGACGTGAGGCTAAGTGGGATCGTCAGGAAATCAGGTCTCAGGCCAGAGCGAATCGTCGTAGAGCTGACCGAGCGCTCACCCGTAGCTGACTACGCCCGTCTCACGGCAGCGCTCGCCCCACTGAGAAGCGCTGGGGTACGCATAGCTATTGATGACGTCGGAGCCGGGTTCTCCTCCATGCGACACATCCTGAGGCTCAATCCGGAGCTCATCAAACTCGACCGGTCAATCGTCGCGGGAGTTGATACCAATCCTGGCCAGAAAGCTCTGCTCGCGGCGATGCTCAGCTTCTCTTCCCACATCGGGGCCGGGCTGGTCGCCGAGGGAATTGAAACCAGTTCCGAATTGGCCACGCTGGCTGAGCTGGGAGTTAAGACCGGACAAGGGTACCTCTTGGGGCGACCCTCTGTGCTTCGGGCGATCGGGTCCCACTCGTGGTGGCGGAACCGGTTGCCAACAAGTGCGATTGACGATCGTCACCATATCCAGGGCTGATCCTCGGGAGCAAGGGGCTGCGCCGGCCAATAGGGACCTCGATGATCTTGATCGCTTGGTGTCCCTCCGAGCCCGGCGCCGAGCCACCTGGCTTATCCCTCTGAAGCAAACGCGGTCCGGCGGTTTCATGCCAGGCGAGCAGCTGTCCGAGGGGTCACAACTCGGTCTGTTTTCTTAGTTCGGCGGCTCTAATCTGCAGTAGTACTGGCTTCTCCTGCGCGTCCCTCAACGAGAGGCCAGTGAGTTCCTTGACAGCGCGCCGCATGGCTGGGAGGGTTGTGAACCCGCTGGCGCCCGCTATGTCCGTCAGGGAACGTCTCCATGAGTTTGCCTCGGCCAGGAGATCAATGGCCTCCAAGGTCCGCAGGGCGCGGATGTATCCGCTGACCTGAAGTGTTTCGTCGTCGAAAAGGTAGTAGAGCGCCCGGCGTGAAAGAAAAGAGTAAGCTACAACCTCGTCAACGGTGAGCGCAGGACTTCTGAAGTTCTTGCGCACGAATTTCTTGATCGTTGCGATGCGGGCCAGCTTGAGATCCCCGGGATCGGCCGGGGTTTCAAGCAAGGAGCTGACCAGAGCCAACATCATGGACCGGGCGACCGGCTGGAGATGTTGGATCTCCTGCGCAATGACCGTCCGCTGCCACCCAGACAGGGCAGGAAGAATCAACCCACGCAGGATGGGATTGCTTCTGATATCAGCCAGCTCTTTCAGCCGTTTCATGGCTTTGTCGTCCAAGCCCAGCAGGTCCCGATCGAAGTGGATCCGCACAGCGCTAAAACCGGCTGGTGCATGGAAGTTGCCCGGCAAAGAAAGATCAAAGAACCTGACTGTCCCGGGCGAGACGGACTCCCCGCGTCCCGAGAAGCTGAACTTGTTACAGGCAGTTCTGAAATATACAAGCCAATCGCTGGGCCTCGTTTCACCGCTCCAGAAACAATCGGCGGGTTCATTCGTGACATCGACAAGGCTGAAGCCGGGACCGTCCAGGCTCAGGGCTGTTGGATTGAAACTCGGTCGTACCAGCTTGTCGGTCTTTTCCAGCCGAACTGGAGCGTCAATTGCACTGCCGTACCAGCTTCGCCAGTGTTCGAACTTTTCTTCGGGACTGAGCCCGACCGGAACCGCGTAGCGCCGTACGTGATCATGCGGTGCGCCGTCCGGTCTGCCAACGGGATTGTCGCGAGAAGTGTTTTCCATGGGCTTGGGACTTTCTGGCTGGAACTAGATTAGATGTGCCGCGTCCCTGCGACTGTTCGTGATCATGTTGTTGGGGTGGTTGGCCGACAGTAAATTCTACCTGCGGCCGACGGGGAGGTTCGTCCGCTGAGGGTGGGTCGGCCTGCGCCGCGGCGGAATGACGTTAAAGTCGTGGATTTCCGCCGTCAGGACACGATCATTCGTCATCGGCGACCGACTGGCGACGGTGGCGTTCCCGTTGACCGTACGCAGCTCGAAGAATGTCGTCCTTTGACTCGAATCCCGAGCCCAACGCACCACCGATCAGCGCCGCCGAAGTGGTCATCCACGCGACTTCGGCAAAGTCCCAAAAAGTCACTGGGTGTTGCATGGTTACCGCCAACAGGGCGTTGTCGATGGTGAACGCAGCGGCCAGCAGCACGGCCACGAACAGCAGGAAGTAGCTGATAACGACGCCGATTATGAGGGACCACACCGTCGAGATGTTATACAAGGAAGCCTTGTATCGTTCGAGGGAATCGTTGCGTTTGGCGCTTTCCCACAGATCGTGCTGGACGATGATCCAGAACACCATCGAACTGATGGAAAGTGCCATCAACAGTGTCAGTCTCGTCGTCCCGAGGAGGTCTGCGAGCTGCCAGATGGTGTTCGTGACAAGGGCGAAAGCGCCGGTGGCAATCGCGGCGGCCATCGCGCTTCTCAGGCCGAAGACGAGACGCCATGGACGGTTCGCACGCAGCATGCCCGCCAGTAATCGTCCCCGGCCGAGGCGGGTTGCTGAGACGTAGCGGAACCCAATCGGCCCCTGGTCGGGAACAGTGGCTTCAATATGCCTCGATTTGTGTAACGAGGGTGGACCGAATTCCACCGCTTCATCTTCGGGATCGAAAGGACGGTGCATCGCCCAGCTGAGATCGGCGACGGCGGTGCGGACCCGGCGGTCCATGTTGATGGCACCGAGAGCGGGCACGGAAACAAGGGAGATCTGCTCGCCAAGCGCAACCTCCGCGATCACGGTCCGGCCATCCATCCGGATCGGAAGGTCGGTGAGGCAAACCATGACGTCCCATGCGCGGAGGTTCCTATGCTTCGCCAAGGAGCCCAACATGGGCTCCAACCCGTTGCCGGCAGTAAAATCCTGGTACTCAATCACCACTGACCAGACGTGCCGCTCATCGGCGAGGTTGAGCAGATCGCGTACTTCGCGCCCGTTGCGCTCGGCAAATTCGGCTGTGACTTCGGGTTCGGCGAGCACGCCCAGCGTACGGGCACTAGTAGGGTTCATATCGAAAGAATGTTCCAGCACGCGCTTGTCTCCTGTTGTTCATCGTTCATAACGAGTGAAGCCGGATTCCGTGACGCATCCCCGCATGGTCAACCGGTGGCGCGCTCACTGCGGCCACAGCCTGATTTAGGCACCGCTATGGGAGGTGGAACAAGGCACCGTGCGGACGAAGGCGCCAAGCCCGCGTTGCTACGTGCAGATTCAGGCGGGTCTCGGGATGGGCAAGATCGAAGCCGGTGATCTGCCGGATGGAATTCAAGCGATAGCGCAGAGTGCTTCGATGGATGGCCAGACTTTCTGCCGTCTTGTCGTAGTTGCCGCCGTGGTCAAGGTATTGGGCCAAAGTTTGAACCAGGTCCGACCCTCGGCTCTCGTCGGAACGCTGAAGGTCACCTAGCCACTCGTCGAGATAACCGACCAGGTCCGGTACGTTCCCAGCTGTGTCCAGGATCCGGTAGATCCCGAGTTGATCAAAGCGGGTGGCCCCGTAGCAATCGATTGAGGCGGTTCGAATGTGCAGCGCGTGCAAGGCCTCCGAGAAGGAACGCGGAATTTGCTCGACATCAAGGCTGGAACCACCGATGCCCACGGAACCGGTGGCACTTCGCAGGGTTTTGGCAACGACGGAATACACTTCGGCACCCAACGGATCTCCACGCACCACGGCAACAGCCATGTCCGAACGCCCTGATACAAGTGCGGAGCAGTGGAGTTTCTGGAACGTCCGGCGCAATGCGTCTACCACCGTGTCATCAGTTCTTGGCGGCTCCCACACCGCCACGACGACGTGCTGCGGACCACTGATGTCATATCCCAATGCCGCGGTACGGACTACTGCTGTTGCGGCCTCCATTCCGGATACGAGTTCGTCCACGAGGTCCCGCCCCAGCTTCAGCTCCAGCAAGGCAAGAGCGCGGCGGTGCGACAACTCTGCTTCCAAGAGCCGCGCTGCGTACTTCAACGCGAAGACATTGGCGGCGGTGACCGGAAGGTCGGTTTCCAGCATGCAGACAGCTCCCAGCACCTCTCCGTGCGACAAGGCAAGGGCGACGAGCCTTCGATGTTCGCTGACTGGCAAGCCCGAGGAGATCCAAAGTTGGGCAGTGCGCAACCTGGCCGCTGCGGGCAGCCTCGGGTAAGGGGGAGTCGAACCGATGCCAGCCTCCGCACTGATTTTCCCGAAGGCGTCCTCAATGTAGATGGGCCGGCCCGTCAGCCGTGAAAGGACCTTCGCCAGTAGTCCCTCCCTGGTCTCACTTGTACCGAGGTCGAGGGCCGCGCCCTGGTCCAAAGCCTCCCGGATACTGTCGCGTTCTTCCAGCTCCAGGATTCGCACCGACAGAGACCGGAGTCGCGGGTCCACGCCGTCACGTCGGTGTGGCTGACCGGGAGTGTCCTGGGGAAGTTCTGAGGTGCGAGCTGCTGCCACTACCCCTGCAACGGCCCGCAGCTGTTTTAGCTGGGGGATATCCGGCGGGTTGTCGGCGGACAGGACCAAGCACCCATTCAGCTCGCCGCCGCTACTTGTGAACAGCGCATAGAGCCAGCCAGGCCTGGCGCCCGGGAGCACCGAGTCCTTGCCGTTGAGGCGTCGGACGTCTTGATCCTGCGGTGATGCCGCGCGTGCCAGGACGGGCTTCAGCTGGCCATTCACCGCAAGGTACCGGTCCTGGATCTCACAAAACGACAATTCGGATACCGCCTGCGTGGCCGTGTTGAGGAATTCCTCTGCCGCACGTTGGTCGATCATGTGAATCCTCGCTTCGTCCAATGGGAGGCCTGCTGGACACAAGACCGGGCGGAACTGTTGCTCTCAGTGATCACGACCCGGCCAAGCCGCTTGCCTCCATCACGTGCAACAAAAAATCGACGATCCTGGGCCCCGGTAGGCCTTCCTGTAGATGAGCCTCTCCGCAGGTTAGCCAACGCCGTATTTGGCCAACATGCCGTCTTTCATTCACTTGCCAATGTGGAAGGCTTGAATCGGCATCTTGGGACCCAACCTACGCCTGTACTCCGCCGTTGTTAAGCTGTTGTGGCCGATGTGCGATCTGAGGCTAATGGTTCAGCGTCCGACGACGGCCCAAACCGGAGTAAGCGCAGGTGTTCGTGGATCATGGCCACCGCTGTTGAGCCCTCACCGGCAGCAGCTGTTACACGTTTCACTGATCCATGCCGAACATCCCCCACCGCGAACATCCCGGGTACGCTGGTTTCGAGGGGTAGTCTTCTGCGCCCCAGATGGCTGAATTCTGGAGGGAACTCCCCGAGGTCAGCGCCGGTCAGAATGAAGCCTTTGTCATCCAGCGCGAGCGTACCCTGCAACCATTCTGTGTGCGGTACGGCACCGATGAAAATGAAGAGGTAGCGGGAATCGAAGGTGTGTTGTTCACCCGTGGCCCGCAGATCGACCACGACCTGTTCCAGTGCGCCTGAACCACTGACGCCCACGATAGTGGCCCCCAGAAGCACCGTTATGGCAGATTGCTCTTCGATCCGGTCCGCGAGGTACCTCGACATATCCGCGCGCAGGTCCGTCCCCCGCACCACCAGACGCACTGCTGCTCCGGTGCCGGCCAGGAAAAGCGCGGCCTGGCCGGCGGAGTTTCCCCCGCCGACGACTGTCACTGGTTGCGATCCGCAGAGCCTGGCTTCATGGACAGTGGCGGCGTAGAAGACGCTGTTTCCCTCCAGCGACTCCAGCCCAGCAATCGGCAGCCGGCGGTAGTGGACCCCTGTTGCCAGCAGAGCGGCCCGTGATGAGGCAGGGCCGCTGCCGTTGAACTCGGCGCGGAAACCGCCATCCGTCAAGGCGATGGTGCGTGCCCCGCAGGCGACGTTAATGTGTACCCCGAACTTTCGGGCCTGAAGGATCGCCCTTTCTGTGAGTTCGCCGCCGGAGATGCCGGCGGGGAAGCCGAGAAAGTTTTCGATCCGCGGTGAGGTACCTGCCTGCCCACCCAGCCCGCCGCCCTCTTTAAGGACGACGGACAGTCCGTCGGATGCTGCATACACGGCCGCCGCCAGGCCAGCAGGACCAGCGCCGATCACCATGAGATCGTAGGTGGTCGAATGTTCTTTGACAGCTCGCAATCCCGTGGCGAGGGCCAGGTCTGCGTTTGAGGGGTTCCTGAGGACTTGCGAAGCATTCAGCACCACTGCGGGAAGGTCGCCCGCGGGGATACCGACCCGGTCCAGAATGGCTTGTGCTTGGCCGTCGTTCTCAAGATCAACCAGTCGGTGCGGCAAACGGTTGGAGGCGGAGAACTCCAGGAGGCGGAGGGTGTCGCGGCTGAAGCGGGATCCGACGATCCGGATGCCCGCGCCGGTACCGATCAGCAGGATGCGGCGCTGAAGATACGCACGGAGGATGGTCTCACCCACCGCGGCGTCCGTCAGAACCACGCGGCGCAGATCTTCACCACTGATCTGCAGCACCTTGGAAGCTTCGGCGGACACGCTACTGACAAAGGACGGTTGCCCCTCGACCAGGCCCAGCTCCCCGAGGAACCGTCCAGGACCGTGGACTTCGAGGATGTGCGTGCCTGGACCCAGCTGCGCGGCCTGGTTGCCCTGAACGTCCAATAGCCCCTCCACGACCACTACGGTGCCCTGCAGAACGACGAAGAAGTCGCCGTCGAGGTCGCCCTCCCGTGTGAGGACTTCGCCGGCGGCGGAACCCCTGATGGTGCCGACTCTGCTCAGTAAATCGATCTGGGCCTGGCTTAGCCGCGGATAGGCGCCGGAGACATCCGGTGTTTCAACCGGCCCGGAGTCTGCGAAAGGCTGCATCAGATGTTGCCCCCGTCAACTTCTTAGACGAATGCCTCGTGGGGATAGCACCAGCGCCAATTCTCGCCGGGCTCCAAGGAAAGAACGATTGGATGCAACTCGGTGGCGTGGGCTCGGGCGTGCCGCATGGGCGACGAATCACAACACCCGACATGGCCGCAGGACAGACACAGCCTCAAGTGAACCCAAGGAGTACCCAGGGATAGACATTCCTCGCAGCCTTCCGGCGTGCGCACCCGAACCGGACGAATTTGCGCGAGATGCGGGTCGGGAATTCGTGTAGTCATGTCCGCTCCTGTGATGGTTCGTTCATGGAGCCGACCCGGCCGTGACAGCCAACAACGATGTTACGTCGGCACTGACCAATGGTGTGGGTACCATCCGGCCCGGCGAGCGGGGTGCACCAGATATAGCCCAGTACTAGACCCGGCTCAGCTGCCTGTCAAGTGGTTTACGTGCTCGTGACCCTTGCTTGGTTGGACCGGCCATGTGGCCGATCCCCCCCCTGTGTCAGTGCCTTCGTCTCCACGCCCGGGGCCGTTCGCACGACAGGTTAATTTGCTGCAGCATATTTGACCTAACAGGGTCATGCGGCTCTCCCGTCCAGGGGGCAGACTCAACTTTATAAGACTGCATGACGAAGCCACGAAACCCCTGAGCCTCTTGGCTGGGCGGCAACGGCCTGCGTCGTGCGGTGCAACCTCGGGCGGACGTCGCCGCAGGGCCGGTCGCGTTCTCCAGGACCGGAGTCAGTCATGGGCAAGGCAGTAGGAATTGATCTCGGAACAACCAACTCGGTGATCGCTGTCTGGGAAGGTGGGGAGGCGCGCGTCATTCCCAACGCGGAAGGAGCGCGGACAACCCCGTCAGTTGTGGCTTACACCGACAGCGGGGAACGGCTCGTGGGGCAACTGGCCCGCCGGCAGGCGATCCTCAACCCCAAGGGAACCATCACGTCGGCCAAGCGATTTATCGGCCGTCACAATGATGAGATCACTGATGAGGCCAAGGCAGTGAGTTTCGACGTCGTGGCGGACGACAACGGTGTGGCGCGTTTCCAGGTGCAAGGTAAGAAGGTGGCACCTGAGGAAGTGAGTGCGCTCGTTCTTCGTAAGCTGGTGGACGACGCCGCGAAGCAACTGGGCGAGAAGGTAACGGAAGCAGTCATTACGGTTCCTGCGTACTTCAACGATGCACAGCGAACCGCCACCAAGGACGCTGGCAGAATTGCGGGGTTGGAAGTCCTGCGGATTATCAATGAACCTACCGCAG
Organism: Arthrobacter sp. GW822-FHT05G07; assembly: GCF_058799755.1. NCBI lineage: Bacteria > Bacillati > Actinomycetota > Actinomycetes > Micrococcales > Micrococcaceae > Arthrobacter > Arthrobacter sp. GW822-FHT05G07. The sequence continues at coordinate 262,405 of NZ_JBXALT010000002.1, read as the reverse complement.
CCGCCCTGGCCTACGGCATCGACAAACGTCAGCATGAGACGGTTCTGGTTTTCGACCTGGGCGGAGGAACCTTTGACGTGAGCCTGTTGGACGTCGGCGACGGCGTTGTGGAGGTCCGTTCGACGGCGGGCGACACGCACCTTGGCGGGGACGATTTCGACCGGCGCCTTGTTGATTACTTGGCCGATGATTTCCAGAAGCAGGAGGGCATTGACCTGCGTGCGGATGCGCAGGCCTTGCAACGTCTGTTCGAAGCGGCCGAGAAAGCGAAGGTCGAGCTAAGTTCTGTGACCCAGACGCAGGTCAGCCTCCCCTTCGTCACTGCGGACGCGGCGGGGCCCAAGCATCTGACCACCACTGTTCGGCGCTCTGTTTTTGAAGACATTACTCATGATCTGGTGGAACGGACCATGGATCCGGTCAAACAGGCGATGACGGATGCCAAGGTTACCGCCAACGACATCGATGAAGTGATTTTGGTCGGGGGATCCACCCGTATTCCGGCGGTACAAAATGTGGTCCGGCGCCTGACCGGTGGAAAAGATCCGAACATGAGCGTCAATCCGGACGAAGTCGTGGCCATAGGTGCGGCGATTCAGGCCGGAGTTCTTAAGGGCGAAGTCTCGGATGTCTTGCTGTTGGATGTTGTGCCGCTTTCCCTGGGGGTTGAGACCCGCGGCGGTGTCATGACAAAGATCATCGAGCGCAACACGACCATCCCCGCACGGCGAAGCGAAGTGTTCTCCACCGCCGATGATAACCAGCCTGCCGTGGACGTCGTGGTCCTGCAGGGGGAGCGGGAACTGGCTGCGGATAATCGGGTTCTGGGTCGATTCCAGCTAACCGATATCCGGCCGGCGCCTCGCGGCGAACCGCAGGTTGAGGTCACGTTCGACGTCGACGCAAACGGCATTCTCAACGTCACAGCCCGCGATAAAGACACAGGCAAGGAACAAGGCATCACGATCAGTGAAGGATCCAACCTCGATGCCAAGGAAGTCGAGCGAATGATTGCCGAGGCCGAGTCCCACAGGAGCGAGGATGTGCAGAATCGGGAGCGCATTGACACCCTGAATGAACTCGACGCGGTGGCTTATCGCGTTGAGCGGGCCGTCAATGAACTTGGTGATGCTGTCCCGGTGCACGACAAGGCCCGTGCTGAACTACTGGTTGGTCAGGCGCGGGACGCCGTCAGCAACCAGGCCGACGTTGGGGCGGCGAGGGAACTGATTTCCGAGCTCCAGCAGCTGCAGTCGGCCCTGAGTGCCTCGGCAGCCTCCGTGGCCAGTGCAGGGGCTGGCCCGGGACCCGTGTCTCAGCCCGGGACTTCTGACAATGTGGATGACGATGACATTGTCGATGCAGAATTCGATCGTGGCTAGGTACGGCCATGAGCGACCACGCAGGGCCGGCTGGGCACGCCGATCCAGGAAGTGATGGAACGGAGGCCGCCGCAGCCGGCGAAACGGAAACCATGCCTGGGGCGTCGGCGGAAGCGCTGGCCAAAATGGAGGATCTTTGGCGCCGCGCGCTGGCTGACGCAGACAATATTCGAAAACGCGCCGCCAGGGAGGCCTCACAGCTAAGGGCCCAGGAGCGCGCAGCGGTCTCGCTGCTGTGGCTGCCCGTCTTGGACAATCTGGAACTTGCCCTCGCTCATGCCCCCTCTGCCGGGGACCCCCTCGTGGATGGACTGGCCGCTATCCGTTCTCAGGCCATCGATATCCTGGCCCGCCTCGGGTACCCCCGGATCGACGGCGAGAACGTCCCCTTTGACCCTAGGATTCACGAGGTGGTCAGCGTATCGGAGACGGATGACGTTCCTCCCGGGACAGTGATCACCGTCCTGCGCCCGGGTTACGGCGGGACTGATACCATCCTCAGGCCCGCCGCCGTCGTCGTGAGCCGGGCGGTGACCGCTGACCGTGGCTAAGGATCACTACTCAGTCCTCGGCGTCCCTCGCACGGCGAAGCCGGATGCAATCCAGCGGGCTTACCGAAAACTGGCAAGGAAATACCATCCGGACGTCAATCGGGAGCCGGATGCTGCGGACAAGTTCAAGGAGATCGGCGAGGCGTACGATACTTTGTCAGATCGCGAAACCAGGGCGCGCTATGACCGGCTCGGCGCGGACTACCGGCAATATGCCGGTAGCGGTGCTGATTCGGAGGCCGGCGGCGCGGGGTGGGGTTCAGGTGGTCCGCGCCCAGGCCCGCGCCCGGGACGCGGCCCGTACGGCGGCGCCCATGTCGACATGGGAGGGGACGTCGATTGGGAGGATCTGCTGGGTGGCTGGTTCCGTCAGCACGGGGCGGGTCCGGCGCCGGGCTCAGACCACGAGGCCGAGCTTCGGCTGACGCTCGAAGAAGCAATCCGCGGCGGGCGGCGCACGGTTCGCCTGGCAGAGCCAGGTGGCGAGACGCGGAATTACGACGTCGACGTGCCGCCCGGTGTGGTGGACGGCCAGCGTATCCGACTCGCGGGGGAGGGCGCCGGTGGCCGCGACGGGGGCCGGCCGGGGGATCTCTTCCTGACCGTGAGCATCCAGCCGGACGCGAGGTACCGCCTCAAAGGCCGGGACATCCATTTCGACCTTCCCGTCACGCCGTCCGAAGCGGCGCTCGGGGCCAGGATCAAGGTCAACGCGCCCGGCGGCCCTGTGACCATGACCGTTCCAGAAGGGTCTTCCAGCGGACGCAGACTACGGCTTCGCGGGCAGGGGTTGCCCGACCCGAAAGGCCAGCCGGGGAACCTCTACGCCGAGATCCGCGTCATGGTGCCCCCGCGGTTGAGTAATGAGGTGCGCAAGATCTACGAGCAGCTTGCAGCCGTGTCCGATTTCCACCCGAGGGAGGGGCTGCTGTGAGCCGCCAATATCCGCTCGCCTATCCGTGGCGCCTGAGTCTCGAAGCGGTGGCTCGTAGCAGCGGTGTCCACTCCGACGTCGTCATGAGGTTCGTGGAGCTGGATCTGATCCGGCCGCTGGGAGGCGATGGTCCGGGCGGTCCCTGGTTCAGCCCGCGGGCTCCTGAATTGATCGCCCGCGTCCTGCGTCTGCATTCGGAGCTGTCGCTGAACTATGCGGCAATCCCGCTGGTACTGGATTTGCTGGCGAGGGTGGACACGCTGGAACGTCGTTTGGTTGAAATCTCGTATGTGGAAAGGACTGCTTCGCCATGAACATGGAGAGCTTTACCCAGAAGTCGCAGGAGGCGTTGGCAGGGGCACAGCGGATCGCCCAGCAACACGGCCATACCGAGACCGACGGGGAGCACCTGCTTGCGGCCCTGCTGGAACAGGAGGCGGGACTGGTCCCGCGACTGCTCGCAGGCATGCAGATTGACGTTGAGGAGCTGAACAGGGCGGTCGAGACCGAGCTGCAAAAGAAGCCGAAAGTCACGGGGCCTGGCGCAGCACCCGGTCAGGTGTACGTCAGCCGTAGGCTTGGCACACTCCTTGATGCTGCTGAACGTGAAGCCAAACGGCTCAAAGACGAGTACGTCTCGGTGGAACACCTGCTGGTCGCGCTTGCGGAGGAAGGCCGGGCATCGGCGGCCGGCAGGGTGCTGGCGGAACACGGCATTACCCGCGAGGCATTCTTGTCGGTCCTGACCCAGGTTAGGGGAAACCAGCGCGTTACCTCGGCAACGCCGGAACAAACCTACGAAGCGCTGGAGAAGTACGGCCGCGATCTGGTGGCGGACGCGCGTACCGGAAAGCTGGATCCGGTCATCGGCCGCGACTCGGAAATCCGGCGGGTTGTCCAGATACTGTCACGCAAGACCAAAAACAACCCGGTGCTTATCGGTGAGCCTGGAGTCGGCAAAACCGCCATTGTGGAGGGACTGGCCCAGCGGATCGTCCGGCAGGATGTGCCCGAAGGCCTGAAGAACAAGACCATTTTCTCGCTCGACCTGAGCGCCCTGGTGGCCGGTGCCAAGTACCGCGGCGAATTCGAGGAACGGTTGAAGGCTGTGCTGGCCGAGGTGCTGGCGGCAGAAGGCAGGATCCTGCTCTTTGTGGACGAACTGCACACCGTCGTCGGGGCAGGCGCTTCCGAGGGGTCGATGGACGCCGGCAACATGCTGAAGCCCATGTTGGCCCGCGGGGAGCTGCACATGATCGGCGCTACCACGCTCGACGAATACCGCAAACACATCGAGTCTGACGCCGCATTGGAGCGCCGCTTCCAGCCGGTCACGGTTGAGGAGCCCGACGTCGAGGACGCCATTTCAATCCTTCGAGGCTTGCGGGAGCGACTCGAGGTATTCCATGGCGTACGGATCCAGGATAGTGCCCTGGTGGCCGCGGCCACCCTTTCCCACCGGTACATCACTGACCGGTTTCTTCCCGACAAGGCCATTGACCTTGTGGATGAAGCGTGCGCCCGGCTCAGGACGGAAATCGACTCGATGCCGGCGGAACTGGATGAGCTCACCCGGAAGGTCACGCGGCTCGAAATCGAAGAAGCGGCACTTGCCAAGGAAACCGATCCGGCCAGCAAGACCCGGCTCACGGAGTTGAGGCGTGAATTGGCGGACTTGCGCGCCGAAGCCGACGCCAAGAGGGCCCAATGGGAGGCCGAGCGCCAGGCGATCCACAAACTGCAGGAAATACGTACTGAACTGGAGCGGGCGCGGCTGGAGGCTGAGGAAGCCGAACGGAATTACGACCTCAACCTGGCGGCAGAGCTACGCTACGGGCGACTTGCCGACCTCGAACGGCGGCTGGCCGCCGAAGAAGAACGGCTGACCGCTAAACAGGGCGAAAAGCGCTTGCTCCGCGAGGTGGTGACCGAGGACGAGATCGCCGACATTGTCGCGGCCTGGACCGGGATACCGGTCGCCCGGCTGAAGCAGGGCGAACGGGAGAAGGTCCTTCACCTGGATGAAATCCTTCGCGCCCGCGTCGTCGGACAGGAAGAAGCGATTACCGCGGTGTCGGACGCCATTATCCGGGCCCGCTCCGGTATCCGGGATCCCCGGCGACCCATTGGCTCCTTCATCTTCCTCGGCCCCACGGGAGTCGGGAAAACCGAGCTTGCCAAGGCATTGGCTGCATCGCTATTTGACAGCGAGAACGCAATGATCCGGCTGGATATGAGCGAGTATCAGGAACGCCACACAGTGAGCCGCCTGCTGGGCGCTCCGCCCGGCTACATCGGCTACGACGAAGGAGGACAGCTCACAGAAGCGGTACGCCGGAAGCCATACTCGGTGGTGCTCTTTGACGAGGTGGAAAAGGCCCATCCGGACATCTTTAACACCTTGTTACAGGTGCTCGACGACGGACGGATTACAGACTCGCAGGGCCGGACGGTCGATTTCCGCAACACTGTCATCATTATGACGTCCAATATTGGCTCCCAGTATCTTCTGGAAGGTTCGGCCGAAGGAGGGACGATCACGGAGGAGGCGCGCGGCATGGTGATGGGTGAGCTCCGGGCGCACTTCCGACCCGAGTTCCTTAACCGCGTCGACGACACGGTCCTGTTCGCGCCCTTGGGACTGGCGCAAATCGAACGAATCGTTGATCTGCTGTTTCAGCAGCTGCGGCAGCGGCTGGCCGAGCAGCAAATAGAGCTGCACCTGACCGAAGAAGCACGCCTTCTGATTGCCGAACGGGGCTTCGATCCGGTCTACGGAGCCCGGCCCTTGCGCCGCTATATTTCCCATGTTGTCGAAACGCAGGTGGGTCGGGCCTTGCTGCGCGGAAGCATCGAGGAGGGCGGAGTGATCACAGTGACCGTATCCGGAAACGAGCTCGTGGTTGAATACAACACATCGGAGCTAGAGGAGGCCGGAACCACATGAATAAAGCCATCATCAAATGTCCTCACTGTGGCAAGTCGAACCGCGTTCCGGCCGCCGCCGACGGCCGGCCGCGCTGCGGGAATTGCCACCACGACCTCCCTTGGGTGGTTGAAGCGGGCGACGACGACTTCAGCGCGATCGCCGAACGAGCCAGTGTTCCGGTATTGGTGGACTTTTGGGCGGTGTGGTGCGGACCCTGCCGGATGGTGAGCCCCGTGCTCGACCAACTGGCACACGAACGCGCCGGGCAGATCAAACTTGTGAAGGTCGATGTGGATCACTCGCCGCAGCTCTCTGCCAGGTTCGCCATCCAGGCGGTGCCGACGTTGATGGTCATTGTTGACGGCAAAATCGTGGCGAGGCAGGCCGGCGCGGCTCCCGCGCCGGTGTTGAGGTCATGGCTGGAGGAAGCACTCACGAAGTAGCCCGGAAACAGCGGACGACGGCGGCAGTGGCGGTGTCCCGCCGTCGTGCCTTTTGCGCTGCGCGTCCAAGTTCAGATGTCTGAGAACAATTCCAGTGTCTGACTGAAGGAATGGGAAGACTGCGAATATCGCGGTCTTCTCTTTTTGTATCCCGGCGCTCAACGGCCCCTTGCACGAAGTGATCCCTTTGCGGCAAAGCTCTGCACGAATCGGATTCTTCGCTACTTTTTCGCGCCATCAAGATTCATAGAATAATTTCACGCTGATCGTCGGGTTTCTCCGTCCCAGCGGGATGCGCGTTTTCACTTTTTGTCACCTCAAACACAGGAAACAATCATGCGTAGAATTACCAGGCTCTCTGCCATTTTCACCACTTCCGCTGTGGCTCTAACCCTCGGTTTGACCCCTGCCTCGGCCGACGTCGTCGACTCAACGATCTCCGGCGGAACGCTTACGGCCAATACCTACGGAGCGACCCTGACAGGGGTCACCCTGGACGGATCCAATACCCAGACCTCCACGGGCAATTCCTCCTCGGAGTGGACTATCACCGATGCCCGTGGCACGGGCTCGGCGTGGGCTCTTTCGGTGAGCGCATCCACGCCGACCAGCGCCGCAGGGACAGACGAATCGATCCCACGCACTATCCCTGTCAGCGGCTTGACGATCACGCCCGGCACCATCACCGCGGGCGCGGGCTCGGACTCTGCAGCTACTATCACCGCCCCGGCATTGGCTTTGTCAACGTCCTCTCAGGCTCTGGTCTCCACGGTGGGCCAGAACATGGGAACGTACACGCTGGCCCCGGCGTTCAGCCTCGCCATTCCGGCCAACGCCTACCGCTCCAATTACGCTGTTGGCGCCAGCGGAGCCCTGAACCCATACACCTCGACCATCACTTACACCATGGGCTAGAACACGCGGGCCCGTCCGCCGTCCTCTTTACGAGGAGGCGGGCGGGCTTTCGCTCCCCACACCACAGCACCACAATCGCTAATCCGGATGCTTCCAGGACTGAGAAAACGTGAAAACACCATCCCCGCGCCTGACCGGGCCAGTGATCATCGCTATGGCTTTGCTGATCCTGGAAATTCTCCTCATGGCCGGCCCCGCCTCTGCAGTCGATAACGGGACTTTGGGTATCCGCCCGGAGACAGAATCGGACTTCTTCCACTTGTCCCTCTATCCCGGGGCCACGACGGAGGCCACAGCCGTCGTTTCCAACCACACTTCCTCGCCAGTGACCCTGCTGACGTATCCCGTAGACGGGGAGAACACGGTGCAGGGAACCTTTGCGATGGCCGCACAATCCGCCCCCCGCGAAGGTGTGGGGGCGTGGGCCGAGCTTGATACGGAACAGATCACCGTCCCCGCCAACACGGACCTGAAAGTGCCCTTCCGTCTCACCGTTCCCGAAGGCACCCCTCCAGGAGACTACGCAGGAGGGCTCATCATCCAAAGCCCCACTGTCCAAGGCAAGACCACCGCGGTCAATGGTGATACCGCCATTCGACTGGACACGATTCAACGCCAAGGCGTCCGAATTTACCTCAACGTTGCCGGCACGGCAGCCAAATCACTGGCCCACGGCAGCCTGAGCTGGAAACACAACGGGGACAACCTCGACTTCACTCTGCCCATACGCAACACCGGCAACACCATCCTGCATCCGTCCGCTCACATGGACCTCTCAGGCTGGCCGGCAACGGCGACGAGGTTGGAATTCGACACACCCGATGGCCTCCTTCCAGGAGCGAGCATTGACCTGCACGCCACACTCGCGCGGGCACCCATGATCCAGAGCGGCGCGGCCGAGGCAACGCTGACTTCTGAGGCCGGCACCGCTCAGGCGGGCTTGCGCGTTTTCTACGCACCGTGGCCACTCCTTGTCATTGGCCCGGTCTGCTTTGCTGCTGCCTTCTACGGGGCGTGGAGGGCTTTCCGGTTCATTCGCCGCGCCCGCATTGCGCTCTCCCAGCTGAAATCCATGGGGAGCGCGGCACCTCAATAATGCGCGGGCGCCGTTTCCCGAGTGGTCCCGTCCGCGCGCCTGGGCAAGGTTCGAACAGCGCGTTGTTGGCGCCGTCAATCGCCGGTCCGGTCAGGTTGCAGAGTTGAGTCTCTGCCGCAGTTGTTGCAGGGCCATATGAACGACGGGCTCGGATTTATGGATCTCCCTGATATTCATCCCCGTAAACTCTTTGATTGCCCGGCGCATGCTTTGAACGTTAGTGAATCCGCACCGTGCGGCAATTTCTGAGTAGGTGATTCTTTGGGCATCGGCTTGAAGTAGGAGCTCCAGTGCTTTCCGCGTTCTCAAGGCGCGAATTCGCTCACCCAGACGGAGTTCTTCAGTCTCAAAAAAGTAGAACAAGGAGCGACGGGAGAGGTTGAACTTTCCGGCGATCATTGCCACGTCCAGACTTGGGTTATCGAAGCTGGTCTCAAGGTATTTCTTTACCGCCCGGCTTAGTGCGGGTTTCTGTGCCTCATCGTCGACCGGCGATTCGAGCAGGGAACCCACCAAGGTTGCCATGACGGATCGGAGGATCTCGCCGGTTGCTGATGCCTCACTGTCAATGCCCGGCCTCTTCCAACTCATCAAGGCGGGGACCACGAAGGTGCCCACAATTGGGTGGCTTGCAAGGTCAGGCAGGCGAAGAAGGGAGCGCAGTCCGCCTTCGCTGACGTTGAGACTGATGCGGTCTATGTTGAGCTGTTGTGCGTGAAACCCTTCGGGGGCATCGAAACTGCCGCCCAGCGACGTGTCGATGAATCTCACCGAGCCCGTCGGAATTGGTTCGGGTATGCCGTTGAGATCCAGGGTCAGGCCTGATGCCTTACGGAAGTATGCAAGGCGCAGATCCGTGGAGTCGGGATTCGGCGCCCAAAAGCCCAGCGCGGGGGTGTTGTGCATCTCTATGAGGCTGAAGCCCGGTCCGGCAAGATTAATGGCTGAGGGACTGACGGACGCAGGACTCTCGCCTTCTGACCTTTCCAGCCGCATCGGTGTTTCGACGGCGTTGCCGTACCACACCCGCCAATGCTCAAACCTTTGCTCGGGAGTGAGCCCTTCCGGCACTGCGTATCGTCGCACACGGGCGCTGTTTGCGTCACCAGATTGAGGCATGCCATCCTCCTTCACCAGCCGAGCATCATGGCAGTCGTGTGAGCTGCCACGGCGCCTTAAGGAAGCGGTTGCGGTGACTCGTCAGACCGGCCGAAAATGAGGTCCGCTGGTAGGGCAATTTTACCCCTGGATGCGCCTTCGGCTGGCGCGTTGATGTGCTTATATTGGTGCCGTCGAGGCCTGCATGAGCATGTCGTGCACAGGTACGTATTTGGAGAAAGGGCCGTGGCGGCAGGTCCAAACCCACGCGCGGCTGTCTAACCGAATCAGTGCAGAGAGGTGGTCACGTAGGTGCGTCCTGCAATTGTTTGGCCATCGCCTCAAGAAGCGGCCAGGGTGTCGGGGGAGCGGGCTCTTCCTGCCGATTGATATTTTCTTTTCCGCCGGAAAGCAGCCGGGTTGCCAGTTGATTTACTCGGTGGGGGGAGAGGACATGCTCGACGGCCAAGATGCTGGCCCCAACCACTCCAGCTTCCGGCCCGGTTGCGGATTGGGTGATGTTCAGGTGCTGGGTCGCCAATGGCGTTGATCGTGCATAGACCGTTTCGCGTATTCCTGCCATGAGGTGTTCTCCGGATTGGGCAAGCGAGCCGCCCACAACAATCAGGGATGGGTTGATGAAGCTCACGCACATGTTGAGCATTTCTCCGATGTCACGGCCCGCCTGGCGGACCGCTTGGATAGCAGCTGGATTCCCGGAACGAACGAGCGAAACGACGTCGCTTCCGTTGGTTGCCCCCAGTCCGTTCTCGCGGAGCTGGGCGGCGATGGCCGGGGCGCCCGCTATGGCTTCCAGACAGGCACTCTTGCCACAGCGACACAGAATTCCTGCCCCGCGGGAAACAGCAATATGGCCGACGTCTCCAGCGACACCTGCTGCGCCCCGCTGCAATTCTCCTCCACTAACCACTCCCGATCCGATCCCGGTGGCGACCTTGAGGAAGATCATGTTCTCCTCGTTTGGCCAGCGGGTGGCCCTCTCACCAAGTGCCATAAGGTTGACATCGTTATCCACGAGTACGGGTACGCCCAAGGTTTGCTGAATGTAAGCGGGAACATCGAATCCGTCCCATCCTGGCATGATCGGGGGGCTCGTCGGCTTCCCAGTGGAGTGCTCAACGGGGCCAGGTAGCCCAATGCCGACTGCGATGACATCAGCAGTCGGACGCTCCAGCACTTTCAAGTGTCCATTCACCATCGTCAAAAGCCAGTCCAGGACCGTTTCGGGTCCGCACGAAATCTCCATCCGCTCTGTGGTTTCCACGAGTACCGCTCCTGACAGGTCCGTGAGTGCCACGGTGGCGTGAGTGGCACCAACGTCTGCAGCCGCCACCAACTTTGCGCCTGGGTTGAAAGCTAGCCGCGCCGATGGACGGCCTCCAGTAGAAGGCGCCCCTGATACGGGTATCACCAGTTCCAGCTTCAGGAGCGGCTCAAGGCGGGAACTGACGGCGGCTCGGCCCAACCCTGTTGTCCCAGCCAAGTCGGCTCTGGTTCGGGGTTGTCCGTCCCGCAGGATTTGCAGAAGCTCGCCGGGTCCGCCGTTGTCCATGTCACTCCAATTCAGGGCTCAAAAGAGGTTGTTTGTGTGCGCCTGAATTGCTGACGCATCGGGCTCACCGGCCCCTGCGGGCCCTCATCTCCACTCAGTGTCAAGCTGCTCACTCGTTCCCGTCCACCCGGCGAAGTGCTAAGCATCAAAAAGTGCAACTTGGGCGTGCATTCGACCGTCCTCAGCGTCAAAAGGTGCAGACTTTTGCTGGGCCCCTGACCAAAGTCAGGTGCTGCGTGTCACTGTTTCGGCATGGAAAACGACAGAACCACGACAGCCCCCTCCCGGTTACGGGCCGGGTTCGTCGGCGCCGGGTTCATGGCCGAGGTGCACAGCCGAGCCGCCCGTGCTGCAGGGGCGGATATCGCCGGCATTGCGTCCTCGAGCCGTACCAGCGCCGACCGCGCCAAAGACCGCCTGGGTGTGCAGCAGGCCTACGACTCCGTACAGGACCTCGTCGAAGACGACGCCATCGACGTCATCCACATCTGCACGCCAAACGGCACTCACTACGGACTGGCTGAGGCCGCGCTGAAAGCAGGCAAGCATGTGGTTTGTGAGAAGCCTTTGGCCACCAACGTCCAGGACGCAACCGAACTTGTAGAGCTGGCCGCCAAGGCCGGGACTGTTGCGACCGTTCCCTTCGTCTATCGCTTCCATCCGATGATCCGGGAAGCCCGGGAACGTATTGCATCGGGCCAAACGGGACGGATCTCCGCCATCCAGGGCTCCTACCTTCAGGATTGGCTGCTCTCCCGGGAAGACGACAACTGGCGAGTTGACGCCACTTTGGGTGGGCCCTCACGGGCGTTCGCCGATATCGGCTCCCATCTGTGCGACCTTGTCGAATTCGTAAGCGGTGAACACATAACAAAAGTCGGCGCCCTGAGCCGGACTCTCTTCTCGGGCCGGACGAACAACAAGGACATCCAGACCGAGGACCTCGTTGCCGCTGTTTTCGCCACTGAATCCGGCACCGTGGGAAATCTCCTGGTAAGCCAGGTTGCTCCTGGACGGAAGAACCGCCTGATGATCGAGATCGCGGGTTCGGAGGGCACCCTCCAGTTCGACCAGGAAGCCCCGGAGACGTTGTGGCTAGGCAAGCGGGCGGGGTCCCAATTGCTTGTCCGTGACCCGGAGGTGCTTAGCCCGGACGCAGCACGGCTGAGTGTTCTGCCAGCTGGCCATCCGCAGGGTTATCAGGATGCCTTCAATGCGTTCGTGGCCGATACCTATGCCGCCATCGACGGTGACGTCCGCGAAGGCCTGCCCACGTTCCAGGACGGCCTCAGGTCAGCCATCCTCACCGAAAGCATCATCAAATCCAGTAAGGGCGGCGAATGGGTCGACGTCCCAAACACAAAAGAGTTAGAAGGAGTGCAGCAATGAAAATCATCCAAGTAGGCCTCGGCGCCTGGGGCGCCTCATGGCTGAACGTGATTCACCACAGCAAAAGTTGGGAGCTGGCCGGTGTTGTCGACGTCAACTCCGACGCCGCACGGGCCGCTGGTGAACAGTACGGAATCCCCGCGTACGCCACTATCGAGGACGCGCTGGACCACAAAGATACGTTCGACGCTGCCTTGGTCATCGTTCCACCCGAATACCACGCAGCCGTGGCCATCCCTGCTCTGGAAGCAGGCGTACACACACTCATTGAGAAGCCACTTGCGCACAGCCTTGAAGACGGCGTCCGGATTATCGAAGCGGCAGAGAAATCCGGGAAACAGGCCATGGTGTCACAGAACTACCGTTTCAAGCGCGCAGCCCGCACCGTTCAGCGGCTCATACGCGACGGAGTTATTGGAGACCTCGAGCATGTCTTCGTCGACTACAAGAAGAACCCGCCGTTCGAAGGCTTCAGGCTCGAAATGGATGAACCCTTGATCGTGGATGCCATGATCCATCATCTTGACCAGCTCCGCGGCATCGTTGGTGTCCAACCCACCGCAGTCCGTGCACGGTCCTGGAACACCGGCACCTCGAGGTTCAAGGGCAACGCGTCCGCGGTGGTGCAGTTCGACTGCGACAACGGGGCACGCGTCGTCTACACCGGATCATGGAGCTCATATGGCCCGCAGACCAGCTGGGACGGTGACTGGGAAATCCAAGGCAGCAAGGGCGCCATTACGTGGAAGAACAACGAGGTCACCATCAACTTCGCATCACTGTTCGACACCGTATTCCTCGCCGGCGCCGTGGAACGCTCCGGCGTCATGCACATCGATTTGGACCCGTTGCCGGTGGAGGAACGCTTGGGAACCCTCGAAGCGTTCCGCGACGCCATCGAAACCGGGAACAAGGCTGAGACGGATGTCACCGACAACATTCAGAGCCTGCAACTCGTCATGGCCACCGCCGACTCCGCCCGCCAAGATGGCGCGCCCATCACCTTGAAGACCAACGCCGAACTCTTCGGCAGCCACTAGCACTTCCGACCCGAGGAAGTGTCGAATTGACTGGAGATACAAACATGCAGCCACAAACAGCCACCGGCTCTGCCGGTCCGGTTTCCGGGAGGGCTGGCCCCGGAAAATCCCACGACGAGTCCCGTTCACGGCTCTCCGGCGTCGGCGACTTCATCGGTGCGCAGGGCCTGCTGGTCGTCGTCTTGCTCTTCGGTGTACTGCTGACGTTCCTGAGCCCGGTATTCCTGACCACAGTCAACCTGGTAAACCTGCTCTACCAGTGCACGATCCTCGGTGTGTTCGCCATCGGCATGACCTTCGTGATCCTTACCGGCGGCATCGACGTCTCGGTAGGATCTACGGCTGCCCTGTCGTCCGTGCTGTCCATGGGCGTGATCGTCAACATGGATATGCCGCCGGCAATCGGACTCCTGACCGGCCTCGTAGTTGGCGCCGGAGTCGGAGCGGTCAACGGACTGATGGTCACGAAGCTGGGCATATCCCCGCTGATCGCGACCCTGGCAACACTCTCCGCCGGCTCGGGAATCGCCTTCGCCTACTCGGACGGCGGCAACATCACGCCTGTGCCGAAGGTGCTCACCGATATGGTCAGCGCGAAGATCGCCGGAATTCCTTTGCTCATACCGGCCGTTCTGGTGCTGGCTTTCCTGGCCCACTTGGTCCTGACCCGAACTACCTACGGACGTTCCATTTACGCCGTCGGCGGCAACAAGGAAGCAGCCCTGCTTGCAGGCATCCGCGTCGATCGAGTCACGATGAACGCTTACATTATCGCCGGCCTCTCGGCGGGAATGGCGGGTCTTCTGCTCACCGGTCGTCTGGCCTCCGGAAGCCCGCGTGCCGGCGACGGCATTGAACTCACCGTCATTGCCGCCGTGGTCATCGGCGGAACAAGCCTCTTCGGTGGCCAAGGAAACATCAAGGGCACACTGCTCGGCGTGCTGTTGATCGCGATGGTCTCCAATGCCGTAAACCTTCTCGGAATCCCGTCGTCCTACGACCGCATTGTCCAGGGCGTCGTCATCTTCGCTGCGGCCGCCCTGGACGTGTACCGCTACAAGTACGTCCAGAAGAACCTGTCAAGGAAACGCAGGATCGGACCGCCGGCGGCGACAGACCCGACGACGGCGGGCAGCCCGGTTACCGGGCCAGCCACAGCGCACACCACCGGAACTTCGGCCTAACAGCTCACCCGCATACAGCCGGCACAGCCGGCATGTCCTAGCACCCAACAGAAAGAGTAAGTCAATGAAGACCTCACCCAAACTGGCGGTCCTCGCGGCAGTCTCCGCCGCAGCCATAGCCCTCACCGGCTGCGCACCCAGCGCCGCCCAGGAAGCCAACGACGGAACGAAGACTAAGAAGATCGCCGTCCTGCTCTATAGCCAGAGTTTTGAATTCATGGTTGCCCTCGGGCAGGGTGTCAAGGATAAGGCGAAGGAACTCGGCGTGGAGGTCACAGTCCTTGATGCCAAGGGCGATTCCAGCACGCAGATCAGCCAAATCCAGGACCAACTCGCCCAGGGTGTGGACGGCATTGTCCTCAGCCCGAATAACTCCGCTGAATTGGTTCCCGGAGTCCAGATGATCCACGATGCCGGAAAGACCGTCACCACCGTGGACTCGGTCATCCCGGGTGACATCGCCGACGCTGCCGTCGCCTTCGACAACGAAAAGGCCGGCAAGCTTGGCGCTGAAGCCTTGGCCAAACTGATGGGAGAAAAGGGAACCGTCCTTGAGTACCAAGGAGCCAAGGGTGCTTACCACGCGATTCTGCGTGGCAAGGGGTTCAACGATGGCATCAAGCAGTTCCCCGGCATCAAGGTCATCGGCCGTGACGCACAGTGGACTGCAGACAACGCGCTGTCCCTGACCGTCGATAACTTCACCGCAGATTCCAGTATCAATGGCCTTTTCAGCCACAACGACGAAATGGTGCGGGGAATAGTCTCCGGCCTCTCACAGATCAACAAGGACGCTCCGGTGGGCGCCGCAAACCACATCCCGCTCGTCGGAGTAGACGGCACACCCCTTGCCCTTGACCGGATCCGCAATGGTGTCCAGGACGCCACGATGGACCAGAACCCGTTTGAGATGGGCGCACTGGCCCTTCAGGCCCAGGTTGACCTGCTTGACGGCAAGCAGGTGCCCAAGATGCAGCTGACTGACACCAAGCTCATCACCAAAGAGAACGTCGATGACCCCACTCTCTGGGGCAACATCTTCAAGGACTAGCGCAGCTCACCCCTCGGCTGCTTGGCCAGGCCTCGCCGCTTGGCCAGGCAGCAACACCAATTCCATCAAGGAGAAACATGTCCCGCTTCAAGTATTCCTACAACGCCATCGTCTACTACCAGGAAGACATCGCCAAAGGCATTGACCGCGTCGCCCGTTATGGCTACGACGCCATCGAACTGGTCGGAGAACCGGCAACGCACAACGTCGATGAGATCAACAAACTGACCAGCGACGCCGGTATCGACGTCAGTTCCATCTGCAGCATCTGGTTTGGAGAGGAACGCGACCTGATCAACCCCAGCGCCGCCAACCGGCAGAAGGCCTTGGACTACGGCAAGTCAGTAGCTGACTTCGCCGCCGCCGTCGGAGCTCCGACCATCATCGTCGGGCCGTCCCCGGTGGGCAAGACCGAAGCCCTGGCGAGCGATGAACAGGAATGGGAATGGGCTGTGGAGAACGTCCGCACACTTGGCGAATACGCGGCCAGCGTCGGCATCAACATCACCCTCGAACCGTGGAACCGCTACGAGACGCATTTCCTGAACCGGCTCGACCGCGCCGTTGAACTCCTGGACGCTACCGGTCTGAAAAATGCCGGCGTGCACGGAGACCTCTTCCACATGAACATCGAAGAAGACACCATCCACGGTGCCTTCGCCCGCGCCGGCAGCAAGGTCAACCACGTCCACCTGGCCGACTCGAACCGGGCAGCCCCCGGTGTAGGACACATCGACTTCCGTCCGACACTGCAGACGCTGAAGGACATCAACTTCGACGGCTACCTGACCTTCGAACTTCTTCCCGCCGCGTCGAATCCCTTCGCCATGATGGCCCGTGGCGGCCACCTGGAGTTCCTGGACCCCTACACCGAAAAGGCCATCAACGAAATGAAGAAGCTGGAACAGGAGCTGTGGCCCAATGAGTAAATACCAATTCGGAGTCAGCACCTTCATCCTGGTCTCCCCGTTCACAGACCAGGACGTTGATCAGTTCGACGTCGCCAAGGAGATGGGCTACGACCTGATCGAGGTCTGCATTGAAGACCCGGCCGTAGTCAGTGCGGAAGCACTGAAGAAGGCCTCGGAACGGACCGGACTGCCCGTGTCCATCTGCGGTGCATTCGGACCCGATCGCGACGTCTCACACGAAGACCCGCAGAAGCGGCGGCAGGGCATTGACTACCTGAAACTCTGCGTTGACATCGCTCAAGCCGTCGGATCCCCCCACGTGGCCGGCCCGATGTACTCCGCCACCGGCAAAGCACGGCTCCTTCCCCCCGAGGAACGTCGGCAGCAGCGCCAGTGGGCAGCCGACAGTCTGCGGGAAGTGGCCGACTACGCCTCCGCACGAGGCGTTACCCTGGCCATAGAACCGCTCAATCGCTTCGAAACGGACCTGGTCAACACCGTCGAGCAGGGACTGGAACTCTGCGAATTGATCGGCCGGGACAACGTGGGCCTGATGCTGGACACGTTCCACATGAACATCGAAGAGAAGAACATCGCTGCGGCCATCACCTCTGCCGGTGACAAGGTCTTCCATTTCCAAGTGTCAGAAAACGATCGCGGAACGCCCGGCAGCGGACACGTTCCTTGGTCCGAGACCTTTGACGCGTTGAAAACGATCGATTACCAAGGTTCCATTGTGGTCGAATCGTTCCTTCCCACGGTGGAGGAAATCGCCAAGGCTGTTTCGCTCTGGCGGCCGGTGGCACCGTCCATGGACGCGCTGGCCAGAGATGGACTCACCTTCCTGAGGAGAGAACTGCCGTGACTAAGACGCCCGGACGTGCTCCAGCAATCGTTGAAGCACGTAATCTCGTAAAACTGTTTCCGGGCGTCGTCGCCCTCTCCGGCATGAACTTCGAACTTCATGCCGGAGAGGTGCACTGCGTCTGTGGTGAGAACGGAGCCGGTAAATCGACGCTGATTAAGACGCTCAGCGGGTTTTACACTCCCGACGAAGGGGGCGTGTACGTGGACGGCGAACTCATGCCCTCCAGTACAGCGGCTTCCAAAGCCGCCGGGATTGCAACCATCTACCAGGAGCACAACCTGGTCCCGGACCTGTCCGTAGCCGAAAATGTACTGCTGGGAAACTGGGGTGGACGCAACGGCATCCTCTCTCGCCGCGAGATCCGCAAGCGGGCAAGGAAGGCACTCGACCAGGTTGCACCGCACCTCAACCTCGACACTCCTGCCATGGCGCTCTCAACGGTGGACGGCCAGATGGTGGAAATCGCGCGCGCCATAGCCCAGGACGCGAGAGTGATCATCATGGATGAGCCAACCACCGCCCTGACCGAGCAGGACGTTGAGAAGCTGTACAAGCTCGTCAACGAGCTTCGGGGCAAGGGCTTGGCGATCATGTACGTTTCGCACAAACTGGAGGAAGTCTTCACCCTGGCCGACCGGATAACCGTCATCCGCGAAGGCAAGACCGTGGCCTCATCCGTCCCCGCGGGTGAGCTAGATGCCCGATCCGTCGTGCAGTTGATGGTGGGCCGGGACGTGGACCTTTACGAGCATATTCCCCGCGAACGCGGTGAACTGGTTCTTGAGGCGCGGGGTCTAAGCCGTGCGGGAGCGTTTGAGGACGTGAATGTTCGACTGCACGCAGGGGAAATCGTTGGACTGGCAGGACTCGTCGGCGCAGGCCGGACAGAGGTCGCCCGGTGCATCTACGGGGCAGACAAACCAGACGCAGGAACCGTAGAGATCAACGGCCGGAAACTACGTCTCCATGGTGCGTCTGACGGCATCGCCGCCGGCATTGCCCTCGTCCCGGAGGAGCGAAAGCTGCAGGCCATCATCCCCATGCTGTCCATCCGCGAAAACACCACCCTGACTCTCCTGAAACAGATCAGCAAGTGGGGCGTGCTGAAGAGGGGCCACGAAAAGAAGATGGTTGGCGACTACATCAAAGAACTTGATGTCAGGACCCCCTCTGCGGAAACGCCGATACAGTCCCTGTCCGGCGGCAACCAGCAAAAGGTCATCATCGCACGCTGTCTGGCCAGCAATCCCAAGGTCCTCATCCTGGACGAGCCAACAAAGGGCATCGACATCGGCGCGAAGGCCGAGATCCACCGTCTGATCGAACAACTGGCTCGCAGAGGCGTAGCCGTACTCGTGATTTCCAGCGAACTCCCCGAGTTGCTCGAGCTCTCCGACAGAGTGATGGTCATGCGGTCCGGCCGAGTAGTGGCCGCACTGGACAAGGCACAAGCAACCAAAGAAAACGTCATCGCATATGCCGCGGCGTAAGCGATCCAACCAGAACGGATAGAATCATGCCCGATCAACCGACCCGGCCGTTCACCCTGTTCACCGGCCAGTGGGCCGACCTTCCCTTCGAGGAAGTCGCGCGCCTTGCCTCGGGCTGGGGCTACGACGGCCTGGAAATCGCCGTCTCCGGAGACCACCTGGACGTCTGGCGCTGGGACGAACCCGGCTACGTCGAATCCAAACTCGCCATCCTGGAAAAGTACAACCTGAAGGTCTGGGCCATCTCCAACCACCTCAAGGGCCAAGCCGTCTGCGATGACCCCATCGACTTCCGCCACGAAGCAATCGTCGGATCCCGCGTCTGGGGCGACGGGGAACCCGAAGGCGTCCGCAAACGCGCCGCCGAAGAAATGAAACACACCGCCCGTCTGGCTCGCGCCCTGGGCGTGGACACCGTGGTCGGCTTCACCGGCTCCTCCATCTGGCAATACGTCGCGATGTTCCCGCCCGTCCCGGAAAAGGTCATCGAGGCCGGCTACCAGGACTTCGCCGACCGGTGGAACCCCATCCTGGACGTCTTCGACGAATGCGGGGTCCGCTTCGCCCACGAAGTCCACCCCTCCGAGATCGCCTACGACTACTGGACCACCGTCCGGACCCTCGAAGCGATCGGACACCGGGAAGCGTTCGGCCTGAACTGGGACCCGTCCCACTTCATGTGGCAGGGCATCGACCCCGTGTCCTTCATCTGGGACTTCAAGGACCGGATTTACCACGTGGACTGCAAGGACACCAAGCTCCGCCCCACCGGCCGGAACACCGTGATGGGCTCGCACCTGCCCTGGGGCGATCCGCGCCGTGGCTGGGACTTTGTCTCCGCCGGACGCGGTGACGTGCCCTGGGAATCGTCCTTCCGGGCCCTGACTGCCATCGGCTACACCGGACCCATCAGCGTGGAATGGGAAGACGCAGGCATGGACCGCCTCCACGGCGCCCCCGAAGCCCTCGCGGCGCTGAAGAAGTTCGACTTCCCGGCGTCGCAAACCAGCTTCGACGCCGCCTTCAGCAGCAAGGACTAAACCGAAGACCATGACGCCTAAGACTCCCGGAGGTCCGGGGTGTCTTACATTCAGGCCAATTCGGTGATGCTCCTGGATTGGGCCTCCGCTCCTCGAAAGTTGTAGGGCGGAGGTCCAATCAGTTGACTGGAGCGCCACGCTTTTGGGAGGCGGCGGGCTTGGAGGGAGTTGCTCGCCAACACTCCGGATGATGGACACCATCGAATCATCTGTGCCGACTCCCTGCCTCTGAGCACGAGTTTCCTGAGTCACGTTTGATCCGCTGCCCACGAGCTTGATGACCTTTCGTTACTTCGTGGGTATGTTGCGCGAGTCACATCTATTTGCTTCCACTGAGCTGGTGCCTTGATCCTTGCATGACCTAGTTTTTTAGCGCTTGTCAGAGCGTGCCCAATGGAGGACACAATTTATGACTAACGTTCTTTGGTTTTCGGAGCTTGGCTTGTCCGACCTTGACCAGGTTGGCGGCAAAAATGCATCGCTTGGCGAAATGGTCCGGAATCTCGCCTCTGCCGGGGTGAAAGTTCCGGGCGGATTCGCGACGACGGCGGACGCTTACCGGCGTTTTCTGGCGGAGTCCGGGTTGGATGCCCGGATCGAAGGCATCCTGGAAGGCCTGGACAGCAGCGACGTCACTGCTTTGGCCAAAGTCGGCCAGGAAATTCGCACCTTGATTCGTGAAACACCGTTCCCGGCCGGATTCGAAGGAGACATCCGGACCGCTTATGAGCGCCTTACGCAGGAGCATGGTGGGGATGTGTCGTGGGCGGTGCGTTCCAGCGCCACGGCTGAGGACCTTCCGGATGCATCATTCGCCGGTCAGCAGGAGACGTTCCTGAACATCCGTGGCATAGACAACATTCTCCTGGCCATCAAGGATGTGTTCGCTTCCCTGTATAACGACCGGGCCATAGCCTACCGGGTGCATCACGGCTTCACGCATTCTGAAGTGGCGCTGTCGGCCGGTATTCAGCGGATGGTGCGTTCCGACGTCGGCGCCTCTGGCGTGATGTTCACCATGGACACCGAAACCGGCTTCACGGACGCTGTGTTCATTACGTCCTCGTATGGGCTGGGGGAGGCCGTGGTCCAGGGTGCTGTGAACCCGGACGAGTTCTATGTTTACAAGCCGGCCCTGGCAGCCGGTCGTCCGGCCGTGCTCAAGCGCGGACTGGGGGAGAAGGCCGTTCAGATGGTCTACACGGACTCGGAGGAAGTTGGCCGGACCGTTGACTTCGTTCCTGTGGCGCAGGATTTGCGGAGCCGTTTCAGCCTGACCGATGCCGAAGTCCAGGAGCTCGCCCGGCACGCTGTAGCCATCGAGGCACACTATGGCCGTCCGATGGATATTGAGTGGGGTAAGGACGGTGTGGATGGTGAGCTGTACATTCTTCAGGCTCGTCCGGAAACCGTCGAGTCCCGTAAGGCCGCCGGGACCACGTCCCGGTACACGCTCACGGAACGTTCCACGGTGTTGGTGGAAGGCCGGGCGATCGGTCAGCGGATCGGTGCCGGGCAGGTTCGGGTGCTGACCTCGATCGATCAGATGGCCTCCTTCCAAGAGGGTGATGTCCTGGTGGCGAACATGACGGATCCGGACTGGGAACCGATCATGAAGAAGGCCGCGGCTATTGTCACCGACCGTGGCGGACGGACCTGCCACGCAGCGATCATTGCCCGGGAGCTGGGTATCCCCGCCGTCGTCGGTACCGGGTATGCGTCCCAGATCCTCAAAGACGGGGCCCCGGTCACGGTGTCCTGCGCTGAGGGGGAGGCCGGTCTGGTCTATGAGGGTTTGCTCGAGTACTCCTTGCACGAGACCAGCGTGGAGACCATGCCGGAAGCTCCGGTGAAGATCATGATGAACGTGGGTACCCCGGAACAGGCGTTCAGTTTCTCCAGGCTCCCCAACCATGGCGTGGGCCTGGCCCGCCTGGAGTTCATCATCAATCGACAGATCGGCGTCCACCCCAACGCCTTGCTGGCGGTGGCAGGCGAAATTGAGCGCCCGGCTGCCTTGGATGACTACACCGTCCGGCAAATCCAGGAAAAGACCGCCGCTTACGATGGTCCCCGCGATTACTATGTCCGCCGCCTGGCCGAAGGCATCGCCACCATCGCGGCGGCGTTTGCGCCGGACCCGGTCATCATCCGGCTCTCGGACTTCAAGTCCAACGAGTACGCCAACCTCATCGGTGGTCCGGCTTTCGAGCCGGAGGAGGAGAACCCGATGATCGGGTACCGTGGCGCGTCCCGGTACCTGTCGGCGTCCTTCCGCCAAGCGTTCGAACTCGAGTGCGAAGCCTTGAAGTACGTCCGCAACGAGATGGGCCTGAGCAACATCAAGCTGATGGTCCCGTTCGTCCGGACCTTGGACGAGGCTCGCGGTGTGATTGAACTCCTCGCCGCCAATGGGCTCCGCCGGGGCGAGGATGGGCTGGAGATCGTGATGATGTGCGAACTGCCGGCCAACGCACTCCTGGCCGATGAGTTCCTGGAGTACTTCGATGGTTTCTCCATCGGCTCCAACGACCTCACCCAGCTCACTCTGGGACTGGATCGTGACTCCGCCCTGGTTGCTGAGGGCTTCGATGAGCGGAATCCGGCAGTGACCAAATTGCTGGAATTGGCGATCACCGCATGTCGCGCCAAGGGCCGCTATGTGGGAATCTGCGGCCAAGGCCCCAGCGACCACCCGGACTTTGCCGAGTGGCTGCTCGGACAGGGCATCAGTTCGATTTCGCTGAACCCCGATGCCGTAACCGAGACCTGGCTGCGCCTGGCCCGCACCACACGTACCACCAGCACCACCGCCTAAATGGCAAACCACACCACCGCGGGGGCGGGCTCCGTGCCCGCCCCCACGGTGTTCTTCCTTTCCGACAGCACCGGAATCACGGCTGAAACACTCGGCAACACGCTGCTGACCCAGTTTCCCGGCCAGCGGCTGGAACGGCGCACCATCCCGTTCATCACCACCAGCGAGCAAGCGCGTGAGGTGGTGGCACTGATCGACCGGGTCGCGGACAGCGGTTCCCTGCCGATCATCTTTTCCACGGCTGTGGGGCAGGACATCCGTGCCATCCTTTCCCGGAGCCGCGGGCAGTTCTTCGACTTGTTCGGCACGCACATCGGACAACTCGAACAGACCCTTGGCGCGCAGGCCAACGGCAAGCCCGGCCAGGCCCACGGCGTGGGTGACGCCGTCCGCTACCAATCCCGCATGGCCGCCGTCGAATACGCGATAGAGCACGACGACGGTCAGTCGCTTCGGGCGCTCGAACGCGCCGAGCTGATACTCATCGCGCCGTCGCGGTGCGGGAAAACTCCCACCACCATGTACCTGGCCCTGCAACACGGCATCCTCGCCGCGAACTTCCCCCTGGTGGAGGAAGACTTCGACACCATGACTCTCCCGAAACCCTTGCTGCCCTTCGCGAGCAAATGTTTCGGGCTGACCTCCCAGCCCGTTCGCCTCAGCCAGATCCGGCAGGAACGCCGCCCGGGCAGCAACTACGCCTCACTGAATCAGTGCGCCTTCGAGCTGCGCAATGCCGAGGACATGTACCGGGCCAACAACATCCCTTACGTCAACTCCGCGTCCATGTCCGTGGAAGAAATATCCGCCACCGTCCTCCAACGCATGCAGCTGCACCACTGATGACGCTTGGTGGCCAACGTTCGTCCCCTACCATGTAACCGGGCAGGCATGACCCACATGCGATTGCAGACTCGATGTTTTCATGCTCGACATGTGCGCCGTTATCGGCGTTACTTGCGTTTATCTTTTGTGACTATCGAATGGAACTCTGAATCTGGGCAGGTCAAGGTCGAAAGCAATGATGAATGGTTTGCCGTCGGCTTTGCCTGCCTCCATGAGGACGTTCATGCGAAGCGCCTGTTCCTGCGAAGTGGCTTGGTCGAGTGGAGGGATTCCGGGCAGCAGGGTCCGTACTTCGCGAAAGGGGACCCTTAGCACGTAGTTCACATGGTGAAGTCGATTGCAGCGTTCGAAGACGCCGCGATCGAATCGTGCTAGATGGGTGTTCGGGTTGGTCGAAAGCGCTACTTTTCTCGCATCACGGGCGGGAAGTGTAGATGAGGCGTCTCCGCTGATAGTTTGTACCGTTTTGGTACCATAAGGGCCTGGCAATGAACCTCCGCGTCCCGGAAGACCTCGATCGCCGGCTCGAGGAGCTCGCAGCCGAGGAACATACGTCCAAGTCGGCGTTGCTCTTGCAGGGTGCCGAGCTTGTCTTGCAGCGCCACGCGCGCCGGCGTGAGATTAGTGCGGGCCTTGATTTCGTTATGGGCCATGACGCCGAGCTGCTGACCCGCCTTGAGGACGCGTGACCGCGTACCTCGACATTGAGGACGCACTGCAGGTAATCGACCGGTACGGGTTACACATCCGCGACGTCGGCCTGCTCGCCTCGGCACTGGCCAGGCCAGCGACAACAGTCATGGGCACTGAGGCCTATCCGGAATTGGCGATGAAGGCGGCCGCATTGCTGGAGTCGGTGGCCCGCTTCCATCCGCTCATTGACGGTAACAAGCGTATCGCCTGGACGCTCATGGTTCTGTTGTTGTGGATCAACGGCTACCGTCATGACTTCACGACTGACGAGGGCTTCGGCCTCGTGGTCGGAGTCGACGAAGGAAGTGTTGAACTGCGGGACTCCGCCGCGCTGCTTTCCCAGCATCTGGTTTCGCGCTAGCCCAGGCTGCAGTCCGGTCAGGGCCATTGATCGGGGTCCCGCCGCCGGTCTGCCCAGGCGTCGTCGGCTAGCGGCCGCAGCAATTGCGAGGGCGCGTGTCCGTACCGCTGGCGGAAGGCCCGGCTGAAGTGCGAGGGGTCCGAGAATCCCCACGTAAGAAACAAGTCCGTCAGTGTGCCCTCATATCTTCCGGTCAATAAGGTCTCCCGGATCCTCTTTAGACGTTGCTGCCAGACCCAGCCCATCACTGTCTCACCGTCCGCTGCGAAGGCGCGGTGGATGCTGCTCGGAGATAGGTGAAGGTCGCTTGCGATGGATTTGATACTGAGGGACTCGTCGCCCAGGTTTTCGAGGATATGGGTTTGCACGAGCTTGCGCCGGGAGATTCGGTGCGCGTCCGGGACGCCCCGGGTGAGGCCGCCCAAGCCAGCAACAATCAGATGCTCAACGCCCTGGGAGACCGATAAGGCAACATCGGGAGACAGTACGTCAATATCGTTCGCTAGGAACTGCACTGTATTTACCAGAAGACGTCCAGCCCCCGGATCCGCGTTTACTGCCAGCGCGGTGAGTCTGGCAGCTTCGGGCAAGTATCGCTCCAAAGCGGTTCTCGGAAGGCGGATCACAAGTTGCTCAAAGTGGTCGGTCAGCAGCAGTGAATACCGTCGGGTGGTGTCATAGAGCGCGAATCCGCCGTCGTGGAGGGCTGCCGAGCGGCCATCCTGGGTTACCAAGCATGAGCCTTCGGTTTGCATGCCCACGAGATAGTAGTCGTCGGAGGAAGCGTCAATGGCGGCTGGTGTGCGGTGGACGGATTGCGCGGAGGCACGAACGCGGGCCAGATCAATCGACGCCAGCGTCTGGACAGCTATTTCACCGTCTATGGACTCGCGGCCGTCACCCGCCTTGCAGTCGAGGACAACAAAAGTATCAGAGACGGCCTCCGTCCAGAACGAAACACTGTTCCGGGGAGACACCGCCGCTGTGCTCACAACCTTGGCCATGCCCCATCTTACCGTCGCCCTGCGCCCACTCTGCGGTCAATTTCAGAAGGGAAGCGGGGGTGCATTCAACGTGACACTCGCAGTCAACGTTCCTGCGATTCTCGATCAAGAATCCCTCGGAATTGAGACTTACCGTTGAAATGCATTCAGTTTATGACTCGCATCACATGCTTTAGGAGATCCCAATGACCCACCCCCAGTTCAAGGCAGCCGTAGTTCAGGCAGCACCGGTATTCCTCAATTTGGACAAGACCATCGATAAAACGATCGCCTTGATCGAGGACGCGGCCCGTAACGGCGCGGAGATCATTGCGTTCCCCGAGACCTGGCTCCCGGGTTACCCATGGTACGCCTGGCTCGACGCCCCTGCCCTGTGGCTACCGCCATACACCCAACGCTACTTCGATAATTCCCTCGAGTACGGCACTCCCCAGGCTGAGCGGATCTCAAAGGCAGCCAAGGAAAACAACATCATGGTCAGCATGGGCCTGAGCGAACGCCACGGCGGCAGCCTCTACATCGCTCAATGGTTCATCGACAGTGAAGGGCAGACCATCTCCCAGCGCCGCAAGCTCAAGCCTACCTTTGTGGAGCGCACCATCTTCGGCGAAGGCGACGGAAGCGACCTTGCCGTCTGGGACACCAAGCTGGGCCGCGTCGGGGGGCTCTGCTGCTGGGAGCACCTGCAGCCACTGTCCAAGTACGCCATGTACGCCCAAAACGAGCAGGTCCACGTCGCCGCATGGCCAAGCTTTTCCCTTTATGAAGGTGGCGCTTACGCCCTCGGCCCTGAGGTCAACAGTTCCGCCTCGCGGATCTATGCCGTGGAAGGCCAATGCTTCGTCCTGGCTCCTTGCGCCACCGTATCCCAGGAGATGGTCGACGAAATGTGCACCACCGACATGCAGAAGGCACTCCTGAAAACCGGCGGCGGACATGCCCGCATCTTCGGACCCGACGGCCAGCAACTCCACGAATCCCTCCCGGAAAACCAGGAAGGCCTCATCTACGCTGAGATAGATCTGGGTCTCATCTCAGCGTCGAAGACTATTTCCGACCCCGCAGGCCACTACGCCCGCCCCGATGTCACCCAGCTGGTCCTCAACAAGGTTCCTCGGCGGGCCGTCATCGACGCCGCCCCGCCAGCGGATTCCGCCCCCGGTCCTGAACAGTTCCGCCACGTAGAGGAGCCAGCCCTTCCAGACATGGCGGAACTCTAGATGGCTCCTGACCCAAGCCGGCAAGACCCGGCTATTGAGTCTTCGATCCCGAGACACTTCACTGTCAAACGGACGCGCCCGAAGCGGGCAGGTGCTGGCTATACGCCGCCCTATCCGTCCTACTCCGTGCGATTCGCGGAAGGCGTCAGCAATCTTGTTTGCGCCTTCCTCGGCGTCCAAAGCAGGGCGCCGCTCTCTCACGAGGCGAAAGTAGCTTCCGCTGGAATGTGGGAGCTGTGTGCCAACGAAGACGGACCGATGTCCCGCGAGCATGCAGTCCACACGGACGAACAAGGCTTCGATAACCAGGTCATCATTGCCTATTGGGACGATGTCGACGCCTATGGTCGCTGGTTCAAGAAGCACCGTGACGCACTGATCGGTGCTGGCCTGGAGCCCTCCGACTACGGCCGCTGGATCGAAGCAGTCACGCCGGAAGCACGCGGGTTTGAGACCCTATATTCTTCCAATACCTTCCCGGAAGGCGCCGCGCGAATGGCCACAGGAGGATTCACTGGGGAAATCCAGGAGCACGGGTACTGGGGCAGTATGCGCGACCGCCTGCCGATTGCGCAAACCGACGCCCTCAAGCCTGTGGGCGATCCAGTCGTCCCCCGGAACCCGGGGATCGTCCGGGTTGAACCGCACGACAACCTGGCGGTCATCCGTTCCGGCCAAGACTGGAGCCTTTGCGACGACGCAGAACGTGCGTCCTATTTCAGCGATGTGGAACCCCAGCTGAAAGCAGGCATGGACTTCCTGACGACGGAAGGTGCATCGATCGGTTGCTACGCGAACAGGTACATGACGAGCAGCGATGGAAACGGCAATGTCCTTGAACAGAGCTTCGGTCTGAGCTTCTGGCATAGCCTGGAGGATATGGAGAGGTGGGCGGAATCGCATCCCACCCACGTCGCCATCTTTAGGTCCGCCATGACATTCCTGCAGGCAAACGCGGGCGCTAGGCTTCGCCTCAGCCATGAGGTTGCAGTGGTCTCACGCGACCAGCAGTACTACGAGTACAACAATTGCCACGCTGGAACAGGCATGCTCGGCGCCAGGAGGCCGCTGGGAACAGCCACTCCTGGCACTCGGACCTAATCTGCAAGGCGGGCGGCCAGTTCAATCTGTCCGCCCGCCGGCAATCCCGGCATGCGTGGGTGCATGCGCACAGGGTGCAGACTTTAGTACATGAACATGACCGCTGGACGTCGGGCAGCGCTAACGCGGGAGCAGGCTTCGTCAGAGACGATGACTATGGAAAGCAGTGCGTATGGCGAGGCAGTCCGGGCAGTCCGGACGGGTGAAATCAGCGCGGATGAAGCGGCGAACCAGCTGATAGACCGGATGACGGAGGGGGAGGTTCTCGGCCTGCTCGACGGCGACTCGTCCAGGTGGGTGCTCCCGTTCATTCCCGCTCTGCTCGACAGACGACCGTTCGTGGCCGGGGCGGTCTCACGGCTCGGCATACCAGGCATTCGGTTCAGCGACGGTGGCCGTGGTGTAGTGATAGGCGCCTCCACGGCTTTCCCTGTGACGATTGCCCGGGCAGCGACCTGGGATCCATCGCTGGAGGAACGTGTCGGGATCGCTATCGGCTTGGAGACCAGGGCGAGGGGAGCGAACTACTCTGCCTCCGTCTGCGTGAACCTCCTTCGCCACCCCGCGTGGGGCCGGGCCCAGGAATGCTACGGAGAAGATCCGGTGCTCACCGGCCGGATGGGATCGGCCCTTACACGAGGCGTACGTTTGCACGTCATGGCGTGCGTGAAGCACTTCGCGCTCAACTCGATGGAGAACGAGCGCTTCGAGGTGGACGTGGCGGTGGACGAACACGCCCTGCATGAGGTGTACTTGCCGCACTTCAAGGCTGTAGTGGACGCTGGCGCCGATTCCGTCATGAGTTCGTACAACCGCGTGCGAGGCGAGTATATGGACGTCAACCGCGCCCTGCTCACCGACGTGTTGAGGCGGGAGTGGGGTTTCTCCGGGTTCGTGACGAGCGACTGGGTGTTCGGCACCCACGACGCAGTGGCCAGCCTGGAGGCGGGGATGGACGTGGAGATGCCACTGCGGCTGCTACGCGCCCGCGAGCTGCCCGCCGCGCTGCGGAACGGTGTCCTGGCCCGGGCCACAGTTCTGCAATCCGCGCGCCGGGTTCTGCGCACGTGCGTCGAGCATGCCGCGAACCGGGAACTGGCGGCCCCTACTCGCGCCGTTATTGCGTCCCCGGCGCACCGGGCGCTCGCCCACCAAGTCGCTGCGGAGTCGATCGTAATGCTGAAGAACGAAACCGTCGGCGCGGCACCGCTGCTGCCTTTGGCTCCCACCATCCAGCATCTCGCGGTGATCGGACGACTCGCCGCACAAGGGAACCTCGGCGATCATGGTTCCTCACGCGTCCGTCCTCCCTCCACTGTCTCGCCGCTGCAGGGCTTGCGTGAGGCGCTTCCCGGTGTCCTGATATCGACCACCACCGGCCGAGACGAGCGCCGCGCGGCGGCGATGGCCGCCGCGGCGGAGATGGCGATCGTCGTCGTCGGGCTGGACCAGCACGATGAAGGCGAATCTGTTGTCACTGGAGGTGTAGACGTGGGCGTGATCGGCCGAACCTTTGGCTCAGGCCCTCTCCGACAGGTTCTCATTGGACTCGCACACCTGGCTTCGCGCTTCGTCCGGGGCGGCGACCGCAGCTCGCTTAACCTGCGTCCCTCTGACGAGCGGCTTATCCAGGCGGTCGTCGCCGCGAACCCCAGGACCGTCGTCGTGCTTGTTAGCGGCAGTGCGATCCTCACCGAGGCGTGGCGTGATCGCGTGCCAGCGCTCCTCCTTGCCTGGTACGGCGGTATGGAGGGCGGCCGTGCGCTCGCGAGTGTGCTGACCGGCAGTGAGGAGCCCGGCGGACGGCTGCCCTTTGTGCTGCCAACGGATGCCGCGCACCTGCCATTCTTCGACTCCGCTGCCAAGTCCGTGGTCTATGACGCCCAATGGGGTCAGCGCAGGCTCGACGGCGAGGGGCACCGGCCCGCCTACCCGTTTGGATTCGGCCTGGGCTATACAACCCTCGAGCACCGACTCATTGACCACACCTTGGACAGCTCAGGCGGCAACGCGAACGTGCACGTAACGAACAAAGGCCATCGCAAAGGCTCAACCGTCGTTCAGGTCTATGCGGCAGATGTGTCCCTCCGCAGACCTGTGGCCCAACTCCTTGGCTTCCGGAAGGTGACCCTGCAGCCTGGCGCGGAGACCACCGTGCGTGTCGTTTTGGATGCGGGCCCCACCCTGCAGCGTGATTCGACCACACAGCGCTGGTCTCCCCGATCGGGGGTGTGGGCCCTGCAAGCGAGCCAACACAGCCCGGACAGCTGGGAGAACGCCGTCCGCTTGCGTCGCACGGAGGGTCTGATTGACCAGGAAGGTACTTCAGACGTCAAGCCGGCCTGATGTAGTCAGGGGTTCCGCCGATTATCCGGGAAGATCGCGAAACGGGGCCAACGGCCCTTCGACACGGACCGCCAAATGGTCATCGCCCCGAAGCATGGCGCGGAGCAGCCGACGTTCCTCCCAGTGGAGAATCAGAGACGCTCGGCCTGGGCGCAGGACCATGTCTTCGTCCGGCGTCGTGTACCGCTTCTGCAGATCCGCCAGCTCTTCCTCTTGCAGCAGTGCAACTGTGCTGCCCGAAGCCTGGTCGACTAATCGGACCAATGAGGAGGGGCCGGTGAGATCGGTCGCGACGAAGCGCTGCTCGCTGGCGGCAAGAATGGTCCTCTGCGCCGCCCGCGTCACGACCAGCGGACGGGACGGTCCGCCCAGGAGGGCGCCTAGTACGTCGGCCGCAGCATCAGGGCGACCTGTTCTCTGCGCCGCCGCCTGCATCTTTTGCAAACGGCCGGGCTCACGCAGCACCTGATCGATCTTCCAGCCGATCGTTGCCGCTGCGTTGCACCGGACGGCCGCGCCCTGCTCCATGAGGTAGTCGCCGTTGCGTACCTCCTGACCAGGGATCGGGTTCACAAGTACCATCGGCAGCCCCGCAGCCATGCACTCCGACGCCGAGAGCCCACCCGGCTTGCCCACGAACAAATCTGCCCGCTGCAACAGCTGCGGCATTTCCGTCGTGAAGCCGAGCACGCTGTAGCGGTCGCGGGCGGTCGCCACCAGCTTTTCGATGCGTTGCCGCAACGCAATATTGTTTCCGCACACGACTGTCGCCGTGAACGCCGAGCGCATGTGCATCGTTTGCCGCACCACCGAGACAGCGTAGTCGCCGCCGGTCGCACCTGCCGAGATGATCAGCATCGGCGGCTTTTTGGCATCGCGTACGGGCGCTGGACTGGGCTGTTTGGTGATCGGGATTCCCGTGGCAACAACACGGTCGGGAGGAAGACCCAGGGCCATCAGCTCCACCTTTCCCTCCTCCCTGGCCACAAAGATCTTGTGGAACGCCCCGGAAAGGGACAAGCCTTGGAAGTCGTAGTCGGTGGTCACGACAGCTGTCTTGGCGTCGATCACGCCGCGAAGGAGCAGTGAGGCCATCAGCTGGGCCGGGAGGAAATGCGTGCACACAATCGCGGTGGGCCGGAACTGCTTGATGGCACTGATAACCGGGCTGGCATTCAAGCGCGTCCAGGGGTCAATCGGGCCGCGACGCCGGAACGGCGGGTTGCTGATGTCGTAACCCCACTCGACCAACCAGGGCAAGTCCTCCACGAGGACGAAGTAGCCCTTACTCAGCAGCGCTCGGTAGAGCACACTGCTTACCTTCAGCACATCAAGCACCTGCACCTCGGCGATGTCATCGCGTGCGGCACATGCTTGTTGTACCGCGGTCGCTGCGCTGTTATGCCCGGATCCCACGCCTGCAGACAGGATCAAAACGCGCTGTCCGTTGGCGGTGGCTTTGGTTCGTGCCGACGTTGTGCGCATGAGGAGAGGCTAGCAGGGTGCATTCTCCTGAAGGCGAGGGCGAGACACGGCAGGAGAGTGCGGCTCCGTGCGGAGACGGGACCTGCAAACGCTGTGCTCATGGGTGGGCGGGAGCCGTGGCATCTTGATGGTGCCGCTTATGGTGTCAGATGATGGTGAGCGCGTGTTTGGCGCTTTCCACCAAAACCTGGGTGTCTGCCGGAACGTGAACTACTTCCCCATCAATCTGGCAGGGAATGGCGTTCCGCGTTGTGAAGGAATAACTGTTGACGCTGGGCTGCGGTCCAAGGCCAAGTGTCACCGCGCGCAGGGTCATTAAGGCCATTCGCCAGCGCCCGGAGTGTGGCAATGTCACAATCTCGAATTGACCGTCGTTGGGGTTGTTCTTATCGCTTACTGTTCCGTATTTTGCCATGTGGGAGATGTTTGCCAGGACAAGACTGTCGAACTGTGCTGTTGCTCCGTCTGCCCGCTCAAGCTCAAACGGCTCCAGACTGGACAGTGTTCTGGTCACGGAGAGAAGTTCAAGGATTTTTCCTTTACCTCCCTTCTCAATTCCGATCGCCATCAAGGGGGTCAGTCCGAAACCTATATAGGAGTGGGCGTAATGGACTTGATCCGCTTTTTCTCCACTCAACGTGATTCGGAGCAGATCCATCGGACGGACCGAACCATTACGGATAGCTTCCGTTAGCTGCCGTACCGGCATGCTCCTGAAGTGGTCGTTGGCGTTGCCTGCGGGTAGGACGGTGCACACTGCCCGAGTAGATGAAATGTCCATGACACCGTTGACGACTTCGTTGTATCCGCCGTCGCCACTGACGGAAATGATGAGTGGAGATCCGTTCGCCGCCGCTGAGCGTGCAAGATCCCGGGCGTGCCCCGCGAAAGCGGTCGGCTGTGTCTCGACTTTCATTTCGGGCAGCGCGGCGAGCAATTCCTGTTCGAGGGCGTCTATCCGCGTGGCCATTCCGGGTCGGGCCGGATTGAAGATCAGGACCACCCGATCAAAGTGTGCTGCAAGAGCGTCAGGTGCCACCCACCGCATGTTTTCCCAAAAGTCCTTTGCAACTACTGACCGTTACTCGGTTTGAATACTTCCAGCCTAGTGTTGGCACCTGGAATTCACATATGGTTCTTGGGCATAGGCAAAAAGGGAGTGTGGAAAATGTCCACACTCCCCGCCACGGACTACCTCTCACACCAATCTGGCTGGCCCGGATTGAGCACGTTTCCGCCCCTTTCCACTGTTTTGAGGCCTGGCATTACGGTCGGGTCCCACCTCGGGCACCACAAACCCGCTTGTCAGAAGGGGTTCGTGCTTTAGCGTGTGCTGCGTCAGATGAAGACCTGCTCCGACATGAAGGATCAGCTACTAATGGCCGGAGACCGTTTGCCTCCCAGAGGGTCTTATCAGCCGAGGTTCGGGATGAGCAGGACTTTGCAGGCGTCTCCGGTGAGGAGCTCTACGGCTTCGTCAATTTGGCTGAGTTTCATGCGGTGGGTGATGAGCCAGTCAAGTTCCAGTTTTCCGGAGTCCAGTAGCAGCAGGCTTTGTTCCCAGGTTTCCCAGAGCCGGCGGCCGAAGATGCCGCGCAATGTGATGCCCTTTTTGTTGATGTACGCCGCGATATCGACTTCCGCGGGGCGGCTGGGGTGTCCGACGGTGATGACGGTGGCTTCCCGGCGGACGGCTTCGAAGAGGGTTGCCAGTGTGCCTGGTGCTCCGGAGCATTCGAAGGCGACGTCGAAACCGCCGCGGCGGCCGGTTAGTTCGCGGCAGCGTTCAACGATGCCGTCGTTGGGGTGCAGCGCGGTTGCGCCGAGTTTTTCGGCTTGGGCGCGGCGGTAGGGGTTGGGGTCGACGGCGATGACGTGGGAGGCGCCCATGAGTAGAGCCAAGTTCACCACGACGAGACCCACCGGGCCTGCCCCGCTGACGAGCACCGCCCGGCCTGCCACGGAGTAGTTGGCCCGCTGGATGGCGTGGACTGCGACGCCGGCTGCTTCGAGAAGGGCGCCGGATTCCAAGGACAAGCCGGTGGGGAGTTTGACGCAGATGTCCTGCGGCACGGCGGCGTATTCGGCGAAGACGCCGTCGATGTGCATGCCCAGGATGCCTGTGCGTTCGCAGGTATGGGCGTCTCCCGTGCGGCAGGGGAAGCACTGGCCACAGGTCAGGTGGCTTTCGAGGGCAACTTGGTCGCCGACCTTCAGGCCGGTGACGCCCGGGCCGATTTCGACGACGGTGCCCGCGCCTTCGTGGCCGAGGACCACCGGAAGGTTGAGGTTGAAGGCTTGGGCGGAGGGGGTCCATTCGTAGAGTTCGCGGTCGGTGCCGCAGAGGGAGGCAGCGCCGACTTCGATGACGACCGATCCCTCGGTTGCCTTGGGGTCGCCGGCGTCGGTGACGTATGAGACGCCTCGTTCGGCTGCATTTTTGACTACTGCCCGCATGTGGGCCGCCTTTCGTTGGTTCTGGTGATGAGTTGGGGGTGTTAGCTGGGGAGTTCGCCGGCGAATCGGCGCAGGATGTCAGCGGGGCCTACCTGACCGCCTTTGAGCAGGAGTCTGCACCCGCCGACTGTGGAGCCATCGTCGGCTTCCAAGATGGGACCCGCTGTGACGAACTGGTCGGAGACGCGGAGCTGGCGCACGCCCATGGCGATGAGTGCGTGGCTGGAGGTGTCGCCGCCGCAAACGGCGATGTCGCGGGTGAGGCCGGCTGCGGCCATGCGGGCCGCGATGCCGCCGATCAGTGCTCCAACGTAGCCGGCATCAGCCGGTGAGGCGGCTCCATATCGGGGATCCCCGGGACCGCGAGTGGTGTGGACGACGACGTTGCGGCCCTTCTGAAGGGCGTCAGCGACCCGCCGGTCCAGTGAGGCCAGGGCTCCAGCGTCGTGTCCCTGTAGCAGCTCGGCGGGTACTGGCGCGTCCTCCCATCCGTGGGAGACGGCGTCGTTGATCTGTTCTGCTGTGGTGCTGGAGGCAGAGGCGCTGATGGCCAGCACGGGTCCTGAAGGCTGCTGCGGGCCGGGAGTGCGCGGATTCTGGTCAGAAACAGACCGGGCAAGGGCTGCCATGATTCCACCTGAGCCCACAACAAGGGAGGGCCCATGGCCATGCCCCTCCCGGGTGAGCGCTTCAGCGACGGTATCCATATGCTGTTCGTTTACGGCATCGACCACGAAGGCCTGCGCATCGGGGTCCCGGCGCCGGTCTGCCCAGGCGTCCTTGAAAGTCCCGTCGTCATAGGCGGGCAGATGAATGGCTTCGGGTTCCGGAGAGCTGGCCAACTGTTCGGCGAGGACGTGGCGCAGGTCGGCCTCGGCCATGGGGGTGGAGGGGTGCCGGGACATGATGGGGTGGCGGTCCAGCCGGTAGGTCTTGCCTGCGTAGCTCGCGTAGTGGTTGCTGAAGGCTGTGAAGCGGCCGAACCCGGGCTGGGCCGGCACCACGGGGATTGGGCCGTGGAGGGGGAACTGCTGATGCAGCAACTGGATCCCGCGGCCGATGCTGCCAACGGTGGGGGAGCTGTCGAAGGTGGAGCAGACCTTGTAGAGCAGCACTTCCAGGTTTAGTTGCGCAATGCCGGCAAGGTCACGGGCAACCAAGGTGTCGAAAGCTTCCCCAGCCAGGGACCGGGCGGGTCCGGCGATTCCGACGACGTCAGCATCGGTGGGCAGCGGTGAGTCTCCAATGACGAGGACAGCTTCCAGTCCGTATCGATGGGACTGGGCCAGGACATCGGCGGCTCCCGTGAGGTCGTCCGCGACGAAACCAAAAGCGGGCATGTCAGGCACCTTTCCCGAAGGTTTGGACTGCGTGCAGGAGTGCATCGTCCCCGGTGTGGGAACGCTTCTGTGCGGCTTCCTGCAAGGGGACTCCGGCCACTGCAGCTTCCCAAGCTTGTCGGAGGCTGCGCACCCCGGCCCCCGGACCGTCGGGATGGGCCGCGACGCCGCCGCCAGCGAGCATCATGAGGTCTGTGGAGCCCACGGCCTCAAACGTGGGCCCTGGGGTGGTGACGTTTTGGCCCGAGGACAGGACGGGCAGCGGTGCGGTGGTCTGTCCCAGGGGTTCGAGCAGGCTGCGGATGTTCGCGGCGACCTCTTCGTCCAGTTCGTAGAACTTGCTGCCGAGTCCGCTGGCGTGCAGGTGGTCCGCGCCGGCGAGGCGCGCCATCTGCTGCCACACCCGGTAATCCATGCCGAGGCCCTTGGACCGCATCGAGGCGGCGAGGCCGGCGCGGTGGCCGTGGATGGGAACTTCGGCGAAGCTGCGCAGTAAGGCCAATGCGGGAAGGCCCATGACCGGGATGTTCAGCATCACGCAGCGGCCGCCGGCTTCGACCACCAGATCATGGCGCTTTTTGAGGCCGGCAAGGTCCCCGGTGATGTTGAAGGCATACATGGTGGAGTGGCCGGTGACCTGTTCTGCGGCGCGGATTTCTTCGGTGGCCACAGCAACCCGGCGTTCCAAGGGCAGGTACGCGGGGTCGGTCATCAATTCGTCGTCTTTGATGAGGTCGATGGAGGCCATGGCCAAGTCGCGCACCACGAGCCGGAATTCTTCTTCCGAAAGCCCGACGTTGGGTTTGACGATGGTTCCCACCATGACGCCTTGGACGTCGCTGATGAGTTTGCGCGTCCCCTCGATGCCGAAAGCCGGGCCGGGATGGGCGGCGACAAAGTCCTCGGGGAGGGCGATGTCCTGCAGTCTGCAAGCGTAGAGCTCGCCCAGTTCGAAGAGGTTGCCGGCGATCGCGGTCTGCAGGGTTGCCAGGTCGGTGCCGATATTTTCCATAGGGAAATCGACGGTGACGAGGGCGGCACGGACCTTCTCCGGGGTTGCCCGTGATGGCAGTGAGGGCCGGCAGAAGCCTAGCTCCTGGACATCTGAGATACGGGCGGCGTGCCTCTCACGGATGCGGGCAGACTCGCCGGGTACCGGCATGAACGTGCCGCTGGATTGTTCGCCTGCCATGATGGCCGCGGCTTTTGCAGGGTCGATTTCCGACTCAAGGTAATAGGTGCATCGCACCGAGCGCGGATCGCGCATGGTCTCTCCGTCCATGAAGGGGATGTACAAGTAAAGGTTCAGACTGCGGCGGGGACCGGATCGGCTGGCTGCAGGCCTCCGGCCCGCTTCAAGGCCCAAGAGGCGACGATCGGGGCAAGCAGTGCTGTCACGAGAACTGCCGTTGCGGCCTGGGCTGACGCGGAGGCGACGAAGGGCTCGAACCTGGGGTCTGCGACGGCGACCACTGCAGGTACGGCGACGGCGTTGCCGGCCGTTGTGCCGGCCGCGAACCCGATACCGCTTTTGGAACCGCGCCTGAGGATGAACCGGTACCCGAGATAGGTTAGGCCGCCAGTGAAGACGACGACGATCAGGCCGAGGAAGATCCCGGCGAAACCACCGGTGAGCACGGTCTTGAGGTTGATGCCCGTGCCAACGGCGAAGGACATGAAGGGGATCACGATGTTCGGTACGTGGTCCAGGGCCCTCGTCCACTCACGATCGACGGCGCCGATGAAGAGACCGATGATGAACGGGATCAGTGCAGCGGCGAAGGCCAATACAGGGATATCGCCCAGCCCTGATGCACCCAGGAAGATCAGGGCCAGGAATGGCCCGTCATCAAAGGCGCTGGCCACGTAGGCGCCGGTGTCCCGCTCGTCACCGTACTGGCCGGCGAAGGCCAGCCACAAGGCGCCGTTGCTGTTTCCAAAGATTGCCAGCATGGCCAGGATCGACACACCTGCGATGCCATCGATGCCGACCACCAGGCCCAGGATCACCGCGATGGTGGCCGGGATCAACGTCTTGCAAACCAGGACAACCGTGGTGGTGGACGCGGCGGCCTTTCCGCTGTGGCTTCCGGTGATCTGGGCTCCGGTGGCCAGGATCAGCACCGCGATCAGCGTCAAGGCCCCGT
The DNA here is from genome assembly GCF_058799755.1 of Arthrobacter sp. GW822-FHT05G07. Classification (NCBI taxonomy): domain Bacteria; kingdom Bacillati; phylum Actinomycetota; class Actinomycetes; order Micrococcales; family Micrococcaceae; genus Arthrobacter; species Arthrobacter sp. GW822-FHT05G07. The sequence goes on along the minus strand of NZ_JBXALT010000002.1, from coordinate 224,693 downwards.
CCTTGAAAAGCGCCGTGGTGAAACCGCCGATTTTCAGGGCTTCGGGCGCAAAGGTGTTCATCAGTACGCCCAGCATGAGCGGTATCAGCATCATGCCGGCGGGCACCTTCTGGAGGAAGGCAAACATCGGTATCCGAGAACGCCCGGACCTCAAATGCATCTGCGTCATTATTCGACCTTTCTACGCCATTGTATGTTCCAGCCGACGGATCAAGTCCGTACAATTAGTACGTACATTACATGTGGGGTGGATCACTCGTCAAGGATGAGATGAGGCCCGGGCGGGCTATGATGTGCTCGAACGCCAAAGGAGTCAGTGTGAGTGTGCAACCCACCGGGGGAGAGCCCCGGGAACGGTCCAACGGCCTGAACCGTGCGGAGGGGCCGCCCCTTCATGCGCAGATCCGGGACATCCTTCACCGGCAGATCCTGGACCGGCCATTGCTGCCCGGTTCTCCGCTGCCCACTGAGGAGGAACTCCAGAAACAGTTCGGCGTCTCCCGCAGTGTCGTGCGCCAGGCGTTGTCCGGACTTTCAGACCTCGGGTTGATCCGCCGCCAACGCGGCCGCGGCAGCGTGGTGGCCGCCGCACCGGTCCTCCGAAGGCATCTGCAACAAGCCGGAGGACTTGACGAACAAGCAGCGGCGCACGGCCAGCGCCTCCGAACCCACGTCATCTCCGTGGAACACGCCACCCCGCCTGAGCCGGCGGTAGAGGCTTTGAACACCACCAACACCTGGAGAATCGAACGCATCCGCTACCTGGAAGAGACCCCAGTGGCGTTCATGCGCACCTGGGTTCCCCGCGACCTCTTTCCGCACTTCACCAAAGAGTTGCTGGAAAACGCATCACTTCTTGGCCTCATGCGGGAGCATGGCTACCACCCGGCAGGCGGACCCCGGCAAGTTCAGGCAGTGGCGGCAGATGCCGACCTTGCACAAAAACTCGAATCCACTGCCCGCGAACCCCTCCTCCTGCTTCAAGGGGTAACGAGTGACGCGCTCGGTCATGGCCTCGAATGGTTCAACGTCTGGCACAGCCCCAATACCGTCTTTGACGTCGACGCACAGGTAACCTCACAGCCAGGGCGCGTGTCGCAGGATCACATCAGCCGCCTGCGGAGCCTAACCCGGCAACTTGAATCCGAACTGGCAGAAATTGAACGAGGTGTCCGTTAAAGGGCGCTGATGACGACGGTGACTTGGGGCAGAAAAACAACCGCGTTTCCCGCGGTGGGGAGCGCGGTTGGCTTTGTGCCTGCGCCGAACGGCCGTATCGAGTAAGTGTCCGCAAGTGTCCGCACTCACTGTCCCGGACTGGGCCGAACACCCACCGGACGGCCACTGATTCCGCACGTCCGCCTCTTCGCAGTCTTTCCACGGCCTGAATCCCATTCGAGTCCCGGTTCGTGCACTGCAGGGTTGTCGGCGGCCAGCTGCCGGTAAATCGACGGCGTCCAAGCCGTCTCTGCGGCATTGATACCCGGTCGTCTACTCTGGGCGATCCGGATAGCTACCCTCCGTTCTTCCAAGGCCATCTGCCCCCTCGGGAACGACCCACTAGATAAGATTCCCCGCAACTCCATCATTTGGTTTTCGTTTAGGTCAGCTGCACTGGCAGCGGGGACTGCAGAGTCAGATTGCGCCCGGGTAACCGACATAGCAGCGGGTAGATGGCGCCGGTGAAGGGTGTCGAACGCCCGAAGGCCGCCCCCCGCACTTTGGAGATGAGGGCGGGATTCGAACATTCCACGTGCGGGAGCTGAGGGCTCGCCAACGACGGCCTCAAGGGGCGTCAGTAATAGGTGACTATCAAAAACTTCTGAGAATCTGCGACACACTCGGCGCTGATTCGCATCTTCATTAGTGGAGCGTCGCCCTTGCGTAAAGTGCGCGCGCTGCCCTGTACACATGTCGCTCCCGCAGCTGGAGCGAATGCGCAAGAGTTCTCGGAAGGACACTCCATTGAAGTTTTCCCGTGGGGGAGCGACAGCCCTTGTTGCTGCCTTGATGGTGGTCCTGGGAGGGCTGTCATTCGGCGTGCCCGCTCAGGCATATGAGGTGGCGACTACTCCGGCGAATGTGGGTGGCGGCGTTGCCGTGCTGACGATGCCCGGGTCGGGTCTGACCGCAACCTTCGACCAGTCGGGGTTGACGGGCTTAGTGGGGAGGACGACGCTGAATAGCCGGGGATATGTCGGCTCCGACTACCCCCAAGGCGTTCCCGGGACTTCTCCAGCTGTCGAGTTTGCTACTGATGCCACAAATAACTGCGCAGCCAGCGGCCCGTGCTCTGGTCTGGGTACAGTCACTGTCGCTTTTAGTCAGCCGGTGAGAAATCCAGTGTTAAATCTGGCAGGCATAGGCGGCTTCGTGCTGTTGGACGAAGATGACGACGGCGACGTGGATCGTCAGTCGCAGTTGCATGTGGTCCTTAGCCTTGCCACGGGCGGTTTGACGATGAGCAAGCTGTCCGGGAGTAACCTCGCAGTTAACGGCAATTCCATTACGGCTATTAATGACAAAACTGGCACTGCGTGCAACACCACTGCTCAAGCCGGAGATCCCAGTCCCCTGAATGCCGGGGCCACAGCTGCGTGTGGATCGGTGCGCGTGAACGGTGTTGTGACGTCGTTGACCTTCAATGTCAGCAGCGTCTTCGTTCCCGTCAGCAGCGCGATGCCAGGTTACACGAATAGTGATATTCAGGACCCTGAACACAACGCGGACAACTTCGTCATGGCCGTAACGGTTCCGCAGGACTTCGGGGATGCCCCGGCGTCCTACGACCAAAACAACGCCGCTCGGGCAGTCATATCGGACGTCACGCTGGGTAGCAACATCACTGAAGACAACCCTACCGTCGCCAACGGCACAGCGTCACCGAACGCCAGTGCGACAGCAGCGCTGGACCAGATGGACGATGGCGTAGTGCTGGCTCCTATGACGGCGGGGGCAACAAGTTACTCCACAACCGTCGCCATTAGCGGTGCCAGCAAGGCCGGTATCACGTGCGGATGGATTGACCTTAACAAGAACAACACGTTCGACAACACAGCCGAACGTGCCTGCGCCAACTTTGTTGCCGGAGCTACGTCGGCCACGCTAGCCTGGTCCGCTGTTCCCGCGACTTTGACTGCCGGGACCACGTACGCTCGCTTTCGGATCGGCTACACCGCATCGCAGATTCAAGTGCCGATTGGGCCATCCAACTCCGGCGAGGTCGAGGACTACGTCGTCACCATCGCCCCCGCAGGCGTCCCTGCCATCACGCTGCTCAAGACCGTCGACAAGACGACTCTTGTGGCCGGCCAGACGGCAACCTACACCTTCGTCGCCAAGAACACAGGCAACGTCACTTTGACCGGTGTCGTGATAAGTGAAACTCAGTTCTCCGGCACAGGGACCATGTCAGCTTTGACTTACTCCTGGCCGGGGGTGCCCGGTGTGTTGCTGGCAGGACAATCGGTAACTGCCACGGCCACCTACGTTGTGACCCAGAACGATAGCACCACCGGGGTTCTGACCAACACCGCCAAAGTCACCGGCAATCCACCCATAGGTCCACCGGTCACCGCCACGGACGATGCAGAAATCAAGGCGCCCCCGGCGTGGAAGATTAAGAAGACCGCCACGGTCAACGGTGCAGTTCCCGCGAACGGATCGGTAACGCCCGGCGAAACCATCAACTACTCAGTGACAGCGACCAGTCTCAGCGGCATCATCACCGGAGTGGTCCTCAAGGACAATCTCGCTGACGTTCTGGACGATGCCACGTACGTCCCCGGCTCGGCAACCCTCACCATAGGTACAGGAACCCCTGTTGCGGTGGCGGATCCTGTAGCCCCGTCAACAACATTGACAACGGCCGCTTTCACGCTTCCGGCCGGTCAAACAGCGACACTGCGCTACAGCGTGACAGTCAATAGCGGTGCCTGGAATGCCACGTTGGTTAATACTGTCAGTGGCGGCGGCAGCACCTCTCCCCAAACCTGCGCCGAATCAGGCTCCTCCGGTCCCGGCCCCGACTGCATCACCACACACCAGACATCCGCCAAGGTCCTCATCGAAAAGATCGGTGAATCCTCTGACGAGGAGTGGGTCAGAATGGCCGGCTCGTCCTGGACGATCTACACCAACAATAACGGCGTCCCCGGACCTGCCCTTGTAAGCCCAACCGCGGTTGCGGTCGCAGGCGAAACAGGTTTGTTCCAACTCGAGGGAATCGAACCCGGTATCTATTGGCTCGAAGAGACCACGGCACCTGAAGGGTTCAACCTGTTGGCCGAACCTGTGCAGTTCACCGTTGCAGCTAACGGCGCGGTGACAGTCGGACAAGGCAGCGGTACGGGCATCGTGACCAACGGTGACAGCGACGGTGATGGGATATTCCTCCTTACCGTGCGCGACGTGCCCGCTTTGGAAATGCCCGAGTCCGGCGGCATCGGCTGGTGGCCCTTCACCGCAACCGGATCGGTTCTCGTCCTCACGGCCCTCGGCCTGGGACTGGCCAGCGTGCGTCGCCGAAACATCACCATCACTTAGGCCTCCCGGAGGCCGCTAGCGCGGCAGTCCCGGAACACAGAATGTTCACTCCCGAGCATCCGTACCATCAATAGAAAGAGACACAAGTGAGTAATCCCAGCTCTTTGCGGTTACTGAAAACCGCCGCCGCGACAATGGCCGGGGCGGTGCTGGCCATGTCGTTCTCCATCGCACCAGCCTCCGCAGCGCCCCTTGTCGATGGCGACCAAACCGGTTCCATCACCGTCCACAAGTTCGAACGCCCGACGACACCCACAGGCCTTCCAAACAACGGCACCGCCGTGGAAACTACTGGACTGACGCCTTTGGCCGGCATCGGATTCACAATCCAGCAGGTCAACACCATCGACCTGTCCACGAACGCCGGCTGGGACTCAGCCCACAACCTGAGCAGCGTCTTCGCTCCGTCGGACGCAGCTGGTTCCATCACGGGCGCTGGATACACTTTGGGTGCGGGACAGGCACAGACCACCGCTGCTGATGGCAGCGCATCGTTCGCCAACCTCCCTGTCGGCCTGTACTTGGTCACCGAGACCAACTATCCGGCCGGCGTCACCCCGGCAGCTCCGTTCCTGATTTCCGTGCCGTTGACGGACCCGGACAACAAAGACAAGTGGATCTACGATGTTCACGTCTACCCCAAGAACTCGATTGCCGGGGCCGAGAAAACCGTTACGGATGCCCCTGATGTGAAGCTGGGCGACCAGATTGACTTCACCATCACCGGTGACATCCCCAACGAAGCAGTCATTGACGGGTACAAGATCGTCGACGTGCTCGACCCCAAGCTGACCTACGTGGGCGCCACGGCTACCCTGCTTGATGGCACGGTTATCACCGAAGGCACTCACTACAACGTCGTCTTCGACGCAGCAACCAACACTGTCTCCGTTGTCTTCACCGATGCCGGTCGTGCCGTGCTTGCTGCACACAATGCCACTCGCGTCCAGGTTGTTGTGAACACCACCGTGAACACCATCGGTGAAATCGAAAACGAAGCACTGGTCTACCCGAACCTTCCCAGCTTCACGGTCACCCCGGGTCAGCCCGGTGGCCCGATCGTGACGCCCCCGGTAGTTACCAAGTGGGGCGAAATGACGCTTCAGAAGGTAAACGAGAACGGCACTGCTCTAGCTGGGGCTTCCTTCTCGGTTTACACCAACGAAGCTGACGCGCTGGCCGGTACCAACCCGGTCGTGCTGAACGGCCAGAGCATCTTCACCGTCGCTGCCGATGGCACCATGACCATCTCCGGTCTGCGCTACTCCGACTGGGCAGATGGCACAGCTGTTGCACCGGGTTCGGCTGACTACCGCACCTATTACTTGGTCGAGACCACAGCCCCGGCCGGGTACGAGTTGCTTGCAGAGCCGATCTCCTTCCTGATCAACTCTGCCAGCACGAGCGTCGGCATTGACCTGAGCGTAAAGAACATCGCGTCCAACGGCGGCTTCGAACTGCCACTCACCGGTGGCACGGGAACCGGATTGCTGTATGCAGCCGGTGCCCTTCTGGTTGTTGGTGCAGGCCTGCTGTTCGTACGGAACCGCAAGACCACCAACAGCTAACATCTGCGGAGCCGCAAGTAGGCGCCCAGCTAGCGAAAGTGGGGGAGAGCGCGTCACAGCGCCCTTCCCCACTTTGAAGTTTCAGCACTAACCCTCCGCTATAGGACCCTGATGACTCACAACGCAGCCCCTTCCCGACGTGACCTCGGCCGAGTCATCGGACCATGGAGCAAACAACGAATCCTCGTGGTCCTGATCGCCATCACGGGTGTAGGTATCCTGCTCTACCCAACAGCCGCCGCATGGTTTTCAGACCGGGTCCATGCCACCGAAATCAGTGGGTACGTCGCCACTGTCGAAAATCTGAATCCCTCCGAAAAAACATCGATCCTTGACTCGGCAAGAAAGTTCAACGAAGAACTTCCTTCCGGCCCTCTCCGGGATCCCTATTCCCTCAATGAGGAGGGCAAACAAACCACTATCGGCGCAGGTTCAGACGCCTACCAGAATCTCCTGGATGTGGGTCCCGGCGGAATGATGGGCAGGATAAGTATTCCTTCCATTCATACGGACCTGCCAATTTTCCACGGCACGGACGAAGACTCGCTGTCCAAGGGTGCAGGACACCTCTTCGGTTCGGCACTGCCAGTTGGGGGACAGGGAACCCATGGTGTTCTCAGCGCGCACTCGGGTTTCGTCAACGCCACCCTTTTCGAGGACCTCGATAAAGTCGCTGAAGGCGATACGTTCAGCATCAGCGTCCTGGACCAGACCATTTACTACAAAGTCGACTCCATCCAAACCGTTCTGCCAAACCAAACGGACGCGCTTCGAAAGGTGCCCGACAAGGACTACGTAACTCTCGTCACCTGTACACCCACAGGCGTCAACAGCCACCGTCTGCTCGTCCGCGGCGAACGCACGGAGGCGCCAAGTGCCGAGAGCCCGCAAACAATGCCCAGTCGAGCGTCGGACCCGGGCTTCCCTTGGTGGGTATTGGGCCTCATTGGCGCGGCAACGGTTGCCATTCTCATCACCCGTCCGCAGAAGACACCTCAAGGCATCGGGGCGACTCAACGACCCGCAACCATCCACGCCTAGCCGCCCTCGGCTTCGAATATCGGTGCTCCCGGCCCATGCGCAGGGTTCGAACAAGGCGGCCAGGTGACTTGTGAGTGCTCAGAACCTATTGGAGAAGGAAAGCGAAGCGAGCCCGGTTCCAGTGAATCCATAGTCGACTGTGTTTTGGGAGATTGAGTCTTTTCGGGATACTCCAAGCGTGAATTGGAGGTTGTCTGGGTCCACCCGGGTGCTAGTGCATTGGATTCGCTTTGTGTCGGTGTTCGGGGACGCGCAGTTCCATCCATCAGGATGAGAGAGTTTTCCTGGGATCAGGTGTGCACCTTCTGATACTGAGAAGTCTACTTCAGCGGTGTCAGGTGTCTTCTGGCCGAGTAAATTGAAGGTTATCGTGATGTGGACATCGGCTGCGGCTGTGCCAGGCCCTGAACTAAAGTCTGCGGTTATCAGTTGTGGCGTGGTTTCGCTGGACGATGGTGTTGGGCTGGGGGTCGTGGGCCCAGTGGGTGCCGGGCCAGGCGTAGTGGTGAGTATCGGCGCCGGAGTCCGACTGGTGCCGGGTAGCGGCGTCGAAGGCGGGCGGGATCCCTGTGAGGTGGCATTCGGCGTCGGCGACGGGACGGGACGGCTCGCAGAGACGGGAAACACGGCCGGACTGTTTCGCGCGCTGTTGGGAGCCGGGAACGGTTGCGGATTCGGGAGGAGCTCTTTCGTGGGGGGAGCGGAGGCAACTGACGTTGGTTGCTCCCGCGCGGCAGGTGTCCGACTGTTGTCCATTGTTGGGGATTTGGTGACCGGGCTGCCGTTTGCTGAAGCGGCAGCTGGTAGATAGCCCGCCTCTGCTCGTTCTGCACCATCAGTTCTGGCGGCGGCCAAGCCGAAGGTGGCGCCCACAATGACGGCCGCTCCGGTCAGGGCCACTGCCCCGGCTTTCAGCATAGTGGACATGGATTTCGGGGCGGCCCCTGCACCGGCGCCAATCAGCGTACCGGCGACTGCAGGGACGCCAGCGGTAAACGCCATGCCCGTGATCAGCGGGAAGATGACGACTCTCATGGAGGATTGGACGTCGTTCAGGTCCACAAGCAGGGCCGTGCATTTGGAGCATGACTCAAGATGAGCACGGAGCTTATCCTGGGAGCGTCGGCTGAGTCCATTGCGGGAATATGCTCCGAGCTTGTCTGAGTATCCTTCGCACTCCTCGCCTGATGAGGCTTTGATGTGGTGCTGCAAGTATGCCTGCCGTAGGGCTTCCCGGGCACGAATGGCCAGAGACGATACCCCGTTAGGAGTTACCCCTAGAATTTTGGAGGCGGCCGCCGGTTTCATTCCCTCGACGTCGATATACCAAAGGACTTCTTGCCAACGCTCAGGTAGGGACTTGAATGCTGTTGCCACTGTGCTGGACTCAAATTCGGCCAGTACGGGGTCGTTAAATTCGTCAGTCCGGTCTAGCGCTAGGCTGTCGGAACCCGGCAAGCTGCGGGCCGCCGAGCGGTTTTGAGCCTGCGCGGTACGCCGTACAGCTGTGAGTAGATAGGCCCGAAAGAATGAATCGGGTCCCATGCCGCGCAAGAGGGCCCGGTGGACGGAGGCGAACGCATCCGAGGCAATGTCCTCGATATCGGCGGGGTTGTTGGCTTGCCCGGCTGCGACGTACCGTGCCATGTCCCAGTGCCGGTCAAACAGAGTCCCAAAGGCGTCCTGGTCTCCCGATCTAACTCTCAGGATGAGCTCGGCATCGCTTGCAGCCTCGGTTACACATGCCACTGATTTTCCTACCTTCTGGGTTTATATCGTTTTCTGGCGTTTCATTCTGAGTTGAAAAAATTGGGCTTTGGTGCTGGTTTGGCGGTCAGAGTAGGAGAACTTGCCGGCGTGACTATGGGGCCAGCCCTGATGACGATTCCAACCAGCGCTTCCACCAGGCCAGGTGGACCTGCCCGCTGCGCACTCCAAAGCAAGTGGGTGACTAGGCGATATGGATGAATTGTCGCGATCGAGCAGTGAGAGCATGTCCACAGCAGCCGATAACCCTCCTACTTATAAAGTGTGTGCAGCGGGCCATATCTGTCGCGAAATGATGAAAATGTGTTCGGAAACACTGTTGGCCGACCCATTCTGGTTCGAACGGCCGGTGGACAACCCTTGTATCCGTGCTATCACTGGACTAAGTCCAGGACAGCGCGGACGATGCTGCCGGTGTCGATCCCGTGGTAGCGGTAGACGTCGTCGATGCCTCCAGCCTGGCCGAAGGCGTCTACGCCGAGGTTGCGGCTTTTTACCTGATGCACGCTGGCGAGGAATGCGAGTGTGTGGGGGTGGCCGTCGAGTACGGTGACCATGGGGACGGCACGCTCGCGGGGGAGAATTTGATCCAAGATCCACGATTGTGCGTCCTGGTTCTGCCCATTTCGGCTTTGCAAGGCTTCGTAGAGCAGGCCAGGGCTGGTGACACATACGACGTCAACGGGGATTCCTTGGGTGGCGAGTCGCTCGGAGGCTGTGAGGGCTTCCGGGACCATGGCCCCCATGGCGACTATCGTCGCGGCCGGTGTCGTGGCTGCGAGGAGCATGTAGCCACCGGCGACCACTTGGCGACGGCGACGCTCGCGGGCGGCGGGATCTTCCGGGATCGCTGCCAGTTGCTGGTCAACCGGTTTTGTGGAGAGCCTCAAGTAGGCGGACTTGCCGTCAGCTCGTCCGAGTTGGGACATTGAGGCGAGCAGTGTCCACTCGACATCGATGGCAAAGGCCGGTTCGTAGCTGGTGCAGCCGGGCTGTTCCAGTCCGATGGAGGGAGTTTTGATGGACTGATGGGCCCCGCCCTCGGGTGCGAGCGTCACGCCCGAAGGCGTGCCTACCAAGATTGACTGGCCGCCGGCGTAGATGCCGTATGACCACGGTTCCAAGGCACGCTCGACGAACGGGTCATAGACCACACCGATCGGGAACAGCGGCTGGCCCCAGCGGCTCCAGGTCGCGCCGAGCTCGCCCAGAAGGCTGACCAGGTTGACTTCAGCGATGCCGAGTTCGATGTGCTGCCCGGTGGGCTTTTCTCGCCAGTGCATGACGGTCTCTGCGTCATCGCTGAACCAGTTCGGGCGCTCTTCAACGGACCACACGCCCACCTTGTTCAGCCAGCCGGCGAGATTGGTGCTGGAACTCACATCCGGGCTGACAGTCACCAGGCGGCGGGCGACTTCGGGCGCGGCACGGCTGACGTCCAACAGCGTGCGGCCCAAGGCTGCCTGCGTGGTTGCCGTGCCAGAGGGCGTCCTGCCGAAATCTGCCGGTACCGCAGGCGGGGCGACGGCAGGTTCGGCAACGCGACGGAGGTTTTCAGCTGTGGTTCCTATCAGCTGCCCCTCGGGGCATGCGGGGTCGAACCGATTCCAAGGTGCGTCTGGGTTCTCGCCCAATCTGGCGGCGAGTTGGCGGTACTGATCAACGGTGAGCAGCGAGGAGTGGTTCTGGGGATGGCCCTCGGTGGGCAGTCCGTTTCCCTTGACGGTGTAAGCGATAATTACAGTGGGGCGGGTGTCATCAATCTGGGAGTAAGCCTCGCGCAACGCGGCAAGGTCGTGCCCACCCAGGTTCCTGATGGCCAGCGTCAGGGTTTGGTCCTCGACGTCGGCAATGAGTTCCGCGATGGCCGCAGCCCGTGCGCCCTCGCCGGGGAGCCGGCGGCGCAGTTCTTCGACGGAGCAGCGCAGGAGCCTCTGGTATTCGGGGTTTGGCATGTCAACAATCCGCTTCCGCAGCGCGTCACCTCCGGTCCTGGCCATGAGACTTTCCAAGACGTGACCGAAGCGCACGGTGATGACCTGCCAACCAGCGGCAGAGAAGAGACGCTCGATTTTGCCCGCTGCAATGTTTGGCACCACCCGGTCAAGGGACTGCCTGTTCAGGTCGACGATCCAGACGATCTCACCAAGATCCGCAACGTTGGAGTCCAGAACGGCTTCCCAGACGGCGCCCTCGTCCAGTTCAGCGTCGCCGACGAGCGAGTACTGGCGCCCACGGTTCGGTGTGCCGCTCACGGTCTCGATGTATCGCCGCGAAATAGCACCCCAGATGGGGGCTGTGGCTCCGATGCCGACGGAGCCCGTGGAGTAGTCAACCGGATCCGGATCCTTGGAACGGCTGGGATAGCTCTGCAGCCCGCCGAACTCACGCAACGTTGTGAGGTACTTTTCATCCAAGCTGCCCAACAGATAGTTGATGCCGTGGAGCACCGGCGAAGCGTGCGGCTTCACCGAGACTCGGTCCTCGGCGCGAAGCTGTCCGAACCAGAGCGAGGTCATGATCGTGGCAATGGAGGCACTCGAGGCCTGATGCCCGCCTACCTTGATGCCGGATGTGTTCGGACGCACCTTGTTTGCGTGGTGGATGATGGATGTCGCAAGCCACAGAACACGGCGTTCTATCGCTGCAAGTGCCTTCAGTTGGGGGTCGTCGGAGGTCGAAACGGTATTCGCCGCCAGCTCATCATCAGTGAGTGGGGTCAGGTTCATTGGATGCCTTAAAGTGTGTTCGTAGGTCATGGGGGCGCGGGATACAGCGGACGCTGGGTGCGAGTGGTTATTGTGCGATCAGACGTCCGCGCTTGAGGACTCCAAGCGGCATTGCGAGAGTGCTGATGTCCTGTATTGGGTCCGCCGCCGTGACGATGAGGTCGGCCCACAGGCCGGGCCGGATGCGACCCGCCCGCGTCTCCACCCCGAGCATGTCGGCGGCTTCACACGTGGCGGACTTCAGCGCATGCTGTGCTGCCAGTCCCGCGTCGACATAGCGTTCCAACTCGCGGGCAAGGAGATCGAAGGTGACGTGCGCAGGGCCTGCGTCCGTCCCTGCGACGATAGACACACCGGAGTGGAGGAACTCGGTCACATTGGTAAACCGCGATTCCAATCGCGCCACAACATTGCGATCCTGCGCGTTGGATAACACTTGGTGACCCTCTCGCAATTGCCGGGAGACGATGTCCGCTGCGATGACGGTCGGCACAATGTGGATCCCGGCATCGGCCGCTCTGCGCAATAGCTCGCGATCGGGCGCGCACTGCTCATCGGGCCCCAACATGGAGGCGTGTTCCAATGAGTCCACACCCGCCTCGATGCATGCGGCCATCGAAGAACTGGCGTGGGCATGGGCTGCAGTCCTCATGCCGTAGGAGCCGGCGATAACCACCGCCTCACGGAGCAGGATGGGATCGAATTCAAAGACGCTTGGGCTGGTCCCGGGAGTAAACCCGCCGCCGCTGGCCATAAGTTTGATCCATGTGGCACCGGCCGCGTGCTGTTCGGCGATGATCGTCTCGACGTCGTGACGAGTGCGAATCTCTCCGCCCATGTCGTGGCCGTGCCCGCCCACGCGGCAGATTGGCGCACCGCAATGAATCACCGTGGCGACGTCGGACACCATACCCAGCGCGGCTCTCATAGGGGCCAACAAATGCCTGGGTGTCCCGCAGTCCCGTACCGTGGTTATGCCGGCACGAAGCGCAATCCGCGCGTTCGAGACAACCTCCGCAACGATCTCTTCATCGCTGCTGCCCTGATAGGTTCCCTTAGGATCGTCACCGCCATCGAAGGCCAGATGAACATGGGCATCCATGAGTCCGGGAGCCAAAAACGTGCCCTTAAGATCCAGGACGCTTCCTGTCCCCTGCTCACTGCCGGCGGGGGCAATATGGGAGATTTGCCCTGCCTGAAGCCATACGTCGCTCAGTGAACCCGAAGTACCCGACTCGGGATCAACAACACGTGCATTGAGCAGCACCGTGACGTCGTCACCTGTCCGGGCCGCGCGGCTGACGCTATACGGCTGGGGACGGTCCGTCACTTCAGTGGTGATGGTCATATCAGAAGCTCCTTTGGCTTGTAGGCATTGAGTGGATTTCGTCCAGCAATGCCCTGATCGCATCAGCGGCGATCCGTATGTCACCGCTGTCAACATCGAGATGGGTCACGGCACGAATCGTGGACGGGCCAAAAGCGCCCATTCGGACCCCGCTCTTCTGAATCAGGCGGTCCACCAGCACTGCTGCCGTGACAGGACTGTCGACCAGGTCGAAGAGGACAATATTTGTTTGAACCGTCAGCGGGTCGATTGAAATCTGAGGATGGACGGAAAGCAGTTCAGCCAGCAGACGGGCATTCCCATGGTCATCTGCGAGCCTGTCCACGTTGTTGCGGAGGGCAAACGTACCCGCTGCCGCCACAATGCCTGACTGACGCATGGAGCCACCCCACCGTTGCTTGAGCCGCCAAGCCTCATTGATGAAATCAGCGTCGCCGGCCAGCACTGCTCCTATGGGGGCGCCCAGTCCTTTGCTGAGGTCCAGCCAGACTGAGTCAAACGGGGCACAAAAATCGCGGGCAGATACGCCGGTGGCCACCACCGCATTGAGCATGCGGGCGCCATCCATATGGGTTTTGATCTGGTGGGACCGTGCCATATTCGTCACTGAAGTGATGCCCTCCAGCGACCAGCACGTGCCGCCTCCGAGGTTGGATGGCTGCTCTATGGACAGCACCGCGTTTCGGGCGAATGACCTGCCCTCAGGGCGGAGCGCCGCCTCAAGTTGGGCAACCGAGAACACACCATGGTCTGCTTTGATCGGCCTGTAGAAGGCACCGGCCAGGGCGGGCGCCCCGGTTTCCTCGTGGCACAGCGAATGCGCGGTCTCATCAACAAGAATCGCGTCTCCAGGGCGGCAGTGCAGAGCATAGGCGATCTGGTTGCACATCGTCCCTGATGGCAGGAAGACAGCTTCCTCCTTGCCCAGGAGCTCACGTGTCAGGGCAACCAGTTCGTTGGTGGAGGGGTCTTCACCCTTTTGTTCGTCCCCAACTTCGGCGTTTGCCATGGCCTGGCGCATGGCCTTTGTTGGCCGGGTAATAGTGTCGCTGAAGAGGTCGATTCTGATGGGGTAGCTTGATCCGACGGGAATCACTGTGCGGCCCTGGGCGCCGGGTCAGTGCGGGGCCGGAACAACTTGTACCCGTCCCGTGGAATGCCCACGCGCACATGGGAGGAATCCGTGCGCTCACGGGTTTCGACCACCAGGGCCTGCTCGCCGACGCCCACCCTGTACCGGAAATGATGGCCGTGATATGACCGGTCAAGGACAGGACCATTGACAGTCATTTCGTAGCCGTCAGACGACGCATCGTCAGGCAACAACGCCAGCGCTTCCGGACGAACGGCAACCACGACGCCGTCGGAATCAATTGCGGATGGTACGTGGATCGCTTGATCCAACCCGTCGATCTTGATCGTCAGGATCCCCTTCGCGCGGCCAATCACTGTTCCCTCCAGCAGGTTGCTGGTGCCGACAAAATCAGCAACGAAGAGATCGGCAGGATCGTTGTAGATCTGCTCCGGCGTACCAATCTGGCGGACGGTTCCGGTAGACATGACCGCAATCCTGTCGCTCATTGCCAGGGCTTCGTCTTGATCGTGGGTCACAAAAACGGTGGTGACGCCAATCTTGCGTTGCAACTGAAGCAACCAATCGCGGGTACGTTCCCGCAGCTTGGCATCAAGATTCGAGAACGGCTCGTCGAGGAGCAGCAAACGCGGAGGGAATGCCAACGCGCGTGCCAGCGCCACTCGTTGTTGCTGGCCGCCGGAGAGCTGATGCGGAAAACGGTCTGCCTGATCGGAGAGGTCAACCAACTCGAGTACCTCATCGACGCGTCTGCGCAGTGCCTCAGGCTTGTAGCGTCGCAGCCGCAGCGGATACCCGACGTTGTCGCGGACTTTCATATGCGGCCACACGGCATAGGACTGGAAAACCACGCCGCAGTCGCGGCGTTCCGGCGGCAGGAAGGCGGAGGAGCCATGGTTGAACAAGGTCTGGTCGCCCACAACAATGCTGCCGCCGTCCGGCCTGAGCAGCCCTGCGATGGACCAGAGAGTTGTGGATTTGCCGCAGCCGCTTGGCCCCAGCAACGTCAATATCTGCCCGTCGGAAGCAGTCACTGACACGTTGTCCAGGACCGTCAGACGGCCAAACTTCTTGGTGAGATTGGTGATGACCAGATCAGACATTGGGGCGAACTCCAAACAGAATGCGTCCTGCGCCCAGGACAGCTGCGGTGATGACAAGTTGGATGACTCCGAGGGCGGCCACGGTGCCGCCGAGGCCGTTTGCTGCGATCTGAAGCATGGCCAGTCCCAGAACCTGGGTTTCAGGGGTCACCAGAAAAACTGCGGCGTCGGCTTCATTGAGCATTGCTACAAACAGCAGGACGTATGAGATGCCCATGGCTGGCCTCAGCAGGCTGAGAATGATGGTGCGCATCGCCGTCCACCAATCTGCCCCGGCCGAGCGCGCGGCGCGGTCCAGGTCCGCGCCCAGCGCGGCAAGTGACGGGTAGAACGCGGCGTACCCCATGGCAAGCGCGCGGACCCCGAAAGCGATTCCCACGGCCCAAAGTGTGGCTCTGAAAGTTCCGGACTGGTCCAGGATTGCAAACGTCCAGAAGAAGGCCATACCGGTGATCAGGCCTGGGACGGCCCGGGGATAAAGCACGATGTGCTCCAAGGATCCGCGCAGTCGAAAGCTGGAACGGTGGGCAACCAATGCGATGACGGCGATGCAGGCGGTCGCGATTGTGGCGCCAACTGTGGCAATCAGCAGGCTGTTGCCAATAGCTCCTGTGTAGAGCGGGTTGGTCAAAATCGCCGAGAAGTGGTCAAGTGTCAGCAGGCTAAAGGGGTTGATGGCCGGGGTCAGAACAGCGGTGAGCGAGGCGAGAACCACACCGCTGAGCGGAACCAGGGTTGCGCAACCCAGAACCACTCCGACGCCGGCGGACAGCAGCCAGCCGAAGGGGCCTAATTTGACGACGTTTGCTGGTCTGGATGACTTGCCACCGGTTGTGGTGAAGCGGGCGAGGTCACCTGCCAGGCGGTTGCGCAGCAGCAGCAGCAAAGTGACGGCGAGCAACAACATGACGGCACCTGCAGGCAGAACTCCTCCACCGCCGTCGGCGCTTCCAGTCCACTGCCGGTACAGGTAAGTGGACATCATGTCGATGTTCTTTGACGTACCAAGGATGAGGGGAATGCCCAGTGTTTCCAGCGCCAAAGCGAAGACCAGCAGCCCGGAGTTGAGTAATGCCGGGCGCAGCAACGGCAGGGTCACCGAGAGCAAGGCGCGGAGGGGGCCGGCGCCGGCGCAACGGGCGGCTTCCTCAAGTGTCGAATCGCCTGAGGACAGCGTCCCCCGGGCAAAGAGATAGACCACAGGCGAGCCCAGGACCGTACCCATGACCACCATTCCCGCAACACTGTAGAGGTCAAAGGGCACAGTGAACGGTGTGTACTGTTCCAGTAGATGTGTGGCATATCCGTTTTTCGACCACATCGACTGCCACCCGACGATGAGCACTAGTCCAGGCAGAACCAAGGGCAGGACGATCAGGGCTGAGTAGAGCCGCCGCAGCGGGAGGTTGGTGCGGGCTACCAACAAGGCCACTGTGGTTCCAACCAGAACTGACCCGATGGTGGCGAAGACAGCGAATTGCAGGCTGTTGGCGACGGCTGACCACCAAAGTGGATCGGTGGCCAGTTTACGAAAGTTGTCCAGGGTGCCGCTGCCGCCGCCCTCGTAGAGCGGGGTGGACCAGAGTGATGACCAGACGATCGGCACGATCGGGCCGAGGATCAGCAGGACTGCGAGGATCCAGACACCGTAGTGGATGACTTTCTCCGGCAGCCATGCCCGCTTGATTTTTCCAACACCCGGCGGGGGCGGGGCCTTGGGGTCTGTAAGGGTGGAGCTGCTCATCGCCCGAATGCTTCCTTCCAGCGGTTCTTGAAGGCCGGTGCATCGTTCACCAAGGCCTCATCCCATCTGGCGATGTTGATGTTCTCCGCACCCAACTGCTCTGTTACCTTCGCCAGGTTCACCGGGCAGTCCACCCCGTCCAGGTAGGGTGCGAACCCGCCGGCACACCCGGCCGTCTGGCCGGCCTTGTCAATCAGGAAGTTGAGGAACACCTTGGCCGCGTTGGGTGACTTACCCCCGGTTGTTGCTCCGGCACCGCGCGGCATGAAGGGCGATCCGTCCTTAAAGAACTTGTAGTTCAGCACCTTCGCGGTAGCGCCGGTGAGGAGCGGCCGGGTAGCGCCGGACTGGAAGTAGGACATGGTGTACTCGCCCTGCAGGAGTTTGTTGAACATGGGTCCGGCACTGGCTTCCACCTTGGTGTTCTTGCCTAGCCTGCGAGCTTGGGGTCGCTGGACATCTTGGCGAGTGCTTCAAGGGAATCGGGTTGCTCGGATTCAGGCAGGAGGGTGGTGTTGATCAGCGCCATGACCGGGTTCAGTTCCATTGCGAAGACCCCTGGGGCGAGCTTCGCGAAGTCGGGCAGTGGCGCGGCGGCAGGTGGGGTGAAGTCCTGGATGTCACCGCGTTTGACCAGATCGAGGAAGTTCGCGCCTTGCAGGCTGACGATGACATCCGCGGTCTTTCCGCCGGTGGCCTTCTCGTTGAGGTAGCGCTGGAAGCTTTCGGTTCCGCCAAGGCTGATGTAGCTGGTCTTGATATCCGGATACTGGTTTTGGAAAGCAGCCAGGACCGGTTTCATGGTCGCCTCGTTCGCCTCGCCGTAAACCAGAAGCGAGCCTTCCTTGCGGGCGGCGTCCAGGACTGCAGGGTCCATTGCTGCTGCCGTCGGAATGTCCGACTTAACGGCGTAGGCGTTGGGGGCGTCATTCCCGGTGCTGCAGCCTGTGAGAGCTGCGAAGCCGCAGAGTGCAGCAACAGCGACTATTGCACGTCGTTTCATGTGGGACTCCTTTGTCACGGCACTGAACTTTGGGTTGGGACGGTGCTTTGGGTTGGGACGGTGCTTTGGGTTGGGACGGTGCTTTGGGTTATCGAGTGGATGGGAAACTCGCGGAAGGGGCGCCGCAAGCGCCCAGGAAATCCTGTCCATCGGGGTGTCTCGTTCTTGCGTTGTTTCTCTGGGTCTACGAGCCACCATGGCGTCCCGTAAGTGAATCAGCATCGGCCGCCGAGGTACTCCTGGCCGATGCTTGTGTTGCGGGAACCTTCACGGGTCCGCCGCAGTGAGGCATCACTATCTCGCGTCGACTGGCTTGTCTGTAAGTGAAGTTCAGTGATCCGCGGGTTGTTCTTAAACTTTGGCACGTAGCGGGCTATTGCGCAATAAGTGAATGCGACTAATCTTGAGAACATGAATAAGTCCACCACCGCCCCGGAACGCGGCACTAGGCCGCGGAACCGGCGCGCCTTGATACTTGCTGCGGCAGGTGACCTCTTCGCGCAGAAGGGATACCCCCAAGTCAGCATGACCGACGTGGCCAAGGCGATGGCAGTGCAGCCATCCGCCCTCTATAGACATTTCCCGGGCAAGGGCGAGCTTCTTCGCGAGGCAGTGGTGGCCAGCCTCCAGCCCGTTTTGGATAGCGTTACCCAGACGCCCGACGGCGACCTCGAGCAGTTGATCACGTCGCTGGGCCGCGCAATTCTGGTGCACAGGGAGAACGGCGTGCTGTGGGAGCGTGAATCCCGCCATCTCCCGCCCGCAATTCGCTTCGATATTGCCAGTGGTATCAAGTTCGCCATCAGCAGCAAACTGCAGTCCGGCAGCCCCGCGCTGCCCGCTTCCGAGGCCGACTTGCGGGCGTGGGCCATGTTTGCAGCGATGATCAGCGTGTCGTTGGACCCAAATCGGCTTTCGCGTGCGGACGAAGAATCCCAGCTGACCACGCTCGCCCGCACAGTACTGGTCATGCCAATGCCCCCGATTGAAACGGCGACGAATCACCGTAGCGCGGCTATTGACTTGCCGCGCACCCGCCGTGAGGCGTTGCTGGCAGCCTCAATCCGACAGTTCGCGGCGAACGGCTTTGACGCCGTCAGCCTGGACGACATCGGCGCCGAAGTTGGAGTCGCAGGTCCCAGCATTTACCGCCATTTCGACAGCAAGGCGGAAATGCTTGCCGCTGCCCTGCATCGCGCCAAAGAAGTACGGTGGATGGACATGTCGCGGGCCCTCACTGAAGCCGCTGATGCAGCCGAGGCACTGGAGCGCATCCTTTCGACATACATTGCCTTCTCACTGGGAAGCCCGGAATTCCTGCAATTGGCAGTGTCTGAACGTCCGCACCTTCCCGAGAGGGAGTTGCGGAACTTGATGGAGGCCCAGGGTGATTACATCACCGATGTCGCCTCGCTGGTCCAGGACGTTTACCCCGGCACGGATCAGGAAGTGGTCAGGACCCGGGTCAAAGCCGCGTTGCATGTGGTCAGCAGCGTTGTCCGCACCCCGTTCCTCCGGGATATCCGCGGCATCCAGGAAATTCTTGAACAGATTGCCAGAGGCCTCATAGCTCCCACGACCCAGTGAGGGGTGCGCGTCCTCAGGTCCACTGACTGTCTGAATTTTCCGGCGGCATTCCATTAGAAATGAGATCTTGCGCACAAAGCATCTCAGTCATAAGATAATGACTACTGAAGTAATCTGCATCACTTCACATCTCATTCTGAGACAGGTGCCTTAGGCAGCCCTGATCACCAGGGTCCACGCATAGCGGGGCCGACTGTTCGCAAAATTACCTGGAGGCACAATATGAGTGCAGTGGTCGCACAACCATCGGGCGCGAGTTCTCCGAGGAAGGTCGCCTTCGCGAGCCTCATCGGCACGACTATCGAGTGGTACGACTTCTTTATCTACAGCACCGCAGCGGTGCTCGTTTTTCACCACCTTTTCTTCCCTGGCTTCGACCCGACAACCGGGACGCTGCTTGCATTCTCGACCTTCGCGGCCGGCTTCGTCGCCCGTCCTATCGGGGCCATCGTCTTCGGCCACTTCGGTGACAGGGCAGGCCGGAAGCCGATGATGGTCCTCACCATTTTGATCATGGGCATTGCCACTGTAGCTATTGGACTACTGCCCACATACGACTCGATTGGCGTGTTCGCCCCGATTCTGCTGGTCATACTGCGGCTGACCCAAGGATTCGCACTCGGGGGAGAGTGGGGTGGCGCAGTGCTGATGGCTACCGAACATTCCCCCGAAGGCAAACGGGGCTATTTCGGTAGCTGGCCGCAGGCAGGCGTTGCAGTCGGGCTGATCCTGGCCATGACCTTATACATACCCCTGGAGTCTATGGCGGAGGACGCCTTCATGGCCTGGGGCTGGAGGGTGCCTTTCCTGCTCAGCGCGGTACTGGTTATCACTGGCCTTGTTATTCGTGTGAAGGTCGCGGAAAGCCCGGAGTTCGATCGCGTCAAGGCTGACCACGGCGTTGTGCGTCTGCCTGTAGTCGAGGTGCTTCGGACACACCCCAAGCAAGTGTTTCTTGTAGCCGGCGCAAGTCTGGCACCGGGAATCTTCTTCTACCTGATCACCGTGTACAACTTTGTTTACGCAGGGAGGTCCGGAGATCTGGATTCGACGGCGATGTTGGTCCTGGTGATCGTCACCTCCGCGATTGGCTTCGTGGTTACCCCGATCGCCGGTGCGCTCTCAGATAAATTCGGCGGGCAACGGGTGTACTTGTGGGGTCTTGCGCTCATCGTCGTGGTTGCGTTCCCGCTGTACTTTGCCCTTGATGGGGGCACTTATGGCCTCATCGCCGTGTGCTACGTTGCGGCAACGGTGGCCGTATATATCCCATGGGCACTCTCGCCGGCATACTTCTCCACCGCCTTTGACGCAAAGGTCCGCTACAGCGGACTGTCCTTGGCTACGACGCTCGGCAATCTCTTCGGCAGCGCCATTGCGCCCCTTATTGCCGGTGCCCTGTTTGCTGCAACAAGTGCATCTGTCTCAACTTCGCTTTACGTCTTCGTTGCCGGAACGGTGTCCATAACGTGCGCTGTTTTGCTCGGACGGGTCATCCGGAAGAAGGCATCGCGGGCTGGGGGACGCAGCGATGCGACCGGGGTTGATGAGGTCCCCGCATCCACGTATTCGGAGTGAGTTCTCACAAAGCAATCCTCAGCAGGAACGGCTCGTCTTGACCAGTAACCGATGACAGGCCAGTCACCGATGACAGAGACGGGCGCCATATCAAACGCAAACATAGGAAGGAACTACCATGAGCGGCAACGACCAACAGTTCAAAACATTCACCCTGGAACGAGCAACACCCACTATCGGGGCGTACATCCATGGACTGGATCTACGTGAAGAGATCACGCCGGAATGCCGGACGGAACTACGGGAAGCTTTCCTTGAGCACCAAGTACTGTTTCTCCGCGATCAGCACATCACGCCGGATGATCAAATCGAATTCGCCAAGGTTTTCGGCGACCCCCAGGAAGTAAGCGCATTCTTCCCTTCCCTGCCCGAATATCCGCACATTGAGGTGCTGGAGTCGCGTGGCCGGGCTGCGGGGACCGACGTCTGGCACTCGGACTTGACCTGGCAGGCTACGCCGAATTCCGCTACTTGCCTTCACGCACAGGAAATTCCGCCTTGCGGCGGAGATACGCTCTGGGCGAGTATGACCGCCGCGTATGACGCTCTGCCGGAGAACGTGAAAAGCGTCATCGACGGTCTTGAGGGAGTGCACGACTGGGAAAAGGAGCTCACGGGAGTTGTCCGCCAGGGGCCCGACGGCGACGCGCGCTACGAGGATACCCGGCGGAAGTATCCACCCATGACGCACCCAGTTGTGCGTAAGCATCCGGAAACCGGCCGCAAGCTTGTCTACGTCAATGCGTTGTTCACCACCCGGCTTACGGGTATTTCCACCCAGCTGGGGGATTCGCTGAGAAACATGCTCACCGACCTCGCCAGGACCCCGGAATACCAGGTTCGTTTCCGCTGGGAACCGAACTCCTTGGTGATCTGGGACAACCGATCCACCCAACATTATGCGGTGGGGGACTACCACCCGCACTACCGGCTGATGCACCGGGTCACCCTGAAGGGCGACCGCCCGGCGTAGAAGTTGGTGCGGCCATGCCGGGTGGCCTGTTGCGGGTCGCCCGGCTGGTTGATATGGAACTCACGTTTTGTCACGGCGAGGATGCCGTGACAGAAGCCCTACCGGGCGAAAGCGAAAGAAGGCTGACCAATGCGAGGCCAGAAATTAGGGGCGGGGCTGATAGCCCAGAGCCAGTCCGCCCTTCCACCATTTATTTTGCATCGGCCTACTTCGCTCGGAGAAGCTGTGGCTCTAACCAGGCAGCATCCAGAAGCTGTGATTGCGGCGGGTTGTTCGGATCTGGTGGCTCAATTTCGTGAGGGATTGGAGCCGGAAGTTCTGATTTCCGTGCAACGAATCAAGGAATTGCGGGCAATTTCGAATAATGCCGGGGTTCTGAGCATTGGCTCTTCGGTGAGCCACGCTGAAGGCAGCAGAAGCCCGGACATACTATCCACGGTCCCTGCCCTGGCGGCAGCTTGGGGATCAATTGCCACAGTTCGAATCCGCTATCGCGGCACCCTCGGGGGCAATCTCCTTTCGCGTCGATATCGATACGAAATGCCTGTCATTCTGTCGGCCTTGGGTGGGCAGATGCAGTTTCATGGCGGCGACATTACAACCCTGCCCGTGTCGTCACTCTGGGACCGGACACTTGGCAATGTAGGTATTCTGACCGCCGTCACGGTCGACACTGCCTCCCTGCTGTGGTTCGGCTACGAGCGCTCGATGCGCCCGCTCAGCACCGTGTCCCTCGCGGTGCGAAAGAACGCGGTGGCTGGCCTCACCGTTTCTGCCGTGTGTGGCAGTGAATACCGGCGGCCTTTTGTCCTCTCACATGCTTCCGAGGCCACTGACATCACCGAGCTCGACCCGGTTGCTGTGGGCGAGGTTCTGGCGGCTCAGCTTCCGGATGAGGCGGGCGACTACACGGGGTCCATCGACTACCGCCGACACCTGGTGGGGGTTCTCTGCCGCAGTCTTCTTGCCGAAGCAACCGGTAACCAAAGGAAAGGATAGCCAGCCATGAGCCTTGAATCACCGGAATCAAGCCAGGAAACCTTCACCCACAAGGTTGAATTTGAGCTGAATGGAAGCCCGGAAATGCGTTCTGTTCCCACGAGTACTACGGTCTTGGATTTGCTGCGCAACAGTTGCGGTAAGCAAGGGGTCCGTGCGTCGTGTGAGCGAAGTGTCTGCGGCGCCTGCACTGTTTTGGTTGACGACCTTCCTGTGGCTGCGTGTTCCACGTTCGCCTTCGACATTGACGGTGCGCGTGTTGAAACGGTTGAGGGCTTGGCTGCCCAAGACGGCACTTTGAGTGCCCAGCAGCAGGCATTCAGCGAATGCGGCGGCTTCCAATGCGGCTTCTGCACCTCCGGCATGCTGATGGTGACCACAGCGCTGCTGCGGCAAAATCCGCAACCGAACCGGGAAGAGATCCGGGACTGGATAAGTTCGAACACTTGCCGGTGCACGGGTTACGAGATGATCCTGGAATCCGTGGAGCGTGCTGCAGAGCTGGCTCGGGCCAAGCAGCAGGATCAGGCATCCGAATGAACGGGATCGTCATTCCTTCCACGCCGCACGATTCGCCGATCGTCGGACGCGACCGCCCGCGCCTGGACAGCACCGCCAAAGTCACCGGGCGCGCCATCTACACAGTGGACATCGAGAAGGCCGGGATGCTTCACGCGAAGGTCCTGCGGAGCCCTCATGCGCACGCACGGATTCTCAGCATCGATGCTTCGGCCGCCCGCTCCCTGGCAGGAGTCACTGCCGTGGTCACCCGCGAGGAAATCCATGGATTGCATTCATACGGTACCTACGTCAAAGACCAGCCGATTGTTGCCACGGACGCGGTCCGCTACGTTGGCGACGTCGTTGCTGCCGTGGCTGCCGTGGATGAACGCACCGCTTTCGCGGCACTGGATTTGATCCGTGTTGAGTACGAGCAACTACCGGCTGTCTTTGATGTAAGAGCTGCGATGGAGTCCTCCGCACCTGCCATTTTTCCCGACCAGCCCTTCGCCGCCTATCCCGAGTACGGCGATGGGGCCTCGGGGGCGGCACACACTGCCCACAACGTGAGCTACGAATTCCGCTACGTAACGGGAGAGGAGAGCGTCTGGGCGGATTGCGACTTCATCTTCGAGGACACCTTTACCTTCTCCCGCATGAACCACATGCACCTTGAGCCCTTTGCCACGGTTGCCGAGGCGACAGCGAACCAAATCGAAGTGTGGACCTCGACTCAAAGCCCTTTCCCGATGCGCAAGGAACTGGCGAGGGTTTTTGGGCTGCCTGAAAACGACATCCGGGTCAACGTCCCGCTCTTGGGCGGCGGCTTTGGTGCCAAGAACGGCCCAAAAACGGAGGCGATCGCCATCCGGCTCTCGCAGTTGTCTGCTGGGCGGCCGGTGCGTTACTGCATGAGCACAGAAGAAGTCTTCCTGACACTGAGCCAGCATGACGCCGTCCTCACGGTCAAATCCGGGCTCAAGGCAGACGGTGAGTTCATGGCGCGCCAGTCGCGGGTGCTGCTTAACGGTGGGGCTTACGCGGATGCCAGTCCGCTGGTGGCAGAGAAAGCGGGGGTATCGGATGCCCGGGGCCTACCGCTGGAAACGGATTGATTCCCTCTGCCAAGCAGTGATCACCAACACCGTCCCGGCCGGCGCTTACCGTGGTTTCGGCGCAACCCAAGCCACCTGGGCCAGTGAGCGCCAAGTTGACCTGATCGCCGAGCGGCTGGGTTTCGATCCCCTGGAGCTTCGACTCAAGAACGCCAAGGAGTTGGGGGAGGAGTTCGTACCAGGAGAAACGCCCATCGATTCGGACCTCAAGCATGGCCTGAACCTGGTTGCGGACGCCATCGGTTATCGCGACCGCACGCGCTCAAGTAATCGGGGCATGGGAGTGGCCATCGGCATCAAAGATGGTGGTGGCGTCAACAAGCCTGCCCAGGCCCGGGTGAAGGTGACCACCAACGGCGACGTGATCCTGAATTGCGCCCTGGTGGAAATGGGGCAAGGCGGTCATTCGGCGCTGTGCCAGATCGTGGCGGAGACGCTTGGATGCGATCCGAAGCGGGTGAAGTATGCCGCTATTGACACCGACAACACCCCCTTCGACCAAGGCACCAACGCCTCTTCCGGAATCGCGGTCATGGGTCATGCCGTGCTGCAGGCTGCAGAGCGGGTGAAGTGTTCCGTTCTGGATACGGCGGCCGAATACCTGATGCTGGACCGGCAGTCGATCCGTTTGGACAACTGGCGCATCGTCGATGCTGAAGGCATCGCCTATGAGCTCCCGCCGCTGATTATGGACAGATTCGGCGGAACAGGATTCGAGTTCACGGCGGACGGCTACTACAAGGCCCGTAATTCCAGCAGCGCACCCCTGGAAGCACCCTGCATTTTTTGGGAGATCGGTTGGGCAGCTGCCGAAGTGGAGGTTGATCCGGAAACCGGCCGGGTGGAGATTTTGCAGCTGGTGGTCAGTGGAGACGCCGGCAAGGTGGTGAACAAGCTGGGTTGCCGCGGCCAGGACGAGGGCGCCGCGGTCTTCGGATTGGCCCAGGCACTCTTCGAGGAACTGCGGTACGACGACGGCGAGCTGCTTAACGGTGAGGCGCTCCTCTACCGGGTGCCGCTGGCTGAGGACATTCCCCGGCGCTTTTCTTCCATCACCCAGGAACAGGGCCATGGGGCCGGACCTTTTGGGACCAAAGGGATGGGCGAGGGTGGCATGCTTCCCATTGCGCCAGCGATTGCCCAGGCCATCGCTGATGCCACCGGGGCGCAGCTCACGTCGTTGCCCATGACACCTGAACGGGTCTACAACGGCATCCGCGCTGCACGTTTGCGCCAAGACGGGGCTGATGGAAATGCGTGAGGTGATGGAGACGCTGGAGAAATCATTGCCGGGCGATCAACATGTCGCTTTGGCCACGGTGGTCCGCACGGAGGGCTCCGCGCCACGGGCAGTCGGAACGTCCATGCTTGTCACTGAAGACGGATCGCCGGTCGGTTCCGTTTCGGGTGGATGCATTGAGGCAAGTGTGATCGAAGCAGCAGCCGGGGTCCTCGCCAGCGGGGTCCCGGAGCTTCACCGATTTGGCATTTCAGATGACGACGGTTTCGGCATCGGGCTGACGTGCGGTGGCAGTGTTGAGATTTTCATCCAAAAGTACGCTCCGGCCTCCTGCCCACAATTTGCTTCACTGCAGAGGGCGCTGAACGAAAATCTGCCTTGCGCCATGGTCACCATCTTCGACGGCGGGCCCGAGCTGGTGGGTCGATCCGAACTGGTGCTGCAAACTGCGGATATTGAAGAGCTGTTTGAAGGTTCCGTACTGGCTGCCGATGCCGTCCGCGCCGCCGGGGTTGCAGTCCGGGAGGCAATAGCCTCCGGAAGCACGACGTCGGTCACCCTCCTGGCGGATGCCGGTACCGTAAAGCCGCTGTCCTTGCTCATCGATGTCCACCGTCCTGCCCGAAGGCTGCTGATCTTCGGGGCCATCGATTTCTCCGCCTCGCTGGCCCAGTTGGGGGCTTTCCTTGGCTTTCACATCACTGTTTGCGATGCCCGTGCTGTCTTCGCAACGGCCGAGCGGATTCCCTCAGCCCATGAGATCGTGATCGATCAACCGGCAGGCTACCTGCAGAAAGAAATCGCTCTGGGAAGGCTCGCCCCGGATGCCGCGATCTGTGTGTTGACCCATGATGCCAAGTTCGATGTTCCGGTCCTTGATGTAGCTCTAAGACACGGTTTTGCGTACATCGGCGCGATGGGCTCACGCCGGACTGCCTGTGACCGCCGGGAGCGGCTGATTGGCTTGGGCCACACCGATCGGTCGGTGGCACCTCTCCGCTCGCCCATCGGCTTGGGCCTTTCTGCTTCCACGCCCGCCGAAACCGCAGTTTCCATCATGGCGGAGATCATCGCTGCCAAAAACCAAAGCTCAGGCCTGCCCTTGGCACACACCAGCGAGCCGATCCACAGAGGTGCGCTGGAGCACAAAGGTTCAAAACCCAATTAACTTTGAACCTAAATATCTTGACAGAAAGTATCTTACTACTGATATTGTTTTGGTATGACGTAGTTCACAGGATTGGCACTCGCCACACCTGGGCGGCACGCATGAATTCACGCCGTGGGAATGACAGAGAGATGAACGGAAGCCGAAAATGAGTACGGACACCCTTGATACCCGGGATGAAATCTATGTGGGCGGCGTGTGGACCCGAGGCAGCGGTGCACTGATCGAATCCGTCAACCCCGCCAACTCAGAGGTGTTCGCCACCCTCCATGGAGCAACGACGGCGGATGTGGACGCCGCGGTGGCTGCCGGACTGAAAGCCGTGGAAGAGTCCGGGTGGGCAAAGAAGCTCCCTCACGAACGCGCCGCTGTCCTCCACCGCATCAGCTCAGCGATTGAGGCCAACGCTGACCGCATTGCCGAACTGCAGACGCTGGATACAGGTAAGACACTCGCGGAAACCAAGGCGCTGGCCATGAGCGCGGCGGCCACCTTCCGCTTCACTGCATCCGCTCTGGAAACCATGGAAGACGCACTGACGTCCCCTCGCGGGAACTACCTCAGTATGTCCACATATGAGGCGATCGGCGTAGTAGGAGCCATCACGCCATGGAACTCGCCGATTGCCAGTGACGCACAAAAAGTTGCTCCGGCACTCGCGGCGGGAAACGCGGTTCTGGTGAAGCCACCCGTCTGGGCTCCCTGGGTTTCGCTCCTGTTGGCACGCATTTGTGAGGAGGCAGGACTTCCGGCAGGTCTGCTTTCTGTCCTTCCAGGCCCCGGCCGGGTGGTCGGCGACGCGATTGCCCGGCACCCGGACATTGGCAAGATTTCCTTCACGGGCGGCACTTCCACGGGACGCCAACTGGGCCATATTGCGGCGGAGAAAATCATGCCGATTACCTTGGAGCTGGGCGGGAAATCGCCCACCATTATTTTTGCCGATGCCGACCTGGACCAGGCTGTGGCCGGCGTGCTTTATGGCATCTTCTCTTCGAGCGGTCAGAGCTGCATTGCCGGCTCACGCGTCTTCATTCAGCGATCGGTCTACGACGCCGTCGTCGAAAGACTGGTCAAGGGTGCCGAAGCTCTGCGAATCGGACCAGGAACGGACCCCAGCACTCAAGTTGGGCCATTGGTTGCCCATGCCCACCGGGACGCCGTGGCCAGGATGGTTGAAGACGCGAGGCTGGCTGGTGCGCAGATCCTCTGCGGTGGCGCCGCGCCCGAGGAGCTCCGGCTCCAAGCCGGTGCGTTTTACGAGCCCACCATCATTGCCGGTGTGAGCAACTCGGACGTTATTTGCCAAGAGGAAATCTTTGGGCCCGTGGCGGTGATCCTGCCGTTTGACGATGAAGCCGATCTCATCCTCCAAGCCAACGACAGTGTTTTTGGTTTGGCCTGCGGAATCTGGACCGCTGACTACCGCCTGGCCTGGCGCACAGCGAGGGCCGTTTCGGCCGGCACCGTCTGGGTCAACACCTACAAACAATTCAGTATCTCCACCCCGTTCAGCGGGCTTAAGGAAAGCGGTCTGGGCACCGAAAAGGGCCGGGACGGCATTCGTTCCTATATGCACCAAAAGAGCATCTACATAGACCTCTCGGGTGCATCCATCCCATGGGCCGGTAACTAAGCCGGACAGGCTGCCACCATTCTGCGTTCGAAAGGTACGTCAATGAATGCTCACCCCTACAGCCCCGCCTTTGTGGCCGGGGGATTCGGCTTTATCTCCGGCGCATTGTCCGTGGATGAAAGTGGTACTGCCGTACCCGGTCGCTCTGAAGCGCTGGTTGCCGCAGCCGCGAGGCTCTCCGAACGACTGGAAAGCGTCGGCATGTCCTTGGCTGACGTTATTAAGACCACCTATTTCGTCACGGACGTGACGCTGCGGGACGAAGCCAACATGCACTACGAAGTGCTGTTCGAGTCGCCGCGCCCGGCCCGTTCGTTTGTGGAGGTCGCTGCCCTGCCCTATGGAGCCACGGTGGAAATCGAAGCAATCGCGCACCGGAGGAAATGAAGACCAATGAGCGTGGAAATTCAGAACCGTGCGGCGGTGACCCCTGATGTCCCCGAACCGAAAATGCTGACACTCAGGGTGCACCAGAAAACCTGGGAAGCCGACGGCGTCATCCGGATGATGTTTGTTGATCCCGCCGGGGCGGCGCTCCCGCAGTGGCTTCCCGGCGCCCACCTGAGCTTGCACTTGCCCAATGGGCTCACTCGCGAATACTCCTTGTGTTCGGACCCTGAAGACCTCACAAGCTGGACTGTGGCCGTGCTGCGAACGCCCGATTCCCGCGGTGGCAGCAGGCTCATCCATGATGAGCTCCCGGTGGGAACACTGATTAAGGTTGAGGGTCCGCGCAACAACTTCCACCTTGATCATGCCGGGCGCTATGCACTGGTAGCTGGCGGTATTGGCATCACCCCGATCATTTCCATGGTGCGGCGGTTGGAATCAGTGGGAGCTGATTGGTCGCTGCTATATACGGGCCGGTCACGTTCAACCATGGCTTTCCTGCCGGAGATTTCAGGCCTGCCCCGGCAGCGGATAACTATCCACGCCGCCGACGAAGCTGATGGCAAATTTGCGGATCTCTCCGAGGCAGTCGGCTCGCTCCCGCCTGAAGCACTGGTGTATGCCTGCGGCCCTGAGTCTTTGATGCAAGCTGTAGCCGGCGCCATGGCAGACGAATCGCAATTGAGAATTGAGCGGTTCAAAGCACCGGACATCGTTCCCGGGCCGGAACTCGATCAGACAAGTTTCGACGTCATCTGCCAAAGCACTGGTCAGCGGATTGCCGTTGGGCCCGATGTTTCAGTTCTGGAGGCCCTGAACGCCGCCGGTATCAACGTTCCCAGCTCATGCGCAGAGGGCATCTGCGGAACCTGTGAAACCGGAGTCATCGACGGGGACGTTGAGCACCGTGATTTCCTGCTTTCCCCGGCCGAACGGGCCGAGAACAAATCAATGTTTGTTTGCGTCTCACGTTGCCGGTCCCGGGACCTGATTTTGGATCTCTAGTACGAACATCACTCGACTGAAGGTTGATTCCCATGAACTATTTCTCAGCAGAGCCTGTCTGCAATCTGCGGTCGCTGCGTTCTGTGTCCCTGAAAGTGCCCGACACCCGGCCAGCCAGGGATTTCTACCATGAAGTCTGGGGCCTTTCCACCGTGGAGGAGGACACTGACAAGTTCTGGCTCCGCGGAACCGGTTCCGAACATCACATCCTGAGGCTGGAAAGAGGCGAGCAGAATGCCTTGGGCGGTGTTTCTTTCGCCTTGGCCACGCCGCAGGACGTTGACCGTGCCGCCACCAAGCTCACCGCCTTGGGGATTCCGCTGTTCCGTGAGCCCGGCCCTTTGGATGATGCTGCGGGCGGCTACGGTCTCCAGTTGGTGGACCCCGAAGGCAGGCTGGTGGAGCTGTCCGCCGACGTCCACGCGGTTGTCAGCCAGGAACCTGCAGGTCGGCGGGCGCTTCCACGCAAGATCGCCCATGTGGTGCTCAATACCGTGGATATTGACCGCGCAACGGCTTTTTATACGCAGGTTCTGGGAATGCGGATTTCAGATTGGTCCGAGCACCAGATGGCCTTCCTGCGGTGCAACAGCGAGCACCATGCCATCGCGTTCAACCAGGCTCCCTGGACCTCGGTCAATCATGTGGCTTACGAGATGCAGAGCATTGATCACTTCATGCGCGGCATCGGCAACCTCAAGCGGCACAACATCGCGCCCCAGTGGGGGCCGGGCCGGCACGGTCCGGGTGACAATACGTTTTCCTACTTCACAGACCCCTCAGGCCTGGTGTGCGAATATACCTCCGAAGTAGCCCAGGTGGACGAGGACAGTTGGTTGTGCCGCACTTGGGAGCGGACGCCGGAACTGTCCGACCAGTGGGGAACTGCAGGTCCGCCCACTACCGCGGTCCGAAGCGCCATGGCTGGCATTCCGGACAGCGGGTATAAGTCGCTGGTGGTCCCTGAACGTGAGGACTACTTCTCCATGCCGGAAACTCCTGCTGCTGAAAAAGCCCATGCGTAGCACCTCGTTGCCGCCAGCCACCGACACAGGGTCGACTGTTGCCGAACGCCGGAAAACTGTCCATGGGGTCTCCCTGGTTATTCGCGGGGAAGGCACTCCTGTCTTCCTCATGCACGGCATCGGAGGGGCCGCGTCTTCCTGTGGTGCCCTGGCTCAGTTGCTGAGCACACACGGATTCCAGACGTTTTGCTGGGATGCACCCGGTTACGGTGAATCATCAGCTCCACCGGAAGGCTTGGATCATCCTGCTTTGGTGTTGGACATCCTGGCCACATTGGATGTTGGCCCTGCCCACCTGATCGGCACGTCATGGGGAGGCGTGATCGCCACCCGGATAGCCGCTCAAGCACCTGAGGCAGTGCGTTCCATTGTGCTGGCGGACAGCACCCGGGGTTCGGGCATTACCCGGACCGCCGCGCAACGCATGCTGGCGCGCGTTCCGGAACTGGCCGCCGTCGGTCCCGAAATCCTTGCGGCCCGGCGAGCGGCAAGACTGGTCTCCCCGTCAGCCCCGGCATGGGTGGCCGAAGCTGTGCGGGCGGACATGGCCGCAGTCCGCCTATCGGGTTTTGCATCGGCCGCCACCATGATGGCGCAGTGCGACACGACGGACCTTCTGCCTCGGCTCCGTATCCCGGCGCTGGTCTTAGTAGGCCAGGACGATGTGATCACGGGCGTGGCGGAATCCCGGGTCCTTGCAGAGAACATCCCTGGCGCCACGCTGGGCATCATTCCAGGTGCAGGGCACGCCGCAGTGCAGGAAAAGCCGCTGGAGATGTCCGCTGCCATCCTCGCCTTCTGGGAGGACCTTCGATGACGCGCCTCGTGGTGGTTACTGGTTCCGGGCGGGGACTTGGCTTCGACATCGCCGAACGATTGGCAGGTAGCGGAGACCGGATAGTCATAGCCGAGAAGAACCCCGACCTCGCCGAGCAAGCTGCCGCAGCACTCCGCGGTCGGGGTTTCGATGCTACAGCCGTCATTACCGACATCGCTGACAAAGTCTCAGTGGCAGACCTGGCCGCTGCGGTCCAGCAGCTGGGCGGCGCCGATGCGCTGGTCAACAATGCGGCACTGGCCGACGGCGTAGGCGGTGACACTTTTTGGGAACTGGACGAAGCCTTTTTCCAGAGGGTGATGACCGTCAATGCCTACGGGACCTGGCTGGTCAGCAAACACCTTTACCACCAGCTGGCACAAAGCCCGGGAGGCTCCATAGTCAACATCGCCTCAGACGCAGCGCTTTACGGCTCTCCACGGTTGGTCCACTACGTCGGATCAAAAGGAGCTGTCCTTGCGATGACCCGGACCATGGCCCGCGACGCGGGACCAGCCGGAGTCCGCGTCAACGCGGTTGCTCCGGGCCTGACCCGGGTGGAAGCCACCGAGTCAGTGCCGGCCTCACGCTACCGCCTCTACGAAGAGAACCGCGTGCTGCCAAGGGACCAACAACCCAAGGACGTATCAGGCGCCGTTCAGTTCCTCCTATCCGATGCAGCAGGCTTCATCACCGGCCAGACCATCGTGGTGGATGGCGGCTTCGTCATGAGCCACTGAAGCCGCTGGCCACTGAAATCGCTGGGCCGAACCGCCCTGCAGCGGACAAAAACACTAACAAGGAGTCCCACACATGGACCTGCAATTGAAGGACCGCACGGTGGTTGTCACCGGGGCGAGCTCCGGCGTCGGCCTTGCCACTGCGCGATATTTGCTGAGCGAAGGTGCCCGGGTTGCCGCCTGTGCACGTGACGCCGGCCGATTGTCCGCCGCGTTCGACGAATTCTCCTGGGCGGATAAGGACTCGATTTACCTTGCTTCGTGCGACGTCACGGATCAAGACGCCACCAACAGCTTCATCGCCTGCACATTGAATCGGTTTGGCGCCGTTGATGGCCTGGTCTGCAACGCCGGCCGTTCCTTGATGGCCACACTCCAGGACACCACGGACCAGCAGTTGCGTGATGAGTTCAGCCTGAAGATCTTCGGGGTTTTGAACATGGTACGTTCCGCCAGATCTGCCCTGAATGCCTCACCACACGGCTCGGTGGTCAACGTCAACGCGATCCTCTCCCGTCAGCCGGAGTTACGCCTGGCTGCCACCTCTGCTGCACGCGCCGCACTGTTGAACCTCACTCATTCCCTTGCCGAAGACCTGGCAACAGAGGGAACACGGGTGAACTCAGTGCTACTCGGTTTGGTGGACACCGGCCAGTGGCGGCGGCGCTTCGAGGAAGCCGACTCCGAGCTCGACTACAAGGCCTGGAGTGCCGGGATCGCTGCCAACCGCGGCATCCGGCTGGGCCGTTTCGGCACTGCTGAGGAGGTGGCCTTCCATATTGTTTCGCTGCTCTCGCCCCTCAGCGGCTACACCACAGGAGCAACCATCGACGTCGGCGGTGGCGTTGGGCGCTATGTCTAGCCAGCGGAACTTCATCACGAAAGAGATCCAGATATGTCAGTGACACAAGCAACGGTCCCGAGGGGGCCAACAGGCGGTGACGTCCTGGTCCGTGTAATGCGTCGGCACGGCATCGATACGGCCTTCGGGGTGATCAGCATCCACAATCTTCCCCTCGTCGAGGCAGTGGACAGGGAGCTGAACTTTGTTGCCGTCCGCCACGAGGCCGCCGCAGTCAACGCGGCTGACGCCTATGCCCGGGCCTCCGGCAAGATCGGGATTGCCCTGACCAGCACTGGTACGGGAGCCGGCAACGCCGCCGGTTCAATGGTGGAGGCGCTCACCGCGGGAAGCCGCGTGCTGCACATTACCGGCCAGATCGACAGCGAATTCATGGGTAGCAACCGTGGAGTGATCCATGAGGTTCCACGCCAGTTGCAGATGCTCCATGCGGTCTCCGGTTATGCCCGCACCATTTTTAATGGCAAGGACGCGGAGGCGGACCTGGAGGAGGCAATCGCACACCTGCTCTCTTCGCCTCACACACCGGCCAGCATCGAATGGCCAACAGATTTGCAGTACTTGGCCCACCCGGATGATCAGCGCCCGATCGACGCGCAGGTGAAGCCTTTACCAGATGACGACGCCGGTTCGGTCGCCGAAGCGGTCCGGCTCCTGGCAGGTGCCAAACGCCCGCTCATCTGGGCTGGCGGAGGAGCGGCAGGGGCAGACAAGGAACTTACGGCTCTGCTGCACATTTTGGGCGCAGGACTCCTGACCAGCAACTCGGGACGGGGTGTGGTTCCGGAAGATGACCATCTTGTCATCGGCAACTTTGCTACCACCGCCGCCGCTGTCGGGCTGATCGAAGAGTCTGATGTCTTGTTGAGTGTCGGCACGCACTTCCGTTCCAACGAGACGCAGCATTATTCGCTCAAACTGCCCGCCACTCACATCCAGCTGGACCTAGATCCTGAAGCAGTGGGCAGGGTGTATCCGGCCACTGTGGGCCTGGTGGGCGACTCCCGGGCAATTCTGCAGGCGATCATCAGCCAGTTGGGTAGCCATTCTGTGGACGCAGCGTGGGCACAGCGGGTGCTCGATGTACGCCTCGAGGTACGGGCCACCTTGACTGAGTACATCGGTGGTTATGCGGAAATCTGCCACAGCCTCAGGGACCGCCTTGACCGGGAATCCGTGGTAGCACGTGATGTGACCATCCCCTCCAGCCAGTGGGGTAACCGCCTTCTTGAGATGTACTCCCGCGAAACAAACATCTTTCCGGTGGGAGGCGGCATCGGCCAAGGTTTGGCCATGGGCATTGGGGCGGCCTGCGCCCGCCCGGGCGTTCCCACGGTGGTTATTGCCGGCGACGGCGGCCTCGCCGTTCATCTTGGTGAACTTGCCTCCCTTGCCGGCTCAGGGGTCTGGTGCGTGGTGCTCGTGTTCAATGACGGCGGCTATGGGGTTCTGCGCAACATGCAGAAAGCCAACGGCTTCGCGGAGGCAGGAGTCAACCTGCATACACCGGACTTTGCTTTGCTCGCCCAGTCACTGAACCTGCCGTTCTGGCGGGTGCGCGGCCCAGGTTCCTTTGATGGGGCCTTAGTGGAAGCACTCGCGGTGCGGGGGCCTGCGGTGATCGAGATCGATGTCACCGCTCTGGATCCCGTACCGGGTGCATTTGTTCCGCCGGTGCATATTCCAACCCCACATCAGTAGAGGAGCAGGAGAGCACATGAAATCAAGTACGGAAGTAGATCCGCGCCCTGTCCATGAGCCAGGCGAGGTGGTGCCGCAGCACGACGTCGTGTGTTTGCACGGCGGCGGGGGAGCAGCCGAATGGTTCGCCCAACAGCTTGACGCGTTGGGGGCCCGTGCCTGGGAACCGGGGATCGGCATGACGTTGGACGTCACCGGTCCGCCCAGCCATATGGATGAGTGGGTTGAAGCGGCCTCGTCGGCCCTCTACGAGTCAACGGCCGGTCCAGCTCATATCCTTGCCAGCGGAACAGCCGCGTACGGGGCCATCATGCTCGCTGCAGTGCATCCAGAGCAGATCAAGAGTGTCATCCTGGGCGACCCCCTGGTGGACACGTCGGTTGAGGGATTCGTGGCCACGCTCCGGCGGGTGCGGGCGCCGTCGTTGGTCATTGCCGCCGCCCCTGACCTGGACGCCGATATCTCCATACCGCAAAGCATCGCCGGGGGAATCAGGAACGGGGTTTTTGTCATCATCGACAACACCGCCGTTCCAGCACACCAGAGCCGATCTCACTCATTCAACGAGTGGAGCAGGTCCTTCATGAACATCGCTGAAGGTCTGCACACCGTCACCGAAACCCAGGAGGAACGCAGTGCCTGAGCAATATCTTGAAGCCAACCAGTCCCGGGTGGGTCCGCCCAATCCTTACGAGCTGAAGCTCGCCGGAGCCCTGTCCGAGATTTTCGCCAGTGGTAGCCACGAACTGCCTGCCATCGTCTCGGGCCTGAACAATTTGGGCTTGAACGCCCCTGACGGTGAACCGTGGGATGAAACCCGATTCCGTTCCGAAATGCGACGACTGGGAGAGTAGGACATGACAACTGCAACTGTAACGGCAAGCCCCGCCGGAGTCAGAGCCGGCAGGGCCAAGACCAAAACTGTCGTCGGCACCCGGCGCCAACTCGATGCCGCAGAACTGGCAGCGACAGGACTGAGGGATCGCTGGTATCCCATGTACCCGTCCCGGTTCGTAGGTCCCGGCGACATGGTCAAAGTCCGACGCCTAGGCGTAGATTGGCTCCTGTTCCGCGATGCCAAGGGGCAAATCCGAATGTTGGAGGACCGCTGTCCCCACCGCAGCGCCCCCTTGTCCGTGGGCCAACACCTGGGGGACCGGGTGGCATGCAAATACCACGGCGTTCAGGTGGACGGCCGCGGCACCGTGGTTTCGGTTCCGGGCATGCCGGGTTGCGCGCTTGAGGGTAAGACAGTCACAGCATCGCTGGCCGTGGAGGAAGGCGCTGACATGATCTTTGCCTTCATGCCATTGACCGAGGACTCCGTGGTGACGGCGTTCAAACTGCCCGATCGCCTGGACAACCCCGAGGTCTCATGGTTCTCAAACTACGCTGAATGGAACAGTCCGTGGCGTTTCTACATGGACAACGTCCTGGACCCGATGCACGGTGCGTTCCTCCACCGTGACTCGCATTCCATGTTTGGTGGTGATACCAGTGCCCGTTTCCGTATCCGCGAGACCGATCGGGGATTCTTCTTCGAGAAAACGGACCAGCGCGGCAAGAACTTTGACTGGGTGGAGTACTGCCGTGAAGCCATGGATTACGTGGATCTGGAGATCCCGTATGCTGATTCGGCAGGTCCCGGGGGTTCGTTTGGCATTGTAGGAATGTCCACTCCTATTGATGCCCATACCTCCGCCGTTTTCCACTGGCGTACCCGGACCGTTTCGGACTGGGAACGGGACGTTTGGCGATTCATGTACAAGACAACCCTTGAAGAAAAGCACTGGGCGGTTTTGGAACAGGACCGGGAACTGTTGGAGGCGCTGGCTGCAGATGCGGACAAGGATGAGCACTTGTATCAGCACGATCTTGGAGTAGCCAGGATCCGTCGGGTCCATGATGCCGATGCCCAGAACCAGGCAGCGATTCTTTCAGAGGGAGTCGTTTAGCCCAAAGAACCTGCAGCTCGTAGTTCTTCGAGCTGCAGGTTCTTTTTTGTCGTGTGTCCCAACCAATTCAGCAAAACAAAACCCGGGTACCGGCCACATCGGCCGGTACCCGGGTTCTCGAAGATCTAGCGGGTCACGCCGTACATCTCCGAGGTGGGAGGGTAGAACGGGATCTCCGGCTTCTTGGCGCCGATGATCACGCAGATAATCGCGTCAACATCGCTGACCGTACGCAAACTCCGTGGAACCCCGGCCGGGACCCGGATCAGATCGCGGTAGCCCAGCACGCGGCTTGCTTTCTTGTTGCCGTCTTCCACGTCGTGCACGCTGAACTCCACCTCTCCTTCGAGGACAAAGAACACCTCTTCGACGTCCGGGTGCGTGTGCTCAGGACCTACGCATCCGGCGGGCAGCACCATGTTGGAAAAGGTGAAGTGCTCCGCTTGAAGGATGTTGTTGTCGTCTGAGTGGTCTCCGGTAGCTCCGGAACCGATGTAGCGGACCTGTCCGCGTCGGAATTTTTCACCCATTTTGGTCTGGAATTTCAGGGTATTGAAGTCAACAACCCGGCTCTCACGGGAGGCGATGGCCGAATCAATCAGCTCCTCAAGTTCCGGTAACTTGCTTTCGATAACGTCGCTCATGATGGACCTCTCTCGGATTGGTTATTGCCAGAGTTCGCAAGAGCCGAGGTGGTTCAATCTCTCTCGACTCTAACTATCTCAAGACTAAGATATACTGGGGCGTGCTGCAAGACCCCGGTGGAAAGTGCTCCTAATTGCTGCCTTCGTTGGGAAGCTCAGTGTTAAGATGCTTAGACCGAATGAAGGAGAGAGTGCGCATGACCACTGAATCGCAGAACACTGACACGGATGCCGTGGACGCCATTATTGAGGACTGGCACCGCGAACGCCCGGACCTTGATCCCAGAACCATCGGCGTCTTTGGCCGCTTGCAGAGCTTGGTGGCACGGCAGCGAGCTGTGCAGGATGTGAACTATGAGGAGTACGGGCTCACGTTGGCATCCTTTGATGTTCTGGCGAACTTGCGTCGTTCCGGCCCTCCGCACCGGAAGACTGCTGGTGAACTAGCCAGTTCGTCCATGCTGACCACGGGCGGCATCACCTTTCGTCTGGACCGTATGGAGGAACAAGACCTCATTGAGCGGGTTCGGTCGAAAGAGGATCGTCGGGTGGTCTACGCCCAGATGACGGACCATGGCAAAGAACTCATTGACGAGGTCATTTCAAAGCATCTGGAAACGCAGCGCAATATGCTCGCCGGCCTGACCTCCAAGGAGATCGACCAACTGGCGGTGCTACTGAAGAAAACAGAAGCCTCCATCGTCGCCTATGACCCGAAGGCTTCCTCCGCGGACGAACTTACCCTGAACGTCTAGGCGATCACGGCGCGGGTTCGTCCATCCACTCCATCAAGCAAGGAATCGAATGAAGCCAGGACCCCGCAGGATCGGAATCATCGGACACGGAGCCATTGGGGCTCGTGTTGCTGCCGACATTGCAGCTGGAAAAGTCAAGGGGGCCACCCTTGAGGGAATCATTTGCCGCAGCGCCATAGACAACGCGCCGGCACCCCAGTTCGAGATGGAGCATGCGCTGGAGCGCTGCGACGTCTTGGTTGAATGTGCCGGGCAGGAGGTGTTGATTGAGCATGGCGAGGCTGTGCTTTCTGCGGGCGTAGACCTGCTCGCTACATCAATCGGGGCGCTTGCGGACCCACACCTCTCACAGCGATTGTTGGCCGCAGGTCCTGGCAGACTTTTCTTGACCCCGGGCTCCATAGGTGGCCTGGACCTGTTGGCGTCGGGGGCCCGCGCGACTGGCTATGACGCCGTCATGATTACGACGACGAAGCTCCCGGGTTCCCTGATTCAGCCATGGATGGACGAGGCTGAGGCCGATCGAATTCGGAATACCCCCGGTCCCATCGAAATCTTCCATGGTCCCGCTGCCCGAGCCACACAATTGTTCCCCAAGTCGCTCAACGTGGCAGCCGCCGTCGCCCTGGCGGTAGACGACTGGGATGCTGTGGCTGTGTCCGTGAGAGCCGACCCGGCGGCCGAGCTAACGACACACTTGATCGAGGCTTCCGGAAACAGCGGGAATTACCGCTTTGAAATCTGCAATAAAGTATCACCACAAAACCCGCGAACCAGCGGCGTTGTACCGTTCGCTGTGCTCCGGTCATTGGAACTGATCATCGGCGCGCGGGGTGGAATGATCTAGGAACGCCTCGCTCCGGTCACTTCCAAAGACTTGTCGGGGTCTGGCCGTCGGAGTTCCTTGGCAAGCAGTCCTGGAGGTCAAGTTCCGGTTCCGGCTCTTAGCTGACGGCGGTCAGGGCGTCGTCGTAAATCGCCAGCGCTTGGCGTACTTCTTCGGGGGTCACGACGGCGGGAGGCACCACGTGCACGCGGTTGTCGGCGATGAAGGGCAACAGTCCGCGGTTGAGCAGTTCCGTCTTCAGCTTGCCCATGAAGCCGGCGTTGACAGGTTTGCGGGTTGTGCGGTCTTCGACCAGTTCGAGGGCCCAGAACACGCCACGGCCGCGAACTTCGCCGATGAATTCGTGCCTGGCGGCGAGGGCTTTAAGGCCCGGTTCCAGGTGATCGGCGCCGATGCGTGCGGCGTTCTCCACGATGTTCTCCTGCTCGAAGGCTTCGATGGAGGCGACGACGGACGCCGCGGCGAGGGGGTGACCGGAGTAGGTGAGACCGCCGGGGAAGACTCGGTCATCGAAGGTCGCGGAGATTTCCTCCGAGATGATGACGCCGCCCACCGGGACGTAGCCGGAGTTGACGCCTTTGGCGAAGGTGATGAGGTCCGGACGGACGTTGAAGGCATCCAGGGCGAACCAGTCACCGGTGCGGCCGAAGCCGGCCATGACCTCATCGAGGATCAGGACGATGCCGTGCTGATCGCAGAGGGCGCGGACGCCCTCGAGATAGCCGGGCGGCGGGAGCAGGATGCCGGCTGTGCCGGGCACGGTCTCTAGGAGTAGCGCGGCGATGGATTGTGGTCCCTCGAGCTCGACGGTCCGGCGCAGGTGCTGCAGGGCGCGCTCCGCTTCCTGCTCAGGGGTTTCGGCCCAGAACTCGGAGCGGTAGAGGTACGGGCCGAAAACGTGGACGTGGCCGCGGGAGTATTCATTGGGGATGCGGCGCCAGTCACCGGTGGCAACGATCGCGGCGCCGGTATTGCCGTGGTAGGAGCGGTAGCGGGAGATGACCTTGTCCCGGCCAGTGTGCAGACGGGCCATGCGGATGGCGTTCTCATTGGCGTCCGCACCCCCGTTGGTGAAGAACACTTTGTCCATGGTTGATGGGGCGTGGGACAGGATCTTCTGGGCTGCGACGGCGCGGGTGTGATTGGCATGGGAAGGAGCCACCGTCGTGAGGATGTCCAGTTGTTCCTTGATGGCCCCGATGAGCCGGGGGTGCTGGTGGCCGATGTTGGTGTTGACCAGCTGGCTGGAGAAGTCCAGGTATGTCCTGCCCTCGTGATCCCACACGGTGCTGCCCGACCCGCCGGCAATAGCCAGGGGGTTGAGGGTCTTCTGCGCAGACCAGGAGTGGAAGACATGGGCCGTGTCCAGTGCGGCAACGTCGGTGTTGGTGAGCGGGGCGGTCCGGGGGGGAGACATTGATAGGTCCTCTCGAATGGGCTGGTGGGCTTCCCTTCATAGTGTCAATCGGGACACAGGAAGTCTTTCGACATTTGTATAGTTAGGGGACAGTTGAACTACCTTTTTCCAGAGAGGCCCTGAGCGTGCCGCCTACCATTAACGCGATCATTCACAAAAGCTCGCTCAACCTGCGCTGTGTGGTGCCGGATGCGGCTGATCCCGCCCTGGAAGCATCCGTCTCCTGGGTGCACAGCTCTGATTTGGATGACCCCACGCCTTTCCTGGATCCCGGGCAATTGCTGCTGACGGACGGAACTCAGTTTCCCGTCAGCCACTCCACTGATTCCCAGTACAGCGAGTACGTGCAGCGACTCGTCAACCATGGGATCAGCGGGCTGGGTTTCGCCACCCAGGTGATTCATGGCGTCCTGCCGCGGGGCTTGGAGGACGCGTGCAGCCACCATGGGTTGCCCTTGCTGGAGGTCCCTGACCGGACTCCCTTCATTGCGATCATCCGCTTCGTGGCCGACTGGCTCGCGAGGGAACAACACGCCCGCTCCGAGTGGTCCCTCCAGGCACAGCGCGCCATCGCGCGGGCCGCCCTCAGACCTGACGGGCTGCGATCGATTCTGGCCGAACTGGAGCGCCAGCTCCATGGCTGGGTGGCGTTGTTCGACGCTGCCGGGAACCACATCCTGATGCCTAATAATCGTCCGGTTCCGTCGGCGTTGATGCCGGGCGTGACGGAGGCAGTCACCAAGGCGCTGGATCAAGGATCACGCTCGGTATTGCAGTTGATGGTCGACGGCGAACAGGTCACCTTGCAGACTTTGGGGCGCCGCCACTACCTGCGGGGTGTTCTTGTGCTCGGTGCAATTGAACCC
Source organism: Arthrobacter sp. GW822-FHT05G07 (assembly GCF_058799755.1). Taxonomy (NCBI): domain Bacteria; kingdom Bacillati; phylum Actinomycetota; class Actinomycetes; order Micrococcales; family Micrococcaceae; genus Arthrobacter; species Arthrobacter sp. GW822-FHT05G07. The sequence continues at coordinate 182,931 of NZ_JBXALT010000002.1, read as the reverse complement.
TTGGACCCTGCTCGCACGGACATCATCAACAGCGTGATCGCGTTGGCCAGCCTTGCCCTGGAGCAGACCCGCACCTTGGACACGGCCCGCCGACACCTGCGAGCCGGCGTTTTTGAGCAGTTGTTGGCGGGCAGCCTCGACGTTGCAGAACGGACCGCACGTCAGGTCTGGGGAAGGCTGCCGGCAGAGCCCTTGGTGGTGACGGTTGCGCATCAGCCAGGACAAGGGCAGAACCTTCTGGAAGCCCTTGAACTGTTGTCGGACGATCACCGCGGGGCGGTCTTCTATGCACAACGGGACCAGAACGTGGTTGTCCTGGCGGGATCGGCCCTGCAGGACAAGGTCGCCGGCCTGCTGGAAAAGTACGGGGCTACTGCCGGGGCCTCCGGTAAGACGACTTTCGCAAGTCTGGCCCAGGGCTTGAGAGAGGGGGAGCGATCCCTTCAACGGGCGCTTGAGTTGTCGCGCCCTTTGGTGGTCTTTGACCAGATTTCGGAAGGCGGCATGCTGGGATTGCTGCGTCGGGATGAGGCCGGTTCCGTGGCGCAACGACTCATCGACCCCCTTGCCAAGCACGATGAAACAGAACAGACACAGTTGCTTCCAACCGTGATTGCTTGGTTGGAAAACAACTGCGTCTGGGACAAGACGGCGCACCAACTGGGCGTCCATAGGCACACGCTCCGGAACAGGATCGACGCTGCGGGCACCGTCCTGGGACTCAACCTCGACAGCCTGCGCGACCGGCTGGAACTGTTCGCCGCCGTCGAGTTTCTGGAAAAGCGTTAGCCCCAAACGGGCGGAAGGTGAGAGAGCGTCTGGCAGGACAGACGCTCTCTCACATCCCGGCCCTAAAACACTGACGCTCTCTCACATCCCGTTAGTTCTGGGGGAAACCCAGGTTGATGCCGCCGTGGCTGGGGTCGAGCCAGCGTGAGGTGATGGCCTTTTCACGGGTAAAGAACTGGAAGCCTTGCAGGCCGTAGGCCTTGGAGCTGCCGAAGATGGAGTCCTTGAAACCGCCGAAAGAGTAGTAGGCCACCGGCACAGGAATCGGCACGTTGATGCCCACCATGCCCACCTCGACCTCGGTCTGGAAGCGGCGGGCGGCGCCGCCGTCGTTGGTGAAAATCGCAGTGCCGTTGCCGAAAGCGCCGGAGTTGATCAGGTGCAGGCCCTCTTCGTAGCTCTTGACGCGGACCACCGCCAGAACGGGACCGAAGATCTCCTCGGTGTAGACGCGGGAGGTGACGGGGACCTCGTCGATCAAGGTCGGGCCGAGCCAGAAGCCGTTCTCGTCGCCATCGACGGTGACGCCGCGGCCGTCCACCACAACCTTGGCGCCGTCCTCGATGGCGACGTCGATGTAGGCGGCCACTTTGTCGCGGTGCTGGCGGGTGACCAGCGGGCCCATGTCGCAGTTGCGGCGTCCGTCGCCGGTCCGCAGCGTAGACATGCGTGCGGTGATCTTCTCGATCAGTGCGTCGGCAACCGGCTCGACAGCGACCACCACGCTGATGGCCATGCAGCGTTCGCCGGCGGATCCGAAGCCGGCGTTGATGGCCGCGTCGGCGGTCAGCTCGAGGTCGGCGTCGGGCAGGACCAGCATGTGGTTCTTTGCGCCGCCCAAGGCCTGGACGCGCTTGCCGTTGCGGGCAGCGGTCTCGTAGATGTACTGGGCGATCGGGGTGGAGCCGACGAAGGAAATCGCCTTCACATCGGGGTGTTCCAGAAGACCATCGACGGCTTCCTTGTCGCCGTGGAGAACGTTGAAGACGCCATCCGGGAGTCCCGCCTCGGTGAACAGGGCAGCGAGCCAGTTGGCCGCCGTCGGGTCCTTTTCGCTCGGCTTCAACACCACGGTGTTGCCGGCGGCGATGGCGATCGGCAGGAACCACAGCGGAACCATGGCCGGGAAGTTGAACGGGCTGATAATGCCCACCACGCCCAGCGGCGACTTGGTGGAGTAAACGTCGACGCCGGAGGAGACATTCTCTGAATGCTCACCCTTGATGAGGTGCGGGAAGCCGGTAGCCAGCTCCACGACTTCCTGGCCGCGGGTGATTTCGCCGAGGGCATCGGAGACCACCTTGCCGTGCTCGGAAGTGATGATCTGGGCGAGTTCGCCCTTGCGCTCGTTGAGGAGTTCCCTAAAGCGGAAGATGATTTGCTGGCGCTTGGTGATGGACAGGTCACGCCAGGCAGGGAACGCCTTGTGGGCCGAGGCGATGGCTGACTCGGTGTCCTCGGTGTTGCCAAGGTTGACCAGCTTGGTCTCCCTGCCGAGGGCGGGGTCGAAGACCGGGGCGGTGCGGTCGCCGGACGACGGTGACTCGGCGCCACCGATCCAGTGCGGAACCACCTGGAGTTCGTTGATTTCAGACAATGCGTTCTCTTTTCTGCCGACGGGATCGATGTATGAAGCATCTGGATCCACAGTAGGCAGCGCTCTCGGGAAAGACGCATATACAAGTGGTTACCTTGTGACCCCTAGATAGACATATGTATATCGCCGTCGCTACTGCGCAGGTTGCCCCTAACGATCACAGGAAGGCATGGGGGCGGAATACGCCCGGGCGTCATAGTCGGTGCGGACGCACACTTTCCGCCACCTTTCCAGGGGTGGTTCGATTATTTGAAGGTGAGTCCCAGCAGGGCGTTTTCGGTCACCTCGGGCAGGGCGGGGTGGATCCAGTATTGCTTGGCGGCGAACTTGCGGACGTCGAGGTCGAAGGCCAGGACGGTGATCATTTGTTGGACCAAGGTTGATGCTTGGGGGCCCATGTAGTGGGCGCCGAGGAGTTTGCCGGTGTCTTGGTCGGCAATGAGTTTGCAGATGCTGGTGGTGTCTTCCATGGCCCAGCCGTAGGCGACGTCCCCGTAGCTCTGGACCTTGGTGGTCACGTTATGCCCGCGTTCGCGGGCTTGGGATTCCGTCATACCGACGGTGGCGATCTGGGGATGGGTGAAAATGGCTGCGGGGACGTGGTCGTGTGGCATTTTCTGCATGTTGTCCGGGTTGAGCAGGTTGTGGCGCACGGCGCGCATCTCGGCGTTGGCGACGTGTTTGAGCATGTACGGCGAGGAGACGTCACCGAGGGCCCAGACACCTGCAGCTGAGGTTGACCGGCCGTACTCGTCCACCTTGATACGTCCGGCGCCTATCGTCTCGATCCCGCCGGAGGGCAGGTCCAATAGGTCCCCGTTAGGGATGCGCCCGGTGGCCACCAGCAGTACCTCCCCGGTGGCGGAGGAACCGTCGTCGAGCGTGACGGTGATGCCCCGGTCTGTCTGCTCAGCGCTGGTGGTGGTCCGTCCGGACCGGATATCGAAACGTTTGGCGGCCAGGTTGTTGTACGGGTCAAGCAGGTCCTCGTCGAGGTGCCGCAGGAGCGTGGAACGGGCGATGATGGTGACGTCCGTGCCAAGGGCGTCGAAGACGTGGGCGAACTCCATGGCGATGTAGCCGCCGCCGATGATGACCAAGGATTTAGGCAGCTGCGGGAGCCGCATGATGTCCTCGTTGGTGTGGTACCGCACGCCCGAGGCGGAGATGACGTCGGGTACGGCAGGCCTGGAGCCTGCGGCGATGACGATCCGGTCACCGGAGATGGTTCTCTGCTGGCTTCCTTGGCCGGTGCGTAAGGTGCGTTCTCCGACGAAGACCGCGTGCTGGTCGTAGACGTCGATGTTCGGAGTCCGTGGGCCGCGACGGTATTCTTCACCGGCGGCGGAGTCGGGGTCGATGCGGTCCTCGAAGATACGGCTGACAATGCCCGGCCAGTCTACGGAGTTGACCTCGGCGTGGAGGCCCAGCCGGCCGGACTCGACGGTCTGCAGGGCGGTATCGGCGGTGTAGACGTACATTTTCGACGGGATGCAGCCAGCGTTCAGGCAGGTGCCACCGAAGGACCCTTCCTCGATGATCGCGATCGACTGGTCTTCGAACTCGGGACCAGGAATGGAGTTCCCGGAGCCGGTGCCGATGATGATCAGGTCGTAGTGCCGATCCACGGTGGTCTTGCCGGCAGTGGTGTGCATGGAAGTGGTCCTCACTCTGGGGTCTTCTCCACCCTACTGAACAGCACCTGAACGAGACGGGAGATATCGGCTAGGTGCGTGTGGCTGACTGCGTCGCGGCTGCCCTCATTCCGCCTCGCGATATGCCTTCAGTCTCTGTGCTGATGCTTACGTGCCTGTCCGGTTCGTAGGCGCTGACCTGGAAGTTGAGATCCGTTCGAGCCGGCCATTTGGCAGCCCCTGTGGAGTGGTAAACCTCAAAAGGGGCTGCTGCGCTCAAGACATTATTGATCTTTGACCAGCCAATCTCTTAGAACAGCGGCCAAGGCACCGCCGACATCTCACCACTCGGAGCCGGGAATCGCCCTGCCAAGCGCAACCGGGCGCAGCGCGTGCCGAGCGATGCGATTTCTTCGGCGCTCAGCAAGTCCGCCAGTTCTCGGCCAAGTCCGTGGTGCAATCCTTCGCTGACACGGTCGATTCCGTCGCATTCCTCGGCGGTCAGGGCGTCTCCGAGCCATCCCCATAGCACCGTGCGCAGCTTGTGGTCAGTGTGGAAGGTGAGCCCATGGTCAACGCCATGCCGGTGTCCGTCGGTCATGGCTAGGATGTGGTTGCCCTTGCGATCAGCGTTGTTAACCACCAGGTCGAACACCGCCATGCGCCTGAGGGCTGGTGAGTCTTCGTGAACGAGGGCCACCCTCTGTCCATTCTCATCGTGTCCCTCGAGGACTTGCTTCCAGCCTGTCTCCGGCAGGTTCTCCGTCGGGACCAGGTCCACGGCGGCTTGGACGGGGTCGTGCTCCCGCCAGAGTTGGACCATTCCGTCGCCCAAGGGCCCGTCGCGCAACCATGTGCGTGGCACGATGTCCCAGCCCAAGACTTGCGAGACCAGATAGGCGGCCACTTCACGGTGGGCGAGAGTGCCGTCGGGAAAATCCCACAGCGGGCTTTCGCCTGCTATCGGCTTGTAGACGACAGGTACGTCGCCGATGCTGCCCAGAAATGTAGCGTTTGAGGCGGTTGTGATGCGGCCGGTCAGCGTTAGCTCGGCAGTCAATAAGTCAGGCGCAGGCATCAGGCCTCGGGAAGGGTGCAGGTGTGTCCGTCGGCATCAATGGGGTAACCGCACAGCGAGCAGGTGGGACGCCCGGCACCCACGATCTCACGGGTGCGCTTGGCGAAAGCCCGTGCGGTGCCCACCGGCATTCGCACCAGCAGCATCATGTCCAGTTCGTCGGCGCCTTCTTCGAGGGGGTCGTCGTTGTCATCAGTATCTACATCGGCGAGGGGATAAGCCTCGAGGACAACCTGGGCCGTAGTTGGGTCCCAACCCAGACTCATGGCGCCGGTGCGGAACTGCTCCTGAGGGGCCTCGATGGGGTCGTTGTCGACGAGTTCAATGGGAGTACTCGTGGGAACGCTGAAGGGATTGCCGTCGACGGTGATGAGCTGATCGAGCATTTCGTCGATCTTCTCCGCGAGCAGAGCCGATTGCTGCTTTTCGAGGGCAACACTCACGATCTGTGCCCCTGCGCGGACCTGCAGGTAGAACGTGCGCTCTCCTGGAAGGCCAATGGTGCCGATGACTACCCGATCAGGCCAGGCAAATTCGTGAACGCGTGTGGGCATGTCATTATCTTAGGCACACGTGGTTCACGCCGTCTTCTGCCCCGCACCGCCTCCCACGGGCGCGTCGCCGGAACGGATACCGTTTGACAGCCACTCGAGGTCACCCGCTTCGGTATTGGTCGCGTAGACGCTCGGCCTACTAGCGCTGTAGTTGACGATTGATGCGGAGGCCGGGCTCACGTTGAGACGCTGGAACAGGTCGAGGTGCATACCGAGCGCGTCGGCAAGGATTGACTTGATGACGTCGCCGTGACTGACGGCTACCCACACGGCGCCTGGCCCGAACTCGGCTTCGAAGGCTGCATCGTGGCGTCGAATCGCTGCCACCGACCGAGCCTGCATCGCGGCCATGGATTCACCGCCAGGAAAGACGACGGCGGACGGTTGCGATTGGACCACAGGCCACAAATCCTCGGTCGCAAGTTCACTGAGCTTGCGCCCCTGCCACTGACCGTAATCGCACTCGTTCAGGTCGGGATCGACCGGCGCGAACGGCGTGCCGGCCTGGCGATCGAGGATAATGCTGGCGGTCTGCCGACACCGCTCGAGAGGGCTCGACACCACAGCGACTACGGGCACAGCCGCGAGCCGTTCTCCGGTAAGAGCAGCTTGGTCGCGCCCGGTTTGGTCCAGACTGACGCCAAGTGCCCGCCCGGCCAGCAGCCCGGTGGCATTGGCTGTGGTGCGGCCGTGCCGCACGAGAATAACTGTCGCCATCCACCCAGCCTAACCACCGTTCGCTCATGGTGCAGGACAACGAGGACTACAGTGGATGTATGGCTGCCAGCCGCAATCCGCTCGATGACCTGCGCGAAACCATCGGTCATCTGGCCAATCAGCTCAAGCTGCCCGGTTCGGAGCGCGTCGACGACCTGGTGGGCGATCTCATCGGTGCCAGGCCCGGCCCTGCCCGGCCGCTGTCCGAGGTGCAGGCCGAACTCGATGCCCTGGTGGGACTGGAGACCGTGAAGGAACAAGTGCGCGCCCTCGTCGCACTTCTTCAGGTCCAGGCCCGCCGTAAGACGCACGGCCTTCCGGAGGTGGCCACATCACAGCATCTGGTGTTCCTCGGAAACCCGGGCACTGGCAAGACGACCGTGGCACGGCTCCTCGCCGAGATGTACCGCGCGGTGGGTCTGCTTCAGAAAGGGCACCTCGTGGAGGTGGACCGTTCCGGCCTGGTGGGGCAGTACGTCGGTGCGACCGCCATCAAGACGGACCGGGTGATCCGGCGGGCGCTGGATGGTGTCCTGTTCATCGATGAGGCCTACGCGTTGGCCCCGGAAGACGGCCGCATGGATTTCGGCCCCGAGGCGATCGAGGTCCTACTCAAGCGGATGGAGGACCACCGCCACCGTCTGGTGGTGATCGTGGCAGGATACCCGCGGCTGATGGAGTCCTTCTTACTATCCAACCCCGGGCTGCGTTCCCGGTTCGCCCGGGAGATCACGTTCCCCGACTACTCCGTCGACGCACTCCAGACGATTTTCCATCAGATGCTGGCCCAACATGAGTACACGCTGGAGCCTGATGCGGACCAGATGCTGCGCCGCATCCTCGCCGGGCTCCATGCAGGCGAGGACTCCGGCAACGCACGGTTCGCCCGTACGCTGTTCGAACAGGCGCTCAACCGCCAGGCGCTGCGGCTCTCGCTCGACGGTGAACAAAGTCTCGACGCACTTGATCGCGAGGCCCTCATGAAGCTCACCGCGGACGACATCGTCGGGGCCGCTCTGGCCTTGGGTGAGGAACCGACGCCGGAACCGGAGCCGTCACGCTGGTGGCGCTGGTTGGCCTGACGGGATCCGTGGCGACACCCAAATTTTTCAAGGGCGTGGTACTAGCCGGCGTCACCGCGGGGGCAGTTCGCTGCCACGGTGACGCCGGTTCGGGTAGAGGTTTCTCCGAACGCGCTAAACGATCGGGGCGGGTGGTTGTTCTCCGCTCAACACTGCAAGTGTGTTGTCGGCTGCGAGCATGGCCATGGCGGTGCGTGTCTCCACCGTGGCCGAGCCGAGGTGCGGAAGAAGCGCAACATTGTCCAGCTCCAGTAGCCCGGGATGGACACGGGGTTCCTGCTCGTAGACGTCGAGCCCGGCTCCGGCGATTGCACCCTCTCGAAGCGCGGATGCCAGTGCGTCTTCGTCAACGATCGGTCCGCGGGCGGTGTTGACGAGGAACGCCGAATTCTTCATGGCCGCGAGTTGCCCGGCCCCGATCAGGTGATGAGTGGCGGGCCCATAGGGGCAGTGCAATGACACGACGTCGGACAAGGTCAGCAGCTCGTCGAGATCGACACGTCGTGCGTCCAGTTCGGCGGCGATCTGAGGGTCGATCTCGCTGCGGGATTGGTAGACGATGTCCATGCCGAAGGCTTTGGCCCTGCGCGCGGTTGCTTGCCCGATGCCGCCCATGCCCACGACGCCGAGAGTCTTGCCCTGCAGGCTGGACCCGAGCAGGAAGAACATGCCCCACTTCCAAGCCTGGCCGGAGCGGATGAGCCGTTCACCCTCGCCGAGTCGTCGGGTTGCCATGAGGATGAGGCCGAACGCGATGTCGGCTGTGGCCTCGGTGAGCACGCCGGGCGTGTTGGTGGCCACGACGCCCCGTTCAGTGCAGGCGGGCACGTCGATGTTGTCATAGCCGACGGCGACGTTCGCCACGACTTTGAGCTGCGGTCCGGCGGCGTCGAGCAGCTCGGCATCGACGCGCTCGGTGAGCAGGGACACGATCGCATCGGCACCGGCTACGCGGCGCAGGAGTTCTTCGCGGGAAATGGTCTCGGGACCATCCCAGGCATCGACGTCGTGTTCGGCGCGGAGCTTTTCAATGGCAGCATCGGGAATGCGTCCCGTGACGACAACCCGGCTCATGCCGTCGCGATCCAGTCGCGCAGGCGGCCAAGGCCGTCGCGGATGTCCGGGACGTCGATGCCTGAGTAGGCGAGCCGGATGTACTGCCGCTCCTCGCCAGGTTGGCGGCGCCCGAAGTGCTCACGAGTGCAGAAGGAGACGCCGGTTTTGTAGAGTGCGTCACTGGCGAAGTCTCCGACTGCCGTGTAGCCCATCTTTTCCATGGCGGCGGTGACATCGGGGAACAGATAAAACGTGGATTGTGGCACAGCGACGTGCATACCGGGGATGGCGTTCACGAGCTCGCATGCAGCATCCCGGCGTTCACGCAGAATGTCGAGCATCTGTTGGACCGGTTCCTGGGTGCCGCGGAGTGCTTCGATTCCGGCCCACTGTACGTAGTGGGTGGTGCAGGATTCGTCGTTGGTGTTGAGGGTGCTGAGTACTTTGGCGATCTCGAGTGGCGCAACGGCGCAGCCGAGGCGTGAGCCGGTCATGGCGAACTTCTTGCTGAAGGTGTAGAGGATGACGGTGCGCTCTGCCATGCCTGGAAGGGACGCGATCGAGCTGGAGACACCCTCGTAGCGGGTCTCGAAATAGGCCTCGTCGGAGAGCACCCAGAGGTCGTGCTCCTGCGCGATTTGGGCGATGGCTTCACGTTCGGCGGCAGTCGACTCGGCTGAGATGGGATTCTGCAGGTCGTTGTAGATGATTGCGGCCGTGTTCGGTGTTATGGACGCGCGCACCTGGTCGAGGTCAATGGAGAAGCCTTGGCTGGTGGGGAGGTAGCGGTAGGGCACCGCGGTGCCTCCGAGGTATTCGATTTGTGACTCGTAGATCGGGAATCCAGGGTTCGGGTAGAGCACTTCCTGTCCGGGGTTCATGACTGCCTGCAGGAACTTGGTGATGACGGGCTTGCCTCCGGTCATGACCACGACGTTGTCGGGGGACAGGCTGATGCCGCGACGTGAGCCTATATCCTCGGCGAGGGCTTCGCGCAGCTGTGGGATGCCGGGCCCGGGGCAGTAGCCTGTGTGGCCGTCAGCGATGGCCTTGCTCATTGCCTCGACGATATGCGGGGCGGTGGGGATGTTGATATCGCCGAGATGGAAGGGGTAAACCAGATTCCCCTTGGCCTTCCATGAGGCCGCAGCTTGGGCGACGCTAAAGGCGGTTTCGGTGCCGAGCCGTTCGAGTCGTTGCGCGAGATGCTGCATGCTATTTACTCCTCGTTGAGTCTGATACATCAGTAGACATCTAATACGTAACTAATATATCAAAGGCTCATGTGAGCTGGCCAACATAGCTCGCCGAAACGTCGGGCCCTGCTTCTACCGAGGCTTGGACGACGAAAGTCGGCTGATTCCCCGTAGTGCCGCAGTCGCCAGTGGACGTCCAGCCAACAGGGCGCTTGACTTCCATGAACGAACAACCCTGATGACGCTTGTACTGAATAGCCCTCGGCTACGCCAGTACTGCGCCAGTGCCCATGTTGACCGGATGGTGTGCACTGCGAGGACGACCGTAAAGAGTGAGATGACCAGGCCCGCCGCTGAGGCGGCTACGATCATCACCCCTGTCATGTGCACCAAAAAGACGGCAGAGATCACAACAGTGTGTGTGTCCAGAAGTTCCATATTCGTTTCTTGAGATGTGGCTTAGCGGGTTGGCTTGGATTTTGCTGGCCGGTGGCCCGCGATTGCGGCGCGGACATCGCCCTCTTCGTGGCCCTCATGCTTCTTCCCAAACGGCAGCACCTTGAGCAGCGGGTGCAGGATGACCATGATGACCAGACCCCAGACGGCTCCGAGAATCGCTGAGCACAACGTGTTCACCAGCCACGCAAGGAAGCCGCCCGCCACCGGGATCCCGGCGAAGGGCGTCTCGAGTACATGAACCAGGTCATAAGGGGCGTGCCAGCCGAGATCGTACGCTCCCTGCAACATGATGTGACCGCCAACCCACAGCATGGCGATGGTCCCGATAAGCGTGATCGCCGCCAGTACGGCTGGCATCCCCTTCACGAGCAGCCGGCCAAAGCGCTGGGAGCCCGAGGAGGCCTTGGTGGTCAGGTGCAAGCCGATATCGTCCATCTTGACGATGAGTCCGACGGCGCCATACACGACAACCGTGATGATGAACGCTACGACCACCAGAATGAGTGCCCGGACCCATAGGGACTCATCCGCTACCTCGTTCATGGCGATGACCATGATCTCGCAGGACAGGATGAAGTCAGTGGTGATGGCACCCTTGGTGACCTTGGCTTCCGCTTCAGGACCGCGTTGGACCGCCGGCGCCTTCTCGGTGGCGGAATGGCCGCGGAGCTTGTGCCAGACCTTTTCGGCGCCCTCATAGCAGAGGTAGGTGCCGCCCAGCATGAGGATGAATGGAATTACTCCCGGGATGAAGGCGCTGACAAGCAGCAGCGCCGGGAGGATGATCAGTAGCTTGTTTCGCAGAGAGCCCCAGAAGATCCGCTTGATCATAGGCAGTTCCCGTGACGGGTCCGCCCCGGACACGTACTGCGGAGTGACAGCGGCGTCGTCGATGACCACACCGGCGGCTTTGGCCCCGGCCTTGGCAGCTCCCGCGGCAATGTCGTCCACGGAGGCAGCCGCTATGCGGGCCAGGGCTGCGACGTCGTCCAGCAGCGCAACGAGACCGCCGCTCACAGAGCCACCCCGTCCTGCTCAAGGGCGGGCGGCTGTAGGTGAACTCGTGGATCGAGGCGCGTAATTGGCATGTTCGGAGTATACGATGACCGACAAAACCGTAGATGTACGTGACGCGCGGAAAAGGAACGGCCCCTACGAGTGGGGGCCGTTCCTTACCGGTGCCGGAAGCCTAGTGCTCGGCTTCTGCGGCGTGCTTCTTGGCGGTCTTTTCGGCGTCCTTCTCAGCGCGCAGCGCCTCCGCCTCGTGCTGTTCCTCGGCCTTTTCCTGGTGAATGACTTGGGCGAAGAGCTTTTCCATTTCCTTCGCTACGCCTGCAGCCGAGGCAGGATTTTGGCCGGTGACCAGTCGGTCGTCCACCGCCACTTTCTCTTCAAAGACGCCTGCAGTGACGTGACGCGCTCCCTGCTCCTCCAAGCGGTCTGCAAGGAAGAACGGGATGACCTTGTCCTTGCCGGCGGCCACTTCCTCCTCGTTGGTGAATGCGGCGACGTCCCGACCCTGCACCAGACGGAACCCGTTCTCCAATTCCACGTTCAGCAGTCCAGCCGGACCGTGGCAGACTGCGCCCACCAAGCCGCCGGCGTCGTAGACGCTGGCTACCAGGCGCTGTAATCCTTCGCTGTCAGGGAAGTCCCACATGGTGCCGTGCCCTCCAACGAGGTAGACGGCATCGTATTGCCCGGGATCTATGACGTCGACCCGAGCGGTGTTGTAGAGCCCGGCGCGCGTGGTCTCATCCGTCGTGAAGGCGACCTGGATGGGATCGTCGGTATCTACTTCGTCGCTGGGAGGCTGGCCGCCCTTGATGGAGGCAAAATCGACGAAATGACCTGAATCTTTGAAAACTTTCCAGGGATGTGCAGCTTCGGCCACGTTGTAGCCGGTCTTCTCGCCCGTATCGCCGAGCTCGGACACGCTGGTCAGTACCATGAGGATTTTCTTCATGAAATGCTCCTTTCGTCCAACGTCCACACTACGCCCCACCCGTTTCAGGCCCTCAGGCAGGCTGGAGGACCGAAGCCCCTCGCTTCCGCGAACCACGCGAGCTGATTGAACCCACTGACCGGAATTGCTGAATGGCTCAGCTTTGCCAAGTTCGTCAGCATGCGCACCTATGCTTGGCTCATGTCTACTGATGAAGAGAAGGACCCGCCTGTACCTGCTGACGTTGAAGGCAAGATCCCGAAAAAGGTTCACGACGCCCCGGACCGAGAATCAAAGGAAGCCTCTGCCGACGAACCCCGCGAAACGTAGCCGGCAGGGCCCGTTCCGTCTCTTCCGGGCCTTCTTCACGTGCCGTTCCCAGCTTGTTGACACATGCTAAGTAACGCGGGTAACCTAGGTCACATGCCCAGCAGGTAACGCGCGTTACCAACAGCGTTCCCTGCCGAGCTGCCGGACAAAGAGGGTCTGGCACCACACTCTGATCAATCAAGAGCACCCGGAGCATTCAATGGCGAAAACCACCCCCGGCGAGACCGTACCCGTACGGCAGCGGGGAGTCACCATGAAGGACGTCGCCAAACATGCCGGCGTTTCCCGGACTGCAGTCTCGTTTGTGCTGAGCAATCGCGAAAATGCCAGCATTTCCGAGGAAACCCGCACTCGGATCAATGAGGCCGTGCAGGAATTGGGTTACCGCCCCAATGCCGGTGCACGTGCGCTGGCATCCCAGCGAAGCGATTGGTACGGGATCGTGACAGAGATCGTCACTGCACCGTTCGCCGTCGACATCATCAAAGGTGCCCAGGACCAAGCCTGGCTTGACCGCCGGTTCCTGCTCATCGCGCCCTCCGACCAGGCCGATGCTGTAGGACCCAACCAGGGCCTGGAAGATGCTGCAACTGAAAAGCTGCTGGAACAACGAGTGGAAGGACTTCTCTACGCAGCTACTTTTCACCGGGGCGTCCACGTCCCGGCGAGCGCCAATGAAGTACCCACCGTGTTGATCAACTGCTTCGATGCAAACGGTAAGCTTCCCTCGATCGTCCCTGACGAGCGTGGGGGAGGCAGGATCGCTGTCGAGCGGCTGCTCCAAGCCGGCCACACCCGGATTGGAGTCATCAACCTCGACCCGGTTATTCCTGCGGCAGTAGGGCGGTTGGAAGGTGCACGCGAAGCACTTGCCGTCGCCGGACTGGAGCTGGACCCCGAACTGGTGGTGTCCGGTTATGCAACGGCCGACGGCGGCTATGAAGCCGCATGCCGGATCCTGGACCGCTATCCACGACAGGACGGGCCAACGGCACTTTTCTGCCTCAATGACCGCATGGCGATGGGTGCTTATGACGCCATTAAGGAACGGGGCCTGACCATCCCCGGAGACATCGCCGTGATCGGCTTCGACAACCAGGAACTCATTGCGGCCTATTTGCGGCCAAAATTAACCACGGTTGCGTTGCCATTCGAAAAAATGGGCGCCCTGGGTGTCCAAACGCTCGCCGCTCTTACAGCAGGACAGCCGATCCTTGCCGACCAGCAATTGGTCGACTGTCCGCTGCTAGAACGCTCTTCGGTCTGACCGCGAAATCAACGTCGAAGAGCAACCCTTACCCACCCCTTCACCTTGCTGATGAAGATAGGAAAGAGATAACCATCATGACACAACCCCGATACTTCCGGGCTGCCCGGATGACGGCGGCAAGCCTTGCAGTGGGCGCGATGCTGCTCACCGGCTGCACGGCCAATGTCACCAAGACAAGCACGTCCGACGCCGGAGCGAACGCCAGCGCGTTCCTCACCATCCCGCGTGAGGACATGGGCACGTTCGTGCAGAACTTCAACCCGTTCGCCCCCACGGTAAACCCGATGGTTCAGCAGTCCATCTACGAATCCCTCCTGATCTTCAACCCGGCCAAGGGAGACACGGTGCCATGGCTCGCCACCGAATGGAAGGCAGCCGAGGATGGCAAGTCGGTCACCTTCACTCTTCGGGATGGTGTGAAATGGTCCGACGGGCAGCCGTTCGTGGCTGACGATGTTGCCTACACGTTCGAACTTCAAAAGAAGATCAAGGGCGGCTTCGAGTACCTGGACACCGTCACCGCCGAGGGCAATAAGGTCACGTTCAACTTCAACAAGCCGTGGTCACCGGCCCTTTACGACGTCGGCCACATCACCATCCTGCCCAAGCACATCTGGTCCGCTTTGCCGGACCCGGAAAAGGACGCAAACGCCAAACCGGTGGGTACTGGACCCTACACCGAGGTGGACAGCTTCCAGGCCCAGTCCTTCGTACTGACCAAGAACCCCAACTACTGGCAGCCGGACAAGCAGAAAATCGCCGGCATCAAGATGCTCGCTTTTGCAGGAAACGACGGCGCCAACCTCGCCGCCGCGAATGGCGACGTTGACTGGGCTCCGCAGTACATCCCGAACATCGAAAAGACCTTCGTTTCCAAGGATAAGGAACACCGTCAATACTGGTTCCCGGCTACGGGTGCCATGATCAACTGGCAGCTCAACACCACCAAGGCGCCGTTCAATGAGGTTGATGTCCGTAAAGCACTGAGCATGGCCGTGGACCGCGAGCAAGTCACCAAGATCGGCATGAGCGGTTACGCCAAGCCTGCGGACTGCACCGGGCTCTCCGGCAACTACGAGACCTGGAAGAACGCCGCGGTCAAGGACAACTGCACATGGACCAACCGTGACGTGCAGACCGCCAACGAGCTTTTGGACAAGGCGGGATACCCCAAGGGCGCCGACGGGAAGCGCACACTCAAGGATGGCAAGCCCTTCGAGTTCAAGATCTCCGTGGGCGCCACTTCCTCTGATTGGCTGTCCGTTGCCAACGTGATCGCGCAGAACCTGGCCGAGGTGGGCGTAACCGCCAAGGTGGAATCCCCGGACTGGGCTGCTGTTGTTGCAGGCTACGAGACAGGTGACTTCGACTCCGGCATCGTCTGGAGCGCCAACGACCCCAGCCCGTACAAGTACTTCAACACCTCCATGGGCACCGCCACGGTGAAGCCCGTGGGCACCAAGACGTTTGATAACTACCACCGCTTCGGCGACACGAAGGCGGATGCCCTGCTGGCCGACTTCGCTGCGGAGGCCGACGAGTCCAAGCAAAAGGACATCGCCAACAAGCTGCAGGAAGAATACAACGACGTCGCACCGCTGGTGCCGCTGTTCTCCGGCCCTGAATGGGGTGCCTTCAATGACACCCGCTTTACCGGTTGGCCCACCGAGGCCAACCCTTACGCCACGCTGTCGGTCCGGTCACCTACCACGGTGCTTGTTCTGACCACGTTGGAACCGCGCAAGTAGCGTAGCCGGCCGCAACCGGCGGCCAGCCCTTACACTGCACGCCCGGCGGCGCCCTCGCGTCGTCGAAGGATACTCCCGCCGGGCGTGCCCCCAAACTTTCCGCAATTCCCGAATGGAGGGAAACCGTGCGCTTCATCCTGCGCCGCCTGGGTTTCTACCTGATCGCCTTCTGGGCATCCATCACCCTGAATTTCCTGCTCCCGCGATTCATGCCCGGTGACCCCGTGTCCCGGATGTTTGCCCGCTCCCAGGACCGAATGCAGCCCGAACAAATCGAGGCCCTGCGCAAGCTGCTGGGTGTTGACGATCGGCCCATTTGGGAGCAATACATCGACTACATGCACAATATCTTCACCGGGCAAATGGGTGTTTCCATCTCCCGTTTCCCCACCCCCGTCACCGAAGTCATCTCGGCCCAAATCGGCTGGACACTCCTGCTGGGCGGAACCGCACTGGTGGTGGCCGCCGTCGTGGGTAACCTGCTGGGCATCCTCGCCGCTTGGCGCCGTGGCGGCGCGATCGACTCCGCGCTCCCGCCGCTGCTGGTGTTCATTGGTTCATTCCCCTACTTCTGGCTTGCCATGGGTGCGCTGTATCTGTTCGGTGTGGTGCTGGGTTGGTTCCCGATCCGGCATGCGTTCACCGACGGTTTGGAGCCGGCGTTCACGTGGGAGTTCATCGGCGACGTCGGTGCCCACCTCGTGCTGCCGGCGCTGACGATCGTGCTGGTTTCCATCGGAGGTTGGATGCTGGGCATGCGAAACACCATGATCGCCACGAATTCCGAGGACTACATCACCATGGCCGAAGCAAAGGGACTCCGCCCCGGCCGCATCATGCTCCGCTACGCGGCACGCAATGCCATGCTCCCGTCGGTAACGAGCTTCGGCATGGGCCTCGGATTCGTGGTGGGCGGTGCGCTGCTCACGGAGGTGGTGTTCGCCTACCCCGGCGTCGGTTACCAACTCCTCAACGCCGTCCAAGGCCTTGACTATCCGCTCATGCAGGGCCTGTTCCTGACCATCACCGCTGCTGTTCTGCTGGCCAACTTCCTGGTGGACATCCTGTACGTCCGCCTCGACCCGCGCGTGCGCAGCAACTAGAGGACCGATCATGACAACCGCACTTCTGAAGCAGCCAACTCCAACACCGGCTGTCCGCAAGCCCAACCGCAGCTTTATCCACGGCTTAATCAGCAACAAGAAAGCGCTGACAGGTATGGCCGTAATGGTCGTCTTCATTGCACTGGCCTTGCTGGCACCGGTGCTGTTTCCGGGCGATCCTTCGAGGATCACGGCGATGGCCTCCCTGGAGCCTTCAACCGAGCACTGGTTGGGTACCACCGCCAAAGGACAGGATGTGCTGGCGCTGACCGTCCACGGTTCCCGCAGCTCACTGTTCGTGGGGCTGACCGTGGGCTTGGCGTCCACCTTCATCGGCATCCTCGTGGGCCTTGCCTCCGCGTACTTTGGAAAATTCATTGACGAAGCACTGTCCTTGGTCACCAATGTTTTCCTGCTTCTGCCTGGCCTGCCATTGCTGGTCATCCTGGCCGCCTTCCTTCCACCAGGCCTGGGCACAGTGATCCTGGTTCTTGTGGTCACCGGGTGGGCCGGGTCAGCCCGCGTCCTGCGCTCACAAGCACTATCCATCCGCTCCAAAGACTTTGTGGCCGCGGCCGTAGTGTCCGGCGAACAGGCAGGCCGCATCATGTTCCGCGAGATCCTGCCCAACATGGCCTCGATCGTCATGGGCACCCTGCTGGCCTGCGTGATCTATGGCATCGGCGCCCAAGCGGGCCTGGAATTCCTTGGCCTGGGCGATGTCAGCACGGTCTCCTGGGGCAACAACCTCTTCTGGGCCGGCAACGAAGGAGCACTGCTCACCGGCAGTTGGTGGGTGTTCGTACCCTCAGGCGTCTGCATTGCGCTGGTCGCGTTCGCCCTTGCCCTGATCAACTACGCCGTGGACGAGGTCACCAATCCGCGGCTGCGAAAGATCAAGACGCCCAAAACAATACCCACGAAAGCCGAAACGAGCGCCGCCAAATGACCATCTCCCAAGTTTCCTTCGGCTCCCGCCAACCCGTCCTGGACGTCAAGGACCTCACCGTCAAGTACATCGGCGACACCCGCTCAACCACCGCCGTCGATCGTGTTTCCTTCAGCATCGGCACCGGTGAGGTGTTCGGCCTCGCGGGGGAGTCCGGCTGTGGCAAGTCCACCATCGCCAACTCGATCATGAGGCTCCTGAAGGATCCCGCCAAGATCGCCGGTGGCAGCATTTCCTTCGGCGGCAAGGACGTCCTCGCCATGAGCCCGGAAGAACTGCGCCGCTTCCGCTGGCAGGACGTGGCCATGGTGTTCCAATCGGCCATGAACTCCCTCAATCCGGTGCTGACCATTGGCGAACAGATCGTGGACATCTTCACCACGCACGCCGGCTACTCCCGCAAGGAATCACTCCGGCGTGCTGGTGAGCTGCTGGAACTTGTGAGGATCGATCCTGCCCGGCTTAAGTCCCATCCGCACCAGCTCTCGGGAGGCATGCGTCAACGTGCCGTCATTGCCATGGCCGTGGCGCTCAAGCCGTCACTCTTGATCCTGGACGAACCCACCACCGCACTGGACGTGGTGGTGCAGCAGGAAATCATGGCGCAAATCAAGGACCTCCAGCGCGAACTCGGCTTCGCCGTCCTCTTCATCACGCACGACATGTCCCTCATGGTGGAGCTTTCACACCGCATGGCCGTGATGTACGGCGGCCGCATCGTGGAGACCGCCAAGGCCCAGGATGTGTACGCCAACCCCCGCCACCCCTACACTCAGGCGCTCATGGGCGCGTTTCCACCGCTCACCGGTCCCCGCGTTCCGCTGACAGGCCTGCCCGACGGCGTGAAGTTCCGGAACATCCCGGACCTCACCGAGGTGGTGCCGGGCCATTTTGTGGCTCCGTTTGGTGCCGACGCTTCGGTGATTGATTCAGCAAACCTGGAAGGAGCTGTACGATGAGCCACTCCCTGATGACCCCCTCGGCTGTGTCCAAAACCGGTACACCTGCCCTGGAGATTCGCGGCCTGGGTAAGTCGTTCCCTGTCGGCGGGCTGTTCTCCCGCGATTCGGTCCGTGCACTGCACGGCGTCGACCTGACCATTGGCCGGGGCGAAATCGTAGCCCTCGTGGGAGAGTCCGGTTCCGGCAAAAGCACCTTGGCCCGCTGCGTCGCCAGGCTCGAGAAGCCGAGCTCCGGTGTGATCCTCATTGACGGCGTCCACGTCCTCAAACGCGACCGCTTCCAAGCGTCACGGGCGTTTCGATCCCAGCTGCAGATGGTGTTCCAGGATCCCTTCGGCTCCCTGAACCCGGCCCACAGGATCGAGCATTTCCTGCGGCGTTCCTTGGCCATCCACGGCAAGGGCGGCGGTTCCGAGGAGCAGTCCCAGCGGAGGCTCGAAGAACTCATGACCACCGTTGGCCTGGACGCCGACATGTTGAACTCTTATCCGCACGAGCTCTCCGGCGGTCAACGCCAACGCGTTGCGATCGCCCGGGCCCTGGCCGTTGAACCGCAGGTCATCCTGGCCGACGAGCCTACCTCCATGCTGGACGTTTCCGTCCGGATCGGCGTACTGAACCTCATGCGCAAGCTCCGCGACGAGCAAGGCATCTCCATGCTGTACATCACGCACGACCTCGCGTCCGCCCGATACCTGGCGGACCGGACGGCGGTCATGTTCGCCGGTGAGGTGGTGGAGGAAGGCGAATCCCTGGACTTGTTGGCCAACCCCGCTCACCCCTACACGCAACTCCTGGTCTCGGCCGTCCCGGATCCGGCCAGGGCAGGCTCCTACGATCCCGTCCGCAGGGCCGAATTGCGGACGGCGGTCATGGCCTCGACGCACTGCGCATTCGACGGCGATCCGAACCAGGCCTGTTCGGCCGAAGAATCCGTCCGCCATCAGGTGGGGGACCCTGCAAACCGTCACTGGGTGCGATGCCACCTGTATCGGCCGTGGGCTGCTGCGGGTGGCCATGCCCTGGCGAGTGAACCACTCCAACCCAGCCACCCGGCGTCGACCGCTCAAGAAGAGGCTTCCGCATGACTGAACTGACCCACCCGCTTGCCACCGTTCCGCAGGACGAGTTGGTGGCCCGCGCCGAAGCCGACCCCCTCCGCCCGCGATTCCACTTCGTATCACCGGCCGGTTGGCTCAACGATCCCAACGGCGTGAGTCATTGGAACGGAACCTACCACCTGTTCTACCAGTACAACCCGGAGGGTGCTTTCCACCACCGCATCCAGTGGGGCCACGCCACCAGCACGGATCTCGTCACCTGGACAGACCAGCCCGTTGCCTTGGAACCGTCCGCGGGACCTGACGCCGACGGCTGCTGGTCGGGGGTGTTGGTGAACGACGGCGGTACGCCCACCTTGGTGTATTCGGGCCGGTTTGAGGGCAGGGAACTGCCCTGTGTCGCAGTAGGTTCCGATGACTTGCTGAGTTGGACCAAGGACCCCGGAAATCCGGTGATTGCCGCACCTCCGGTTGGAGTCGAGACCACCGCTTACCGCGACCATTGTGTATGGCGCGAAGGAACCGTGTGGCGGCAGTTGGTGGGGTCAGGGATCCGCCACCGCGGTGGCACGGCTTTCTTGTACGAGTCTGCTGATCTTCGCTCCTGGAACTACATTGGACCATTGTTCATCGGTGATGCTTCGCAGGGGGATCCCGCGGACACCGACTGGACCGGAACCATGTGGGAATGCGTTGACCTGTTTCGGGCAGGACATGGATCGCTGGGGTCTGCACCCGGTGACGACTCGCCGGACGTGCTGGTCTTCTCCGCATGGGACGACGGCGAAACCCGCCACCCGTTGTACTGGACCGGCCGCTACTCCGAAGATGCATTCGAGCCCGAGGGGCTCCACCGGTTGGACTATGGAGGCCGCTTTTTCTACGCACCGCAGTCATTCCTGGACGAGTCCGGGCGGCGTGTGATGTTCGGCTGGATGCAAGAAGGCCGAAGTGATGCGGCGATGGTGGAAGCCGGCTGGTCCGGCGTCATGAGCCTGCCGCGTGTCACAACATTGGCGAAAGACGGAACCCTGGAGTTCGCACCTGTTCCCGAAATAGAAAAGCTGCGCAGAAATCACGTTAGCGTTCCAGCCCAGGTACTCGTAGGCGCCGGAACGCCCATGGATACCGGCGTGTCAGGCAAGCAGCTTGACCTGGAACTGGACGTGCAGCTCGCTCCCGGTGCCGAGCTCCGACTCGGAGTGCTTAGCTCCCAGGATGGGGCTGAGGAGACAGCGATCGTGCTGAGCCGGACCGCCGACGTAACCCTCGCTGGCATCCTCCGCCTGGACCGCACCCGCAGCAGCCTTGACCCTGGCGTCGATGTGGAGGACAAGTCCGGCACCCTACCGATGACCGACGGTCGCGTTCGACTGCGCGTCCTGGTGGACCGGTCCGCCGTCGAAATTTTCGCCAACGGTAAGCCGCTCACAGCCCGCGTCTATCCGACCCTGGGCGGTGAGCGCATGACCCTGGCCGCCACTGAAGGCTCCGTGCGGCTCCTCTCATTCGATGCATGGACCATGGCCGGGGTCTTTGAAGAGACCCGTAGCCTCTTGCCGGAACGAAAGTGAATCCCATGGAACAATCACCATCGGTCTCCCGCCGTGGACTACTTACTGGAGCCGGCGCGGTTGCGCTGGGTGGATCGATTGCGCTGGGCGGATCGATTGCTATGGGCGGGTCGCTAGCCCAGTCCAGCCCCGCTGCGGCTGCCACGACACCAGGCTCACCATCGAAAGGAACATCCAGGATGCGCCCGGTTTATCACTTCAGCGTGCCCGACAACTGGAAGAACGATCCCCAGCGACCCATCTACCTGGATGGGGAGTACCACTACTACTACTTGTACAACGCTGACTACATCGGTGGCGGTGGCGGCACGTCCTGGCGTCGCGCCACCACCACGGATCATGTCGCCTTCCGGGATCGCGGAGTGGCGATACCGAAGTTCACCAACACTAACGGCGACTGCTGGTCCGGATGTCTGGTGGTGGATGAGCAAAATACCGCAGGGTACGGAGCGGGTGCGGTCATAGCCCTAGTTACCCAAGCGCCGGAAGGTCGCCAAGCCCAGTACCTTTGGTACTCAACGGACCGGGGACGCTCTTTCAAGCCGGGAGGCGCGGCTCCTGTGCTACCCAACCCGGGTGTGCACGATTTCCGCGACCCCAAGGTGATCTGGGACGTGGACCGTGGGCGGTGGTTCATGGCCAATGCCGAGGGGCAGAAGCTCGGTTTCTACAGTTCTCCCGACCTGCGGTCCTGGACGCGCGTTGGCGAATTTCTTCGCAACGACTTAGGGCTGCTCGAGTGCCCCGATACTTTTCGAATGACCGCCGACGACGGCACCTCACACTGGATCCTTGGTACCAGCGCGAACGGCAAGGGCCGCGGACTGCCCGCGACGTACGCCTATTGGACAGGCGTTTTTGACGGCAGTTCCTTCACGCCTCACCGTCCCGAGCCGGAATGGCTCGACTATGGCTTCGACTTCTACGGTGCTGTGACCTACCCGCATCACGATGCATCGGGTGCCGAGGACCCCACACTGCGCCGGGCCATCGGCTGGGCGAACTTTTGGGACTACCCCCACAACACTCCCACCCTCGCAACAGAGGCTTACAACGGCGATGACATGATCGTCCGCGATGTCCGGCTCATGAACGGAAACGGTGCTTACTACCTCGCTTCGGCCCCCACCTCTGCTTTGGATAATCACGTGAAGCGCGGGCATCGCCTGGGTGATGTGGCGGTTTCTGGGACCAAGGATCTGACCGTCCGGTCGCTGGCCTACGATCTGTCCTGCGAGCTGGTGTGGAATCCGGCCGCTCCGCCCGCCAATGTCGGTTTTGAGTTATGCCGCGCCCCGGGTGGCGGCAGGCATGTAGCTGCGGGCGTCTTCCTGCGTGGCCCGTTCACCTATGTCAACCGCCGCCCCACGATCAACCCCACTGCCGGCGAAACCCAAACCCCTGTTGACCCCGCCGCCGGGCGCCTCGCTATACGCATCCTCGTGGATCGCACAAGCGTCGAGATGTTCGTAGGAGATGGGCGCGTGGTGCACTCGCACCGGGTTTTCCCCCTGGAAGGCGACACCGGTATCCGCCTCTACGCCCATGAAGGAGCCGCTACCTTCCGGGACCTGACCATCCGTGAACTCAAGATCACGCCATAGCCCGCACCCCAACACGAGAGACAGCTCATGGATTACCTCAGAACAGCCTCACCCCAAACTCATCCGGCACTGGATGTCATGGTGGTGGGTGAGGCGCTTATGGACGTTGTTACCGCCGGAAACCGGAAGGTGGAGCACCCTGGAGGTTCACCGGCGAACGTCGCTTACGGACTCGCGCGTCTCGGCGTAGGCACAGGCCTCCTCACGGCCATAGCCTCGGACGACCGGGGGAGGCGCATCGAAGAGCACCTCCGAAGTGCAGGTGTGATACTTCTGCCGGGATCCAGATCCCTCACCAGCACGGCATCGGCAACAGCAACCATTGCGCCCGATGGATCAGCCCACTACGACTTCGACATCTCCTGGGATCTGGCCCATCAAACCCCTGCATTCTTCCCGAAGATACTGCATACGGGTTCTATTGCCACTTTCCTTCATCCGGGCGCCAGCGTGGTGAAATCCCTGCTGGAACAAGCGCACAGGCATTGCGTGATCACGTACGACCCGAATATTCGGCCCGCACTTCTCGGAAGCCACGTGGAAGCGAAGGCGATCTTTGAGGAGCTGGTGACTTTCACCGACGTCGTCAAACTCAGCGATGAGGATGCTCAGTGGCTGTATCCAGGTCGGAGCATGGACGAAGCGGCCGCTCACATTCTGGGGCTGGGTACCAGCCTGGCGGTCATTACCAAGGGCGCGGAAGGCGCCCACTTCGCCACCCCGGGCTTCAGCGTCAGCATCCCTGCCGCGAAAACCCGCGTTGCAGACACCATCGGTGCCGGAGACTCGTTCATGTCAGCGCTGATTCTGGGATTGCTCAACCGCGGAACGGAAGGGTTCGCCCCAGCCGTTCTGGACCAGCTCGGGCATGCCGCGGCCGCGGCTGCGGCAATCACTGTTCAGCGCCCGGGAGCGAACCCTCCCACCCTTGAGGAATTGAACGCCGTTCTCGAAAGTCAGCGGGTCGGATGATTGATTAGCTCACCCGTCGGCCGCAGACCAGTCTGACTACGCAGTCCGCGGCGTCGATCGATTCTTCGTCGTGGCTGACGCAGGCCACTGCTGCACCGCGTACTGCTTCTGCTGCGAGCATGGCGCGTGTTCGCTGCCGGCTCTCCAGATCCAAGCCAGCCGCGGGTTCATCCAGCAGGAAAATGCGGGCACGGCGCGCTATGCCCTGGGCAAGCAGCACGCGCTGCCGTTGGCCTCCGGACAGGGCATTGAACGGTGATGACGCATATTTTGTGAGCTGAACGCGGGCCAAAGCCTCCGCTACCCGGGCTTTTCGCTCCGCTGCTCTTGGTGTGGAACCCCGGCCGGACCTATCTCCCCACGTGCCCATCGTCACTACGTCACGGACGGTGAGGGGGAGAGAGGCCGGGGTGGTGACCCGCTGGACTACCAGGGCCACGTCGTCGTCGCGGTCCACTGTGCCGTGGGCAGGTGTCCGAACCCCCGCAAGGATCTCGATGAGGGTCGATTTTCCTGCTCCGTTGGGGCCGGCGATAGCCGTGACTTTGCCCCGTTCGAGGTCCAGGTCAACGCCGTGCAGGGCGGTAACGTCGCCGAAGCTGAAGTGAAGGTTGCGTGCGCTGAGGGCGGGGCCGGAAGTGATCACACCCAATTCTAAGCGCTTTTGATAATGAATCTCAATATGCTTTACAGTGACTGGGTGCACTGGCTAATTGAACCCTTTACCGCAGACTTCTTCCTTCGGGCCCTCATCGGAGGAGGCCTCGTTGCGATCATCTGTGGTGTCGTTGGGACCTGGGTGGTTATACGGGGCATGGCCTTCCTTGGCGAGGCCATCGGCCACGGGATGCTGCCGGGCGTAGCACTGGCGACAGTCGTCGGCGCACCAGCCATAGCGGGCGGGGCGGTGAGCGCCGTCGTCATGAGCGCGACGATCAGCTTGCTTCAACGTCGCGGCCGGCTGTCGTACGACACCAGCATCGGTCTGCTCTTCGTCTCCATGCTGTCGCTCGGAGTCATCATCGTGTCCCACTCACGCTCTTTTGCCACGGACGCAACCGCCATGCTGTTCGGTGACATCCTCGCCATGGACGCCGGAGACCTGCTTGGGCTGCTCCTGGCGGCCTTTGCCACAGTCTTCATTGCGGTCATCCTCCACCGCAGCTTCGTGGCCACAGCTTTCGATACACGCATCGCCCAGACCTTGGGCCTCCGACCACAGCTCGCCCAGCTGGCAATGGTGGGACTGGTGACCCTCGCTGTTGTCTCTTCCTATCAAGCCGTCGGTTCGTTGCTGGTGGTGGGACTCTTGCTCGCGCCGGCTGTTGCTGCCGGCCCTTGGACACGCAGCATTCCGGCCCGAATGGCGGTAGCAGCCGCCTTCGGCATAGTGGCGGTGGTACTGGGCCTGCTGTGTTCCTGGTACGCCGGCACAGCGGCGGGCGCCTCCATCGCCATGGCCGCTATTACCCTGGCCGCCTTATCCAGCTTGGTAGCGTCCAGCGTGGTGGCGTCCAGCGTGGGTGCATCAGGTGCGGGGCGGCGCCTAAACGCCTGGCGCAGCAGGCGGGCAGCCAAAATGCCCGAACCGCAACCTGCCCCTGTCTCTGTATCCCTCATTGGAAAGTAGCTATGAACCTCCGCGCAAACCCGGTGAATCTCCGAACGAAACCCGCAGCCCTCGCCGCCCTGGCCCTTCTCTTTCTTTCGGGGTGTGGCAGTCCGTCCACCACGCAGGCGCCACAACCTGGCGCGGGCGAACTTTCCTCGAGTGGTGATGGGCACGGGACGATCAACGGCGTGGCTGAGGTTGCTGAACCGCAGCTTCACCTTGTGGCTATCGACTCCGAAGGCGAGGCCTCCATGCTGGATCTCCTCAATGGAACGCCGTCCCGGCTGGGAAGCGTTGGGTCTCCGGCTTCGGTCAGCACCGACGGGCGGTACATCTTTGCTGCCAGCAGCACCGGCGTGGACATTCTGGACAGTGGTGTGTGGACGTGGGATCACGTGGACCACTTCCACTACTACCGGGGTGAAGCCGGGAAGCTCGGCAAGGTAGACGGTGAAGGTACTGCCGCCATCGCCACGGGGATGCTCTCTACGGCGGGCACAACCGGGCTGTTCTTCCCAACCTCCGGGGAAGCAGTCCTAGTAGATAACACGGCGCTCTCCGACGGGACTATTTCCGAGACCCTTCGCATCAAGACCGAGCCACACGCAGGCTTGATCGCCCCCTTGGGCGAAGGGGCAGTGGTCACCGACCCGGACAGCGCAGGGAACGCTGCCCGGCTGCGCGCCCTCGACGCCAACGGCAAGGAAGTGGCCAGCACTGATTGCCCTGCGGCGGAAGGAACCATCACCACCAGGGTGGGATTGGTGATTGGCTGCTCCGACGGTGCCGTGATCGCAACCATGGACAACACAACACCAGTCTTCGAACACGTTCGCTACCCGCAGGGTGCTGCTGCCCCGGCCACCAGATTTAATGCACGAAAGGGCAGGCCTACGGTTGCCGGCCTGGGCACCGATTCCGGAGTATGGCTCCTGGACACCCGCCAGCAAACGTGGGACTGGCTGCCGACGTCCACCCCCGTCGTAGCTGCCGCAACAGCGGACGACGCCGAGCACCACGCGGTGATCATCGGCGCCGACGGCACGGTGCAGGTATATGACACGTCAACAAAGGAACGCATTGCCACCACGGAGCCGCTGATGGCCGCTTCCCTTGCGGATCCAGCTCTGGCCGGAAAAATTCAGCTCGCAGTCGATGCCCAGCGGGCCTACGTGAATGCCCCCGCCGAGGGCCTGATCTACGAAATTGACTATGCCGACGACGCGAGGATTGCGCGGACGCTGGACCTGCCTACAAAGCCTGTTCATTTTGCGGAGACCGGCCGATGAGGCGCGCGGTCGTACTTGCCCTCGCCGCGGCGGCCGCACTGGCCCTCCCGGGTTGCTCGCAACCCGGGACGCCGGAGAAGCCGCAGGTAGTGGTTACCACCAACATTTTGGGTGACGTTACCAAGGAAGTACTGGGTGACCAGGCCGAGGTAACAACTCTGATGCAGCCCAACGCTGATCCGCACTCCTTCGAAATATCGGCCCAGCAGGCGGCCCTCATGGGCAGCGCAGACCTGGTGGTCTCCAACGGCCTCGGCCTGGAGGAAGGATTGCAACAACATCTGGACAGGGCCGCGAAAGCCGGTGCGCCAATGGTGGCGGCAGGTGAGGTGGTGGACGTCGTGCCTTACAGTTCCGGCGACGCCCAAGGCGCGCCCGACCCCCACTTCTGGACGGATCCGGCAGCCATAATCGACGTCGTTGACGCCGTTGAAAATGCGGCGCGCGATATTAAGGGGATCGATCCCACCCGGCTTGCTGCCAGCGCAGCGGCTTATCGGAACCAGCTCAATCAGCTGAACACGGAAATGACGAGCGCCTTCGCTGCCATCCCCAAGGAGCGAAGGGCCTTGGTCACCAACCACCATGTTTTTGGCTACCTTGCCAAACGATTCGATTTCCAGGTTGTTGGCGCGGTGGTCCCCGGGGGGACAACCTTGGCGGCACCGAGCGCCGCTGACCTGCGCCAACTCAGCGAGGCCATCCGCAGCGCCGGTGTCCCTACCATTTTCGCGGATTCATCCCAGCCCGACCGGCTGGTGCAAGTCCTCGCCAGTGAGGCCGGCGTCAACGTTCAGGTCGCGGAGCTCTTCACCGAATCGCTGACAGGACCCGACGGCGGCGCAGCCAGCTACCTGGACATGATGCGCGCCAATACAGATCGCATTGCCTCCGGGCTCAAGGCCTGATTACTTCACACAGCACTCGTAGCAACCCGCACTCAAAACAACACAACAGAATGAGGAACCACTACATGCTCCGCCAACGAAGCACCCGCCTGGGAGGCATCGCACTGATTGCCGGGATGACGCTCCTGGCCTCCGCCTGCGCCAGCACCACATCAGGCAGCACCACTCTAGAAGGTACAGCCGGGCCGCCCAGCGCGTCCTCCACGGACTCCGCAGAGGCTCACGGACGCGTTGCTATCTCCTACCCGGGAGGCATCAGCGTCCTGGACAGCAAAACACTGGAGGTGGTCAAGAAATTCGACTCCGAAGAGTTCACCAGGCTGAACGCTGCCGGCGACGGCCGCCACGTTATTGTCACCACTAAGGCAGGCTTCCAGCTTCTGGACACGGTGGAACCTAAGCTCACTGAGCTGGTGGTGGACGCAACGGCTGCCGGGCACGTAGTCCGGCACGCCGGCAAGACGGTCCTGTTCGACGACGGTACGGGAACCACCACCATCCTGAAGACCGACGCCCTCGCCAAGGCAGAGGGTGCTTTGCCTGAGGCGCAGACGTACAAGGCCGACTCCGCACACCATGGAGTGTCCATTGTGTTGGAGGACGGGAAGCTCCTTACCACCCTTGGTGACAAATCGTCACGCAGTGGTGCCATTGCGCTCGAATCCCACGGCGACCACTGGGACAAAGTGGCCGAGAGCAAAGAATGCCCCGGGATCCATGGCGAAGGAACTGCAGCTGATGAGGCAGTGATCTTTGGCTGCGAGGACGGCGCCCTGCTGTACCACCACGGAAAGTTCGAGAAGTTCACGGCACCGGATAAGTACGGCCGGATGGGCAACGCCTTCGTCTCCGAGACCAGTCCGATTGTGGTGGGCGACTACAAAACTGACCCTGACGCTGAAGGCTACCTCCTCAACTCTGTGGCGCTGATCGACACGGATCAGCACACCTTCAATGTGGTCAAGCTCCCGGAAGCCGTCCAGTACACCTTCCGG
Source organism: Arthrobacter sp. GW822-FHT05G07 (assembly GCF_058799755.1). Lineage (NCBI taxonomy): Bacteria > Bacillati > Actinomycetota > Actinomycetes > Micrococcales > Micrococcaceae > Arthrobacter > Arthrobacter sp. GW822-FHT05G07. The sequence goes on along the minus strand of NZ_JBXALT010000002.1, from coordinate 154,447 downwards.
GATGTCGCCCGGGGACCCGGAGACTTGGCCTACATCCTCTCCACGAACGGCTCAATCCACGTGCTGGATCCAAAGGACGGGAAGATCGTCAACGAGTTCCCCGTGATCAAAGCCTGGGAAGGCCCGGCTGATTGGCAGGACGCCCACCCCGCCATCGTGGTCAACGGGAACATCGCGTACGTCACCGAACCGGCAGCAAACACCGTACATTCGGTGGATCTGACCACGGGGAAGATCACAGCATCGTCCAAGCTGGACGTCCTGCCCAACGAAATCGCCATCACCCTCGGAACGCACTGACCTACTACTTCTGATTTATCAACCAAGGGCAGGACCACTGATGGTGGTCCTGCCCTTGGTTGGCTGGGTCCGTTCCTGCGCCCGTCGGTCGGGCTTCCTGTTGCGAATGGAGTGCAGGTGCGGTCCGTGCCGGCCGACGGCGTGCGTCGGCAGTTTGTTGGTTTCGGGGTTACATGATGCCGGTGGGTACCAGCAGCGCCCAGGCAAGGGCGGGTGCGACGAGGACTACTCCGCCTGCGTACATCATTAGTTGCTTGTAGACGCGCTGCCTGTCGTCTTCGCGGGCGTTCGCTACTACCAGGGCACCATCGGTGGAGAAGGGCGATACGTCCACGACGGTTGCGGCGATGGCGAGAGCGGCCACCGTACCTGAGGCGCTGAGTGAGCTGGTCGCCAGCAGGGGCCCGGCCAGGGGGATGAAGGCGGTGAGCAGCGCAGTGGACGAAGCGAAGGCTGAACCGACGCCGATCACGTAGCAGAGTACCAGGGCGATGAGCAGCGGAGCGCCGAGGGCGAGGGCTTGCTCGGCAAGGGTATCGATGACGCCGACGTGCTGGAGCAGGGAGACGTAGGTGATCATGCCGGCGACGAGCAGGACCGTGGACCAGGAGACGCCGCCGATGAAGGTCCGGTGTTCCTTGATGTTGACCAGGGCCAGGAGGAGCCCGGCGGAGAGGGCAACGAAGCCGATGGGCATGTGGAAGCCCAGGGCGCAGACGAGCATGGCGACGATCAGTGCCAGGGTGAGGATCTGCTGGCCGTGCGGGCGCGTGGTGCGTGTGGTGTCGAGGTCGGCGTGTTGGCCCGTGGCACCGTCGCGGAGTTTTCCAAGGAGGGCGAACAGCACCACGGTCAGGACGGACAGGATGAGGTTCAGGGCGAAGCTGGCTCCGAAGAGCGCGCCTTGGGAGATGGGGAAGCCGTTCTTCACAGCGATGTCATGAACCAGCACACCTGCCACGGAGAGTGGGGAGAATCCGCCGGCGTGGGCTCCGTTGATGATGAAGGCGCCCATGAGGACGGGATGGATGCGTGACTCGTAGGCGAGACCGATGGCGGCGGGTGCCAGCAGTGCGACGGCGGCGGGGGAGAAGGTGCCCAGTGCAGTCAGGGACGCGGCGAGGAGGAAAAATACCCAGGGCAGAAGTAGGGTTTTGCCTCGGACGAGCCGGACGCAGGTTTGGACGATGATGTCGACGGTGCCGTTGCGTTGGGCCATGCTGAAGAAGTACGTGACGCCGATGATGGTGATGACGATGTTTGCGGGGAAGTCGGCCAGGATTTCCTTGTCGGTCATGCCGAGCATGAAGTAGCCGACGCCGAAGGAGGCGACGAGTCCCATCACGCCGATGTTCAACGGCCACTTGGTGGCGACGACGAACATCACAACGAGGATGACCAGAGGGATGATCTGGGTGGCGGTCATGGTCGGCTCCGATTCCGGGGTGGCCGCCGGGTTAAGGATGGCACCCCCGAACAGGATGGCAACCAGACCCAGGATGACGGAAGCGGCAACCGTTATCAGCAGGATACGGCGGCGGTTGTTGGGACGCTGGGAACGTTCTTCCCGGATGTTGCTCTCTGCCTCGGGAGCTGGTTGGTAAATAGTCTTAGCCATGGTGGTTTCTCCTCATCGAGTGGCTGTTGCTAGTGAGGCTTCGACGGCGTTGCCGAGAGTCTCCGGGAGATGAATGATGCTGGTGGCGATGGTGCGGGCGGTCCGGTCGACGCCGACCAGAAGGGACCCGTCGTGCTCCTCGCTCCAGGTCTCGATGACGCCGGCCGGTGTCCGCAGTTTCAGGACTGCCTGGGGTGCGTCGCCGGTGATGTCGTTCATAACCGTGCCCGGGGTGCGGGCGGCGAGCGTGAGTGCGATGCTGCCGGTGATGGCCAACGCCGGATGCGGCTTGCCCATCGACAGCATCATCACGTTAACGTCGCACTCCGGCCCGGTGGGTGGGCCGACGATTGCGAGCTTGGGAACGGCGCGCGCAGCTTCGGTTGGAGTTGCTGCCATTCCCATTCGGACCGCTGCCTGACGACGGATGACGTCCAGGGTGTCCAGGTGCAATTCCACGGTGGCCTTCCACGTCTCGTAGCGGGCAGTGTCCAGTCCAAGTTCCTCGGCCCGGACGATGACTACCGGGGCGCCGGCGTCCACCATTGATACGGTCCAGCGGGTTCCGCCGGCCATGATCGTGTCTGACGCCTCACCCGTGGGGAGCAGATGTCCGGTGGTCTTGCCGGCCGGATCTTGGAAGCCAAGACCGACTCTGTAGCCGGGAAACACAACGCCGGGCATGTGCGCGTCCGGGGTGATCGGCAGCGCGCCGGCAGGTGTGGAAACCCGCTGGATGATGATCTGGCCCGTGTTGGTGTTACGGGTGACGATGCGCGTGGAATCACTACTGGGTGCAACCCAGCCTTTCTCGATGGCGTAGAGGCCGACGACGGCGGAGCAGTTCCCGCAGTTGCTGCCCCAGTCAACGGTGGCCTCCTCGATGCCGACCTGGGCGAAGGTGAACTCGACATCGACATCATCGCCTGCCGGTCGGCTGAGGATCATTGCCTTGCTGGTAGTCGACGTAGCCCCGCCCACCCCATCGATCTGCCGGGAGTCCGGGCTGCCGAAGAGCCTGGGCAGAAGCACGTCCCAGTCTGTGCCGGCCATATCGGTGGGGCCTGTTTCGAAGACCCAGCATTTGCTGGTGCCTCCACGCATCCATTCGGCTTCGATCTTCATGGTGTTCCCTGCTTCCCGTGGCGCTTTGTAAACTTTGTGGCCTATTACGAGAATGATGCGGATCACACATGAAGACAATGTTGGATATCCGTGGGGGAATGTAGCTTTACTTCATTCATTGCTGTGAAGAGCTTCCTGTGCCTCTTCTGTGAACGACTCATCCTTGATCATCACGGAATTGGCCCTTGACACACCGGGACCTTGCATAGAATGAACTAATGAAGAACAAGGGTGAAGCATTGCTTAACGATGAAGACTCGGATTTGTTCGATATCCGGCGGCTTGCCCTGCTGGTGGAGGTGGTTGAGCATGGATCGATCACGGCGGCGGCTGACATCATGATGTATTCGCCCTCAGCCGTCTCGCAGCAGCTGCGGAAGCTGGAACAGGAAGTGGGCCAGCCCCTCCTCAACCGCAGATCCCGAGGGGTGGTTCCCACTGAGGCGGGTCAAGTGCTGGCGGGGCATGCTCGGAAAATCGTCGGACAGATGAGGGCAGCCAGGTCCGACCTGGGCCAGATCGCGGGTTTGAGGCGTGGATCGTTGACGGTCGGTACGTTCCCTACGCTGGCCGGTTCCTTCTTGCCATTGGTGATCCGCGCGTTCAAAAAGCGATACCCGGCGATCGGCCTCTCCGTGCGCAGCGCGCGCTTCGATGAGCTCGTCTCAGATCTGGAGTCCGGGGTCACTGGACTGTGCTTACTCTGGGATTATCCGTGGAACCGGTTCAACGACGAGGCCATTCGGATCACGGAGGTGTTCCAAGAGAGCACGGTGATCCTCGTGGCCAAGGGACACCCCCTGGCGGACCGTGATGAAGTGACCATGAAAGAACTCCGCAAGGAGTCATGGATAGTCCGCGCGGAGGCCCACCCTGTAGTGGAGGTACTTCAGCGATCCGCTCACGACGCCGGCTTTGAGCCGACCATCGGCTTCCTTGCCAATGACTATCAGGAGGCTCAAGCCATGGTCAGTGTTGGCATGGGCGTGGCGATGGTCCCCAAGACAGCAGTGGCTCTGCAGCATCCGGATGTCAGGATCCTCAGCCTCGGTGCTGACGCCCCACAGCGCCGGGTTCTCTTGGCCCAGCGTCAGGACAAAGTGTATGCACCCGCAGAGGTAGCCTTCCACTCAACCCTTCTGGAGATTGCGCGTGAGCGGGGCAATGACTATCTCTGAGGCGATGGCCTCGGGCAGTCTGTAGAGTCTGCCGAATGAGGTCGCTGCTAGGTGGCATTGACCACATTATTACGTGGGTCCCGGCGGGCTATTTCCCGCAGGCGAAGAGGTAAGGCTAACCTAAATAGTCCTTATTTTCACCATGCCCTCCCGTTCGGGCATGCATAGCAGGCGGTTCACTTTGCGCACTCGCGGCCGATCCACAGCAGCCCTTGGGCTGGCGTCACTCCTTGTCCTTTCCGGTTGCGGCCTTAGTGGCGGCCAGTCCGCGTCCACCGAGCAGGTGGCGGATACCAATCAGCGCATCGTCGTGGACAATTTCCGGGCACCCGTTGCCAACTGGGCCCCCGAGTCGGACGCCGCCTACATCCTGTCACTCTCCGGCTGCTTGGAAACCCTCACCAAATTCGATTCCGCCCAAGGCAAAGTTGTTCCCTTCCTGGCAACGGAATGGAAGCAGACCTCACCGCTGGAATGGGACTTCACCCTCCGTGAAGGCGTGAAATTCCAGGACGGTACCGAACTCACCGCAGAGGCCGTGGCCGGCTCGCTCAACCACGTCCTCAAGGCCAAGGTGCCTGCCAGGGCGTTCAGCCCAAGCGTTGTCAGCGGTGTCCAGGCAGTCGATGCAAAGACCGTTCGCGTGACCACGCCCGTGGAGAACCCCTTGGTGCCGTTCCGCCTTGCGAGCGTCAACACCGGCGTTCTTGCCCCGGCCGCTTATGCCGGCGCCACCGTTGATCCCTTCGGTCACTGCACCGGTCCGTTCACTCCAGTATCGGAGAAAGCGAAGCAGTCCCTGACTCTGGACCGCAATGAAAACTACTGGGGCGGCGAGGTGCAGCTCGCAGGGGCTGAGGTCCGCTTCATCACCAACGGCGCGACGCGCGCGGCACAAGTCCAAACCGGCGAGGCTGACATTTCCCTCTCCATCCCGGCCTCCGCCTTGTCCACGCTCGAAAACGCCCCCGAAGTCTCTGTGCTGAAGGCAGACTCACCGCGTACGGCCACGCTGTACTTGAATAACGGCCGGGCCCCTTTCAACAACGTCGATTTCCGCAAAGCCCTCCGCTCGGCACTGGACCTTGAAGCCCTGGCCGCCAGCGTGTACGAAGGCGCTGCGCTTCCGGCAGCCGGACCCTATGCGCCCTCCGAACCATGGGCCGCTAGCGATGCAAGCTCACCAAAACAGAACGTTGAAGAAGCGAAGAAGCTTCTTGCCGCTGCCGGATACACGCCGGACAAGCCCTTGGAAATCATCGCGATTGTTGAACGTGCAGAGTTCGCCGACGTCGCAACCGTGGTCCAGGACAACCTCAAGAACATCGGTGTGCCCGTTGTTATCCAGGCCAAGGAATACGCCTCCGCTGAACCCGACGTTCTGGCGGGGAACTACGACATGATCCTGAGCCAGCGAAACCGGCTCATCGACATTGCCGATCCCATCGGATTCCTGACGGCAGACTATACGTGCAAGGGCACGTACAACCTCAGCCACTTCTGCGACGAAGAGTACGACTCGATCATCACCGAAGCAGCCCGCACCTCCAACAGCGAGGAACGCTACAAGCTGTATGCCAAAGCCGGTCAGCTCCTGAATGACCAGGCCGTCAACCTCTGGCTCGTCAATGAACAGGCCACCGATGCCATTCGCAGCAACGTCATGTCCTACGTCCAGGATCCGCTGTCCCGTTACGTCCTGACCGCACAAACGGCCAAGTCCGGCTCCTAGCAACGAACTGAGACCACCAGACAAACCCGCATGATCACTTTCCTTGCGAAGCGGACGGCGACCCTCGTGGCCGCCGTCCTGCTGTCGTCTTTCGCTGTCTTCCTGATTCCCTATGTCACCCCGGGCGATCCTGTCCGGAAGATCATCCGCTCCCGCGTCGCCGGGGACATAGTGGACGACGCCACCGTTCGGGCTTTGGGAGAGAGCCTTGGACTCGACGATCCCCTTCCCGTCCAATATCTGCGTTGGCTGGGGGACTTCTTCACCGGGGATATGGGGTTATCCCATATCAGCAGGACACCCGTGGTTGACCAAGTGATGCCCGCTATGGGCATCACCCTCAGCCTGGTGATCGTGGCCCTGGGCGCGGCAGTGGTGGTATCGCTGCCCCTTGGGATTGTGGCGGCGCTGAAACAAGGCAGCCGGACCGACAAGTTGATCACCACAGTCACCCAGTCCTTCATCGCAATGCCTGAATACTGGCTGGCTCCGCTGCTGGTGTTGCTGTTCGCGCTCAAACTGTCCTTGCTGCCCTCTGCAGGGTGGAACACGGCGTCCTCTATCGTCCTGCCGGCGGTAACGCTGGCATTGCGACCCATCAGCTTCTTCACGTCGGCCGTGCGATCGGGAATGATCGATGCCCTCGAGGCAGAACACATTTCCGCCGCGCGAGCCAGGGGACTGAGCCACGTGCAGACAGTCATGAGGCACGTTGTTCCCAACGGCCTGGTTCCGTTGTCCACTCTGTTCGCAGTGTGGTTCGCGGGTCTGCTGGGAGGTTCGGTCATTGTGGAGGTGATCTTCGCGATCCCAGGTATGGGCAGGCTCCTGTACGACTCCGTGGTCAACAGCGACATCCCGTTGGCTCAGGGCGGCGTGGTGGTTGTCGTGGCACTGGCTGTCACCATCACCACGCTTGCCGACTTCCTGCACCGGATCCTCAGCCCGAAGGTGAGTGGCGCCCTTGCGTAACCGTTCCGCGATCGACGCGGCCGCCGTCGTGATTCTCATCCTGATAGTCGCAGCGGTGGCAGCGGCGCCCTGGCTGGCGCCGTTCCCTCCGGACGATCAGAACCTGGCTGCGCGGCTTACACCGCCCAGCCCCACACACTGGCTGGGAACGGACCACCTGGGGCGGGACACGCTGAGCCGCTTGCTCGACGGCGGCCGCTTCTCTTTGGTGGTGGCCGCACTGGCCACTGTGCTGACCGGAATCATTGGGTTGGTCATCGGCGTGCTGAGCGCCCGCCGTAAGGGCTGGCTGGATGAGCTGTTTACGCGCACCAATGACGTCCTGCTGGCGTTGCCCGAGATGGTGGTGGCCTTGTTTATCGTCGCTGCCATGGGAACGGGCTTCACATCCCTGCTGGTGGCACTGACCGTAACAGGCTGGACGCCATTTGCACGGCTTGCCCGAACGCTGGCCTATGACGTTTCGGCACGAGGTTTTGTTGAAGCGGCGCGGGTGGTGGGCTGTTCGCCGTGGTTCATTATTTTCCGCCACATCCTCCCGCATTTGGCCGCACCTATGGTGGGTCAGGCAACGCTGCGCTTCGGTCAGCTCCTGATCGCGGTCGGAGCACTGTCATACCTTGGACTCGGCGTTCAACCGCCGCAATCGGACTGGGGTTCCATGCTGGCAGCGGCGCAACCGTACGCAGAAAGAGCGCCGTGGGGGATTGTCGCCCCCGGACTCGCCGTTTTTGTGGTGGCCCTCTGCGTGACGCTGATCGGCCAACGCGCATCCCGCCGGGCCTCTGACCCTGTGGACGTCCTTGTGGAGGAGGGCCAGCATGCCTGAGCTGGTTGTTGAGGATCTGACAGTCCACGGCGAAGGCACAGGGCATCCGATCCTCGCCGGTGTCAGCTTGACGGTGAAGCCCGGCGAGTTTGTGGCGCTCGTGGGCGGCTCCGGTTCGGGGAAGACCATCACCGCACGGTCGGTCCTGCGGTTACTGCCTCAGCAGCTGAGGATTGAGTCTGGCTCCATCCGGCTCGGCTCGTTGGACATAACCCGAGCCTCGGAAACAGAGCTGAACCGCATCCGTGGCGGGCAGCTGGGGATGCTGTTCCAGCAGCCAAAAAAGATGTTCAATCCCAGCAAAACAATCGGCGCCCATCTCAGGGAACCACTTAAACTGCACTCCGGGCTACGCGGCCAGGCAGCAAAAGCCAAGGTGCTCGAATTGCTGGCCGACGTGGGCTTCGAGGATCCGCAGCGGGGTATGCGCTCATACCCGCATCAGCTTTCCGGTGGCATGGCGCAGCGGGCGATGACTGCCATGGCGTTGGCAGCCCAGCCCGGGATCCTTCTGGCCGACGAGCCGACGTCCGCCCTGGACAAGATGCTGGAGCAACAAATCCTGGAGCTGCTGGACCGGCAACGGACACAGCGCGGCCTCGGAATCCTCTACATCACACATAACCTAGCCTCGGTGGCCGCATTTGCGGACAGGGTGCTGGTGATGGATGCCGGCATGATCGTTGAATCCGGCACCACCGAAGCGGTCCTGGGCAGTCCCAAGACCGCCTACACGCGCAAGCTCCTTGAAGCGTCCAACCTGGCGCCCACCGGAATCGCGGGCGCCCCCGCCCGCCAGCGCAACGCCCTGACACTGAACACTGTGGTCAAGCATTTCGGATCCGGCAAACGCCGCGGGCGGCCCGCCTTGGACTCGATCTCGCTGGACGTACACCACGGCGAAATCCTTGGTGTCCTGGGTCAATCGGGATCGGGTAAGAGTACCCTCGCTCGTGCCATTGTTGGGTTGGAAGGCATCAGCAGCGGAAGCATCACCAGGACTCTCGACGCGGATGGTGCGGGCCCAACAGCTGTGCAGCTGGTGTTCCAGGAGCCCCACGATTCCTTCGACCCCCGCATGACCCTCCAGGCCAGCCTTGAGGCGCCGCTCAGGTCGCGGAATGATCTCACCGCAGTTGAACGGTCCCGTAAGCTCACGGCAGCGATGGAGGAAGTCGAGCTTGATCCCGACATCCTGGATCGGCGTCCGGGGCAATGCTCCGGAGGTCAGTTGCAGCGGATGACCATAGCCCGGGCGTTGCTGTTGGAACCCGAGGTCCTGATCTGTGACGAAGCGACGTCAGCTTTGGACGCGGTGACCCAGCGGACCATCCTTGAACTGTTGCAGCGCCTGCACAGGGACCGCGGGCTGACTTTGATGATCATCACCCATGACATGGACGTGGTGAGGCACATGTGCCAGCGGGTTGCGGTCCTGTACCAAGGGTGCCTTGTGGAGCTCACGGACACGGACAAGTTCTTTGCAGATCCGCAGCACCAGCACAGCCAAGATCTGGTTTCGGCGGCCATCCCGTGCCGGGGGCTGCACTTGAAAAAGATCAGGGCGGCGCTTTAGCAAGCAGCCAGGGTGGAACTCTCTCCCGCTTGGCTTCCCTTACGGCCGGTGTTGACCGGCGAGGGGGCAGGTGAACGGGTCTGCCGCCGCGAGGCCGACGGTGTTGAGGTAGCGGATCACGATGGAATAGGAGCGCATCAGTGAGGTCTCGGTGTAGGGGATGCCGGTGCGAACACAGTGGGCTTTGACCAGCTGGCTGGCTTCGCGAAGATGCCGGCGGGGCATGTCCGGAAATAGGTGGTGTTCAATCTGGTAGTTGAGCCCTCCCATGAGGAACGTTACGAACCCGCCACCGGTGATATTGCGGGAGGTGAGCACCTGTCGGGATAAGAAGTCGGCACGACTGTCTGCGGGCAGTATCGGCATGCCTTTGTGATTCGGCGCAAAGGTTCCGCCCATGTACAGCCCGAAGACGGCGACCTGAACCCCGATGAAGGCCACGGCGATGCCAGGGGACAACACCAGGAACAGCAGACCGATGTAGGTCCCGAAGCGCACCCCAAGCAGGCCAAGCTCGAGCCAGCGGAACTTCACGGGCCCGCGCTTCAGCAAGTACTTCAGCGAGTCGATGTGTAGCGTCCATCCGAGGAACAACAGCAGCGGGAAAAGGAGATACCCCTGCCGTTTCCCGTATGCACGTGAGAATCGTCCACGGTTGGTTGGCACCTCGTTGTGGAAGACAATGGCGCCGGGGGCGATGTCCGGATCCCGGTTGACTACATTCGGCCGGGCATGATGCCTTGAGTGTTTGTCGGTCCAGTAGGCGTAGCTCATGCCCACCATCAGTGTGGCGATTAGCCGTGCAGCCCACTCGTTGGCGGCCCGGGAGGTGAATACCTGTTGGTGTGCTGCTTCGTGGCCGAACAAAGCGAACTGCGTGAACACAATACCGAGTGCGGCAGCGACCACAAGCTGGAGCCAAGAATCGCCCACAAAGAAGAACGCCACCAAGACACCCGTGCCGGCGATGACCAGGAGTGTCAAGAGCAGGAGGTAATCTCGTCGGCACCGCTCAAGCAGTCCAGCTTCCTTGACTGACGTCAAAAGGCCTGCGTAGCTGCTGGTAACTTTGTTGATCCGGATTCCGGAACGTGCCTTTTGGGGTGGCGGCGTGAGCGTGGGCACCACTGGTGGGGGCTGGTCGATGAGCGACAAGATGTTGCCTCCTCGTATGCGCTGATCATGCGCTGCCGAGGTCTGGGGCAACAACACCAGCGTAGGCACGAAGGGCACCGCGAGTCCATAGGAAAAGGACTCTGCCAGGCAATCCCTTGCAGGCGGGCGCCCGGAAAAGCACTAGATCATCAAGGTGCGTTTGACGATGCTTTCGGCGACGTCGCGGAGATTTTGCCGGGAGGAGCGGGCGTGTGCGCGCAGCACGTTGAAGGCACTGTCCATGTCGAGGTTTTTGGTTTGCGCGATGACACCTTTGGCTTGCTCGATGAGCACTCGGGTGGTCAAGGCGCGCTGGAGCTGTTCGTTGAGGACGCCTGCTTCCCTGATGGTGCGTTCTTGGAGGAGGCTGATGGTCGCAACATCGGCCATGGCCTGGGCGATCGAGGCGTCTTCGGGTGTCAGGGCGCCGGGTTGCGAGCCGAACAGACCCATCGCGCCTATAACCCGCGTGTGGACACGCATGGGCACAGCGTGCACTGACCTGAAGCCCATGTCCAAGGCAATCTGCTGGAATGCCGGCCAGCGCTCTCCCAAAGCGCTGATGTCATCCACAGTGATAACCGAGCCGGTGTGGTAGCACTCCACGCACGGGCCGGCTCCGGCTTCGAGCTGCAGCAGTTCCACGAGTTGGCTTTGCTCGCTGGTGGAGGCAAGTAGTTGTAGGATCCCGTCGGCGTCGGAGAGCAGTAGGCCGGCTTGGGCTGCGTCGAGTAAATCAACGGCGTCCTCCACGAGGGTGTGCAATAGGTCCAGGACGTCGTAATCGGCAACGAGGGTGTCGGTAAGCTTCACGAACGTATCGCTGAGACGCTCGGCCCTGCTCTTCATGACCATCTCTGCATTTTACTGTGAATCGGTACCGGCGGCGCCCGTCGTCGGGGTGAAATCCAGCCGTCGGCTGACGACGTCTGAGGCAGTGTCCTGCAGCGAGCGTCCGCTGGCGAAGGCATGGCCGCGCAGCAACTGCAACGCTTCTGCAGCGGTGCTATCGGTCTGGACCAGCACCATACCGGTTGCCTGGTGGATTTCCCGCCGGGCCAGCGGGACGCCCGCCGAGTCGGATTCGCTGCCGGGCATCAATCCGCGCAGTAGAGTCCAGGCCGTTCGGCTGGCAAGCCGGGTGGCCCCGTTGACCTGGGCGGGGCTGAGGACGCGCGGCGCGTTGCAGTAGAGTTCTGCCACGCCTATGACCAGCCCACCGGCAAGCAACGGGAAAACAAGGAAGGCTTGCGCATTCGTCATGGCTGCAGCTTCGGCGAATGCGGGCCATGAGCGGACTCCTGGGGCACCGAGGTCAGGGATCATCACGGGCAGGTGCGTGCGGAATACATCCCACCGCGGTCCGTCCCCGAGATCGTACTGAAGCTCATCGAGCCGTGCAGCCGTAGCGTCCGAGGCACACATCAAGGTTTCGGCCGCAGAACCGCCGAAGACGGAAATGGCTGCACCATCAAGGGGAAGTTCCTGGAGGAAAGCGGCACAGAGATCGCCGTGGGTACCGTACCTCGCCGCCATCTGCTCAAACATGGTTCTTCAGAGCTCTTTTGTGATGGCTCGGCTGCACCAACGACCACCACTCGTTTGTTTTGCAAGACAGCCGCACAGTAGCTGCTTCCTCAACCATAGACCCGCGCAGTGCTGTGTACCGGTTGCCCCTGCCCGTCCGCGCGGCCGGGCGGTCTTGAGTTCCTAGGATTTGCTTTGTTAGTATGACAGGACAAACTTAGGAGAGTAGATATGCCGCTTATTCGTATCGACGTTAACCAGGGCCGCTCGCGAGAGGAGCTGGCCGCCCTTAGCCGCACGATCCACGATGCCATCCTCGCGGAGTATGGAATCCCGGAGCGGGACTACTTCCATATCCTCACCGAACACCCACAGGGTCAGATTGTCGCCCAGGATGCAGGTTTAGGTTTTGAGCGCAGTTCCGCCGTTGTCATGATCCAGATTTTCACTCAGGGTGGCCGCAGCCAAGAGGCCAAGAGCTCCCTTTTCGAAGCTATTGCAGGCCGACTCGCGGACGTGGGGATCGCGGGCGAGGACGTCTTTGTGGGCTACGTGGAGAACTCGCCAGGTGACTGGTCATTTGGTTTTGGGCGAAGCCAATATGTCACGGGAGAACTGGCCGTGCCCCGCAAGTAATTGCGCTCTGTGTCATGTTGTAAATATGTCAGTACAAACCTTTGACAGGACATTAAATCTGGTGCAAAGTAGTCATGTGGCCCCGCTCACTGAGGGGTGGCAAGGCATTGGGGCCCAGCGCTCAAAGGTTCAGAGTTCACAAGAGAAAGGTCAACGATCACCGTGACCCACGAACTGCTTACGATCGGGCGCATCAGCGTTGATATCTACCCGAATGACATCGGAGTGGACCTGGAGGACGTGACGTCCTTCGGCAAGTACCTGGGAGGTTCCCCTTCCAACGTGGCCGTCGCCGCTGCGCGCCACGGCCGCCGCACCGGTGTCATCACCCGCACCGGCGACGACGCCTTCGGGAAGTACCTGCACCGCGAACTTCACAAGTTCAACGTTGACGATTCGTTCGTTTCCCCGGTGGCTCAGTACCCCACGGCAGTGACGTTTTGCGCGATCAAGCCTGCAACGGACGAGTTCCCGCTCTACTTCTACGGCCGCTTCCCCACGGCGCCCGACCTACAGATCAAAGCCGAAGAGCTGGACCTGGAGGCCATTGGGAACGCCGGTATTTTCTGGTCCACCGTCACCGGTCTGTGCCAGGAGCCCAGCCGCAGCGCGCACATCGCTGCCCATGAAGCCCGTCCCCGGACCGGCTTGAAGCCAGGCCAGTTCACCATCCTGGACCTGGATTACCGCCCTATGTTCTGGTCGTCCGAAGAAGAAGCCCGCACCGAGGTCGCCAAGATCCTCCCGCACGTCACTGTCGCGATCGGCAACGACAAGGAATGCGCTGTTGCCGTGGGTGAGGGAACGCCCGATGAGCAGGCAGACCGCTTGCTGGCCGCCGGCGTCGAAATCGCCGTCGTGAAGCTTGGCGCTGAAGGCGTGATGGCCAAGACCCGCACGGAACGCGTGGTCTCGGCGCCTGTCCCGGTGGAAACCGTGAATGGCCTGGGCGCCGGCGACTCCTTCGGCGGCGCTTTCTGTCACGGACTGCTGTCCGGTTGGCCGTTGTCCGAAGTCCTCGACTACGCCAACGCTTCGGGAGCGATCGTCGCCTCCCGCCTTTCCTGCGCGGACGCGATGCCGACGCCGGACGAGGTCACCTCGCTGCTCGCCGAACGCGGCCGCCCCATACCCGGCGCCACCCTTGCAGCCTCCTCCACACTTGCAGAAGGAGCAGTTCGTTGAGCCTCAATGATGACCCACGCCGTTACGAGCATTTGAGTCGAATCCGGTTGGAGGACCCTGAGGCCGTCGCCCGTGCCGCGGCCACGCGCCGCCGCCACCCGGGCTTGAAACATGATGCCCAGAATTTCATTGTCGCCGCGGATCACCCGGCACGGGGCGCTTTGTCGGTGGGCACGCGGCCGATGGCGATGGCTGACCGCCGCGACCTTTTGGACCGCCTGCAGATCGCGTTGGCGAACCCTGCCGTTGATGGCATCCTGGCTTCGCCTGACATTATGGATGACCTCCTGTTGCTGGGAGCTTTGGAGGGCAAGCTCGTCTTCGGTTCAATGAACCGTGGCGGCTTGGCCGGTTTGGTCAATGAGTTCGATGACCGTTTCACCGGGCACACTGCAGCTGCGTTGGAGGCACTCGGCGCTGATGGCGGCAAGATGTTGACGCGCATCTGCCTGGGTGACCCGGACACCGTGGCCACTCTCGAAGCCACCGCCAAAGCCATTGATTCGCTGGCCGAGCGCAAGCTCATAGCCATGGTGGAACCATTCCTGTCGGTCCGTGACGCTCACGGCAAAGTCCGCAACGACCTCCGCGCTGACGCGGTGATCAAGTCCGTTGGCATCGCCGAGGGCCTTGGCTCTACCAGCGCCTACACCTGGATGAAACTGCCGGTGGTGGCTGAGATGGAACGCGTCATGGCGTCCACCACCATGCCTACCGTGCTGTTGGGTGGTGATCCTGACGGCAGTCCGGACGAGGTTTTTGCCAGCTGGCAGGCAGCCCTGGCCTTGCCCGGCGTTCGCGGCCTCACTGTCGGGCGGACCCTTTTGTACCCGCACGACGGCGATGTTGCAGGGGCCGTGGCGACGGCCGCCTCGCTGCTGAACAACAGCGGGCCCGTCCCGGCAATCGTCGAACCGGCTACCGCAGAGCGCCCATCGTCCAACCGCATCCCCGTGAAAGTATCGGAGTAAGAAACCATGGGAACAGCAACCCGTCGGATGACCGTGGCCCAAGCCGTGGTCGAGTTCCTTTCCAAGCAATACACTGTGGATTCCATCAATGGTGTGGAGTACCGTGAGCGGTTGATTCCGGGCACGTTCGGTATTTTCGGGCACGGCAATGTGGCTGGTGTGGGCCAGGCGTTGAAGCAGTACCAGGCTGCGGATCCTACGATCATGCCGTATTACCAGGGCCGCAATGAGCAGGCCCAGGTGCATCAGGCTGTGGGCTATGCACGTCATACCCGCCGCCGCCAGACCTTCGCGATCAGCACCTCGATTGGCCCGGGTTCTTCGAACCTGCTGACAGGTGCCGCTTTGGCCACCACCAACCGCCTGCCC
This sequence comes from Arthrobacter sp. GW822-FHT05G07, assembly GCF_058799755.1. Lineage (NCBI taxonomy): Bacteria > Bacillati > Actinomycetota > Actinomycetes > Micrococcales > Micrococcaceae > Arthrobacter > Arthrobacter sp. GW822-FHT05G07. Next base: position 139,274 of record NZ_JBXALT010000002.1, on the reverse strand, counting down.
GTCCTGCTGCTGCCGAGTGACACGTTCGCCACACGCGCGGCGGACCCTGTACTCCAGCAGCTGGAACTCCCGTACGCCTACGACATCACGGTCAACGATGCTTTCCGTCCTCTGTCCAAGTTCTTCGACCGGGTTTCGCGTCCGGAGCAGTTGTTCTCCGCGTTCCACCACGGGCTTCGTGTCTTGACGGACCCGGCTGAGACCGGCGCGGTGACCATTTCGCTGCCGCAGGATGTCCAGGCTGAGGCCTTCGATGTCCCGGAAGAGTTCCTGGCCGAGCGTGAATGGCGGATCCGCCGTCCCGAGGCCGAGGATGACGACATCCGCCGCGCCGTGGAGGCTATCCGTGCCGCGAAGCGCCCGCTGATCATTGCCGGCGGCGGCGTCCTATACGCCTACGCCAACGACGAACTTGCCACGTTCGCTGAGCTGACGGGCATTCCGGTTGGCAACACACAGGCCGGCGTGGGCGTCCTGCCGTGGGACCACAAGCACTCCCTCGGTGCCATCGGTTCAACCGGCACGACGGCGGCTAATTCCATTGCTGCCGAAGCGGACCTCATCATCGGGATCGGTACGCGGTACGAGGACTTCACCACCGCGTCCCGTACGGCGTTCCAGAACCCGGACGTGAAGTTCGTGAACATCAACGTCGCCCCGATCGACGCGTACAAGCACGGAACCACGTTGCCGATCGTCGCTGACGCCCGCAAGGCCCTGGTAAAGCTGAACCAGGCCTTGGGTGGTTACCGGGTGGGTGCCGACCTGGAAGAGAAGGTCGCAGCAGAGAAGAAGCGCTGGAACACCATCGTGGACGAGGCCTTCGAGACCCGCTTCACGCCGTTGCCGGCCCAGAACGAGATCATCGGAGCCACCAACAAGGCAATGGATGACCAGGACGTCGTCATCTGCGCCGCCGGTTCGCTGCCCGGCGACCTGCACAAGATGTGGCGCGTACGCGACCCCTTCGGCTACCACGTGGAGTACGCGTACTCCTGCATGGGCTACGAAATCCCCGGAGGCTTGGGCGTCAAGCGTGCAGCGCTGGCCGAAGCCGCAGCAGGCGGACCGGATCGGGACGTAGTTGTCATGGTGGGGGACGGCTCCTACCTGATGATGCACACCGAACTGGTCACCGCCGTCGCCGAACGCATCAAGCTGATCGTGGTCCTCATCCAGAACCACGGCTATGCCTCCATCGGCTCGCTCTCCGAGTCCCTCGGTTCCCAGCGCTTCGGCACGCAGTACCGCGTCCTAAACAAGGAACAGCACAGCTTCGACGCCGGCGAGAACCTTCCCATCGACCTCGCCACCAACGCAGAATCCTTGGGCGCGAAGGTCATCCGGATCGAACCTGGCGAGAACGTCATTGATTCACTGGGCGCCGCCATCAAGGAAGCCAAGGCCGCCCCGGAAACCGGACCGATCGTCATCCACGTCGAATCCGATCCGCTGCTGGACGCCCCGAGCTCCGAGTCCTGGTGGGACGTTCCCGTCTCACAGGTCTCAGACCTCGAATCCACCCAGCAGGCCTACAAGACGTACACCGACCACAAGAACCGCCAGCGCAAGCTGCTCGGCTAGTCACAGCCCCGCCCTAAAAGCCACAGACTAAAAGGAAGTCCGCACATGTCGACGACGACCACACTGACCACCATTCACCACTTCATCAACGGCGCCGAGACCACAGGCGAAGGGGACCGCACCCAGCCCGTGTACAACCCGGCCACCGGTCAGGTTGCGGCTGAGCTGCGCCTGGCCAACGAGGCTGACCTGAACACCACCGTTTCCGCGGCCCGCAAGGCGGCGGATTCGTGGGGTGACATTTCCCTGGCCAAGCGCTCTGCGGTGTTGTTCAAGTTCCGTGAGCTCGTCGCCGCTCACGTGGACGAACTGGCTGAGTTGATTACCGCCGAGCACGGCAAGGTCCTTTCCGATGCGAAGGGTGAGATCGGCCGTGGCCTGGAGGTCATCGAGTTCGCTTGTGGCATTCCGCAGCTGCTCAAGGGCGACTACTCGGACCAGGTCTCCACCGGCATCGATGTTTTCTCCTTCCGCGAACCCTTGGGCGTTGTTGCGGGCATCACCCCGTTCAACTTCCCGGTCATGGTGCCGTTGTGGATGGCTCCGATGGCCATTGCCACCGGCAACGCGTTCATCCTCAAGCCCTCCGAACGTGACCCCTCCGCCCCGATGCTCCTGGCAAAGCTCTGGAAGCAGGCCGGCCTGCCCGACGGCGTGTTCCAGGTCCTCCACGGCGGCAAGGAAACCGTTGACGGCCTGCTGACCCACCCGGACGTGGACGGCATCTCCTTCGTCGGCTCCACCCCGATCGCCCAGTACGTCCACGAGACCGCCACCAAGCACGGCAAGCGCGTCCAGGCCCTGGGCGGTGCGAAGAACCACGCCATCGTGATGCCCGACGCCGACCTCGACAACGCCGCCGACCACCTCGCAGCTGCCGCGTTCGGCTCAGCGGGGGAGCGCTGCATGGCCATCTCCGTCGCCGTGGCGGTCGGAGATGCCGCTGACCTGATCGTGAAGAAGGTCGAAGAACGCGCCCTGGCCATCAAGGTCAAGAACGGCACCGAACCCGACGCCGACATGGGTCCGGTCATCACCCCGGCTTCCAAGGAACGCATCGTCAAAATCGTCACCGAGGCCGAAACCGCCGGCGCAGCAATGGTCGTTGACGGCCGCGACCTGGTGGTCCCCGGCCACGAAGAGGGCTTCTGGGTTGGCCCCACCGTGATCGACCACGTCAGCACCGAAATGACCGCCTACACCGAGGAAATCTTCGGACCTGTCCTGGTAGTGGTCCGCGTCGAAGACCTCGAGGCCGGCATAAAGCTGATCAACTCCAACCCCTACGGCAACGGCACCGCGATCTTCACCTCCTCCGGTGCGAACGCACGGAAGTTCCAGCGCTCGGTGACCGTGGGCATGGTGGGCATCAACGTCCCCCTTCCCGTCCCGGTGGCCTACCACTCCTTCGGCGGGTGGAAGAACTCCCTCTTCGGCGACAAGCACATCTACGGCCCCGAAGGCGTCTCCTTCTACACCCGCGGCAAGGTCATCACCTCCCGCTGGCCCGAACCCACCCACGCCTCCGGCGCCTCCTACAACTTCCCCTCCAACTAGAATCCCCACCGCCGCCCTCGCCTCGCAAGCTCGGCCAGGTAACCCTGGCGGCGTGGGCCCTGCTAGAGAAAGACACCGTTGTCATGACTGACGTCGAGAACAAGCTCATCATTGGTACCGCCCCGGACTCCTGGGGTGTGTGGTTCGCCGATGACCCCCAGCAAACTCCGTGGGAGCGTTTCCTGGATGAAGTTGCAGAGTCCGGCTACAAATGGATTGAACTGGGTCCGTACGGCTACCTGCCGAACGATCCCGCGCGGTTGGCCGAGGAACTCAAGCAGCGCGACTTGAAGGTTACAGCCGGAACGGTCTTCACGGCCTTCCACCGGGGCGCCGAGCAGTACGACGAAGCCTGGGAGCCCGCCCGTAAAGTTGCCGAACTGACCGCGGCCATGGGCGGTGAACACATCGTGGTCATCCCCGCGATGTGGCGCGATGATGTCACCGGTGAGGCAGTGGAGAACGGTGAACTTTCCGACGAACAGTGGGCAGACCTCTTCGCCGGCCACAACCGCATGGGCAAGGTGCTCCTCGAAGACTTCGGTTTGCACCAGCAGTTCCACTCACACGCGGACTCCCATGTTGGTGCACAGAGGGACATCGAAACCCTGCTGGCTGCAACGGATCCGCAGTACATGAACCTCTGCCTGGATACGGGGCACGCTGAATACTGCGGGGCGTCCAGCCTGGAACTCATCAAAAACTACCCGGACCGCATTGGCTACTTGCACCTCAAACAGATCAACCCGGACATCCTTGCCGAGGTCAATGAGAAGAACATGACCTGGGCAGCTGCCAACCTGGCCGGCGTCATGACCGAACCGCCGAACGGCCTTCCGGACCTGCGCGCGGTCATCGAAGCCGTAGAGGGACTCAACAGGCCCATCTACGGCATCGTGGAACAGGACATGTACCCGGTAGCGTTCGATGTTCCGATGCCCATCGCCAAGCGGACCCGCAATTACCTGCTTTCCTGCGGATCCCGCACCCGGATTCAGTAACGCCGTCCACTAGCAAACCAACTTTCACGAAGGACAGATACAGTGACAAAGACTCTCCGCGTTGCCGTCATCGGCGCAGGCCGCATGGGTGCGGACCACATCAAGCGCCTCAGCACGCGCATCCACGGCGCTGAAGTAGCCGCCGTCGTCGACGTTGACCTGGCCCGCGCGCAAGCCGCAATTGAAGGCATCGACGGTGCCGTTGCGCTTGCCAGTGCCGACGAAGCGCTCAACAACGGCGACGTGAATGCCGTCTTGATCGCAACCCCGGGCTTCCTCCATGAGGAAATCCTGTACAAGGCACTGGAGAAGGACTTCCCGATTCTTTGCGAGAAGCCGCTGACGCCGGACGCCGGGAGTGCTTGGAAGGTTGTCCAGGCTGAGCAGGCGCTGGGCCATAAGCGCATCCAGGTGGGCTTCATGCGCCGCTTCGATGCCGAGTACTCGGCGTTGGGTGCGATTATCCGCAACAGCGAATTGGGGGAGCTGTTGATGTTGCACCACCAGCACCGCAACCCGAGCACGCCTGAGGGCTTCACCAACGAGATGCTGATCAACGACTCCGTAGTCCACGAATTCGACGCGATCCGTTACTTCACCGGTGAAGAAATCACCTCCGTGCAGGTCCGGTTGGGCAAGCCCACCCGCAGTGCGCCCAGCGGCCAGCATGACCCCCAGCACGTGCTGCTGGAAACCGAGTCCGGTGTGTTGGCCGACGTCGAAATCTACGTCAACGCCAAGTTCGGCTACCAGGTGGCCACGCAAGCGTCTTTCGAAGAGGGCATTGTGAGCATCGGGAGTGACAACGGCCCGTACGTCCAGACCGCGGGCAAGTGGGGCGGCAACGTCACCCCCGGTTTTGAAGAGCGTTTCGGAGCGGCATACGACGTCGAGGTGCAGGCTTGGGTGGACGCCGCCCTTCGCGGCGAAATCGGCGGTCCAACCGCTTGGGACGGTTACGCCACCGCAGCCTGCTGCGAGGCCGGGGTCGAGGCCCAGAAGTCGGGCGAGAAGGTCAAGGTCCAGCTGAACACCAAGCCGGATCTCTACAAGTAGGGGATAGCCGCCATGAAAATTGCACTGGATCCCACACCGTTCCACCACAGCCACACCCTGTTGGAGTTTCCCCGCGTTGCTGCAGATCTTGGCTACAAGTACCTGCAGATGACCCCGCATGCGGACCTCATCCCGTTCTTCAACCACCCCAAGGCCGATGACGAACTCGTGGGCAAACTTAAGGCAGCCTGCAAGGACGCCGGCGTCGAAATCGCCTCGGTCCTACCCGTCCTGCGCTGGTCGGGTCCGGACGAGGACGCCCGCGAGGCCGCAGTCCGGTATTGGAAGCGAGCCATCCAGATTGCCGTGGATCTCGGCGTCCAGACGATGAACACAGAGTTTAGCGGCCGTCCGGAGAAAGCCGAGAAGTCCGAGCGCGCGTTCTACCGCTCCATGGAGGAGCTGCTCCCGATCATCGAACGCGAGGGTCTGGACGTCCTGATTGATCCGCACCCGGACGACTTCGTGGAGGATGGCCTGGCCGCACTCCGCGTTATCAGGGGCGTCAACTCACCGAACATCGGCATGGTCTACGTCGCTTCACACAGCTTCCACATGGGCAACAAGCCGTTGGACATCATGCGGGCGGCGGGGGACAAGCTTCGTCTGGTGCACGTCTCGGACACCATGAACCACCACGCCTCCCACGGCCTCCGCTACATCACCAACCCTCCCGGCAACGCCGTCCGCGTTCACCAGCACCTGAAGATCGGCGACGGCGACGTGAACTGGGACGAGTTCTTTGGGGGCTTGAAGGAGATCGGCTTCCTGGACAAGGAGAACACCGTGATGGTCTCTTCGGTTTTCGCCGAGGACGAGAACGCGGAAGACGTCTCCCGCTACCAGCTCAAGACGATGGTGGACTACGTCGCCCGCACAAAGTAAGGGCCGGTAGCAACCCCTCCTCTACTCCCGCGGTCACCACAAAGAAAACGCCCGACGCCGGCAGGCATCGGGCGTTTTCTGCGCCATGGAGCAGTGAAACTTCAGAGTGCGATCACAACATTTTCCAGCGCGCTGCGGCGTGCCGCGTCCAGGACTTCCAACGTACGGATGCCTTCGGACGCCGGCACAGGTTCAGGGCCGTCGCCGCGGACGGCCCGCGCGAACTCGGTGTAAAAGCCGGTGTAGTTTCCTTGCTCCGACGGAACGGTCCCGCGGCGGTCTTTGAGGGACAACGTACCCCAATGTTCGGCTGCATCGATTCCCCAGGTTTCGGGCTCGGATATCGGTCGGCGTCCCGCCAGGAGGGCGTCCGCCTGGACGTCCGAACCTGACGCGACGTAGCTTCCCCGGCTGCCATAAGCACGTAGTTCCCTGGTGGTGGAGTGGTTGAGTTTGCTGGCGGATACTGTGGAGACCGCACCGGAAGTGTGGGTCATGGTGACGAAGAAACCGCAATCCGTACGCTCTCCAAACCGGTCCGTCCAATCGAGGGTGGCGTGGACGTGGCTCACCGGACCAAGGAGCCACAACATCTGGTCAACAAGGTGGCTGCCGAGGTCACGCAGCAACCCTCCGGCCGCACCGAGCTCCAAGCTGTCGGCGTTGTCCTGGTCCATGATCGAGTGAACCCGCCATATCTCGCCCAGCTCTCCTGATTCCAGGACCTTTGCGAGTGTCAGGATGTCTGCATCACGGCGACGATTGTGGAAAACGTTCAGGGTCACTCCTGCTCGCTCCGCAGCCTCCGCCAGCGAACGCGCCGACTCTGCGGTAGGGGCGAAGGGCTTGTCGGCCACAACATGGACGCCGGAGTTGATGGCTTCCATGACCAAGTCGTGCCGGGTGTGCGGCGGGGTGGTGATGGTGACGGCATCCACTCCGGCTGCGAACAATTCGCTGAGGCTCGCGTAGGTGGGCAGCCCCGGGAAGTCCGACTCCACTGAGGCTTTTGTTGCGTCCGAGCGGGCTACAATCCCCACCAGTTCGATGTCTTCAGCTGCTTCAATGAACGGTGCATGGAAGTACTTCCCGCCTGCTCCGTATCCAACTATGCCAAGACGCATTTTCTATCCTTTTCCATTTGTGATCCGGGAGGTAAAAAGATGGGGACGGCGCATGAGCGCCGTCCCCATCCAGGCCCGGCGGTTAACCCCTGGGGTTCCGGGCAATGAAGTCTCAGGCCGTTGGGTTCAAGGAGGCCGAGAGTGCTGCGTCGGCGTCGAGCAGGACCTTCGCGGCTACCTGGAGGCCTTCGATGCGGCCCAAGGAGACGTCTTCGTGTTCGATGTTGACCAGCATGTCCGGGTCCACTTCATGCAGCGCGCGAAGGAACTCTGTCCAGAACGCGGTGTCGTGTCCACGGCCGAGGGCCACAAAGTCCCACGCGGAGTTCTTGGGCCATTCGTTGGCCCACTCGTCCCCGCCAAGGTTTGTCCGGTTCTCATCCGGCGAGAGCCGGCGGAAGCTGTTGTCCAGCACTCCGTAGAGAGCCGCGTTCTCTGTGTTCACACGGACATCCTTGGCGGCGGCCTGTAATACCAGGGGACCGAGTTCCCGGACGACGGCAACCGGATCCATCTGCTGCCAGAAGAGGTGCGAGGCATCCAGTTCCACGCCAACATGCGTGGCGCCGGTGAGCTCGATGAACTTGTGGACATCAGCGGTATTGAACACGATGTTCTGCGGGTGGAGTTCAAGGGCAACCTTGACGTCGTGATCGGCAGCGAGGCGATCGGTTTCCTTCCAGAAGTCCGCAGCGACGCCCCATTGGTAGTCCAGCACGTCCAGTGCCGCTGAGTTCCAGGCGTTGACTACCCAGTTGACAGTGGTGGCCCCTGGTTCGCCCCCGGGCAGGCCTGACATGGTGACTACCCGGTTCTGTCCCAGTCGATGTGCCAGCCGGATGGAGCGCCGGATGTCTTCAGCATGCTTTTCGCCGATTTCACGTTTCGGGTGCAGGGGATTGCCATTGCAGTTCAGGCCAGCGATGGAAACGCCGGTCCCTTCGAAGAGCCCCAGGAAATCGTCGCGGGCAGCGTCGCTTTCCAGGACTTGGTCCATGGTGGGTACGTGGACGGCGGGGAGGAATCCACCGGTATTGATCTCTATGCCGGTCAGTCCAAGGTCCGCAATGACCTGAAGGGCATCGGGGAGCGGGCGGTCGTGCAGGATTGCGTTGTAGACACCGAGTTTCATAGCGTGATTTTCTTTCCGTTACTAAGGGCCGACTCGGTGACGGCACTGAGCAGTTCCATATTGCGCACACCGTCGTCGAAGGTGGCGCAGCGCGGCAGTGACGTACTCTCGCTGAGGCCTGAAACTTCCTCGAGGAACGCCCGGGCCTGGTAACCGAAGGCGTCGTTCTGGCCGAAGCCGACCTCGGGAGCGTCCATGGCAAGGCCCCCGGAAATGTACGGGTGGCCCGGGCCGAGGATGACCTGACGGTAGCCGTTCTCGTTGCCTGAACCATCATTGAGGAACAACTGGATTTCCGAGGGACGGCGCTGGTCGAACTTGGCCGCACCCTTTTCGCAGAAGACCTCGAACTGGAGGCTGTTGGCATGTCCTGCCGCGACGCGTGACACCTCGAAGCTGCCGGCACCGTTTACGAACTCCGCGTTGAATGCAGCGTAGTCGTCGTTCTCGACGACTTCGAAAGTGTCGCTGACGGCCACGTGGTCGTGGCCCATGACGGCGCTGAGCGGCAACGGTCGTTTGTCGATCGCAGTGGTGAGTCGCCCACCGCTGATTGAGGTGATGTCACCGCAGAGGAATTCGGAGACGTACGTCAGGTGGCTTCCGACGTCGGCCAGCGCACCTGAGCCGGGGCCGCCCTTGTAGCGCCAGCTCATCGGAGCTTCGGGGCTGAAGCCGTAGTCGGTCCAGTAACGGCCGCTGAAGTGCAGGACATTTCCCAGGGTGCCGTTCTGGATGAGCTCCCGGATGTAGGCAATGCCCGGGGTTCGGCGGAAGGTGAAGCCGATGCGCGCGATAGAGCTTGCGTTACGGGCAGCTTCGGCCATGGAACGGGCGTCTTCCAGCGAATCGCTCAACGGTTTCTCGCACAACACGTGCTTGCCGGCGGACAGTAAGCCTTCCACCACCTCGCGGTGCAGGGAGTTTGCGATGACCACGCTCACAACATCAATATCATCCGCTTCTGCGATGGCCTGCCATGAGGTGTCATTTCGCTCGTACCCAAAGCGGCGGGCTGCCAGCGAGCCGAATTCGGCGTTCACGTCACCAATGGAGACCAGCCGGATCTGCGGGAGCACCGGGCTGTAGAGGGTAGACGCTGCCCGGTAGGCCGCTGCATGGGCTTTTCCGGCCATACCTGCGCCGATGACCGCGACGCCAAGGCTTTCAGCCATGATTTCTCCTTTGAAATACTGCCGCGGCGGGGACACTCGACGGCATTTTGTAGCGCTACAATTTTGTATGCTGAACTCGAGCCTAGCCATGTCCATATGTCCTGTCAATCATTCGTGCCAGGGTGACGCTCCCTCTTGGAAGTTGATCCCATGAGCGCGAGCAAGCCTCAGGGCCGACGCCCAACAATTTACGATGTCGCAAAGCTGGCTGGCGTCTCGCCGTCGTTGGTTTCACTGGTGCTTCAGAACCCCGGGAAGGTCAGCGACAAGCGCCGTGACGCGGTAAGAACCGCGATCACCGAGCTGGGATACCGTCCCAGCCGGGCGGCCACAACCCTCGCGAGCAGTCGGACCAAGAGCATCGGGCTCGTCATTGACGACTATCGGAACTTGTGGTTCGTCGATCTGCTGCGGGGCTTGGAGTCAGTGCTGGCAGAACATGGCTACCAGGTCACGCTCGCCGATTCCCGCCCCGGGGAGAACCGCATCAAGGAGGCCGCCGACGGGTTGCTTGCGATGCATGTGGACGGACTCGTGATCGCAGCGGAACCGGGCGCCACGGTGCTCAGCGGCACGGAAGTTCCCACCGTGGTGGCTGGGTGGCGGAATGGGGTGCCGGATGACGCTGATCTCATCACCAACGACGACGACGGTGGCGGTGCGATGGCAGCGGTCCACCTTCTGGACCTCGGCCACAGAAGGATCGGCCACCTTTCGGGTTCCGGTGGTGCCGCAGCCCACCGGCGGGCCGGCTTCGACGCGCGACTCCGGCAATCAGGTGTCAAACCATTGATTGTGGGGGAGGAGGGGGGTACCACGGAAGAAGACGGTTACGCATCCGCCTGCTGGCTCCTGGATCACCATCCGGACATTACTGCGATTTTCGCCGCCAACGACACTATGGCGCTTGGCGCCTTCGGTGCGATCAAGGCGCGCGGCCTGGTGGCGCCGTCGGATATCTCGGTCATGGGGTATGACAATTCAGCACTGGCGAAATCCCGATATCTCGAGCTGACGTCCGTGGATAACCGCAGCGATGTGGTGGGGATGGGCGTCGCAAAGTCGCTGCTGGCGCGCATCCAAGGCTCCACTGTAGGAGCGCAGCGCAAGCTGATCCAACCCGCACTGGTGGTTCGGCGCACTACTGCGGCGCCCCGATCCTGAGCTTTGGCAAGGCTGTTACGTACGAACATACTAATGTCAGGACAAACTATTGACATTCGTGAGGTAGGTCACCATGATCGAGGTAGGCGGTGCATCCGGGGCTGCAAAGTGGCAGTCCGGACTTGGGAATCAAAGGAGATTATGGTGACTGTATTTTCGTGGCGTAAGGCGGCGCTTGTTGCGGCGGTTGTGCCCTTGGTGGCTCTGAGCGCCTGTTCAAGCACTGGCGGCAGGGAGCCGGAGGCAGGCTCCGGCGGTGGAGGAGGTCAGGTGGCCTCCACCGAAAGGATGAAGATTGCGTTGATCGCCCACGCCCCTGCAGGTGACACCTTCTGGGACACGGTACGCAAGGGGGCCGAAGAAGCAGCAGCGAAGGACAATGTAGAGCTGCTGTACACCTCTGACCCGGAGGCCGGCCGGCAGGCGCAATTGATCGAGCAGGCCGTGGACCAGAAAGTGGATGGCATCGCCGTGACACTGGCTACGCCGGATGCGCTGAAAGACGCACTGAAGAAGGCAACGGACGCGGGCATCCCGATCGTCAGCTTCAATGCCGGCGAAGCAGCGTCGGCCCAGCTCGGAGCTTTCACGCACTTCGGGTCGAATGAAAAGTTGGCCGGCGAGGCCGTGGGCTCAAGGCTCGCAGAAGGTGGCTACAAGCACCCGGTTTGCGTGATCCAGGCCCAAGGACACGTGGGCCTCGAGGCCCGTTGCGCCGGTGTGAAGGCGAAAGTACCCGGTACGGAAATCCTGTACGTCAACGGGGCGGACATGACGTCGGTAGAGTCCACCGCCACCGCAAAGCTCCAGGCTTCGAAGGACGCTGATGTGATCATCGGCCTCGGCGCTCCTATCACCCTGACGCTCCTGAAGTCTGTGACCACCGCCGGCAGTTCGGCCAAGGTAGCCAGCTTCGACCTCAACAAGGAACTTGCCCAGAAGGTCTCCGATGGCAGCGTGCTGTTCACCGTGGACCAGCAGCCGTGGCTCCAGGGCTACGGTGCCGTGGATGCCCTGTGGCAGAACAAGCGGGGCGGATTCAAGGTTGGCGGCGGACAGTCGGTCCTCACTGGTCCGGCCATCGTTGACCAGTCCAATGCCGCCGAAGTCCTGACGTTTGCTGAACAGGGTATCCGCTAACAGCCCGCTTGCCGGGTTGGTGGAAGCCAGCCCGGCAGCAAGGAGAAACATCATGACTATTACCCAAAACAAATTCACCAAAGCTGCGATTGATGAGCGGGTTGCCCGGCGCAGTCCATTGCAGAAGCTCCTTGGCCGGCCCGAGGTGGGTGCCCTGGTGGGCGCAATCGTTCTGTTTGTCTTCTTTGCGTTGGTATCGCCGACGTTCACCCAGCCCAACGCCCTGGCCACGGTGCTGTACGGAAGCTCCACCATTGGAATTATGGCGGTGGGAGTGTCACTGCTGATGATCGGCGGAGAGTTCGATCTCTCCACGGGCGTCGCTGTGATCTCGTCGGCGCTGACAGCTTCAATGTTCAGCTGGTACTTCAGCACGAACGTCTGGGTGGGTGTCATTCTGGCTTTGCTGGTGTCCCTGGCCATTGGTTTCATCAACGGCTGGATCCTGATGAAGACCAAGCTCCCCAGCTTCATTGTCACCTTGGCCACGTTCCTGATGCTGACCGGCCTGAACCTGGGTTTGACGCGATTGATCGGCGGCTCTGTTTCGTCTCCGTCCATCTCCACCATGGACGGCTTCGACACCGCCCGCGGTGTCTTCGCATCCTCGGTCACCATCGCTGGCATCGACGTCAAGATCACGGTGTTCATATGGATTGCCCTCGTGGCAGTGGCAACGTGGGTCCTCATGCGGACCCGTGTGGGTAACTGGATCTTCGCAGTCGGAGGCGACGCAAACGCCGCCCGAGCGGTCGGAGTTCCGGTCAAAGCCACAAAGATCGGGCTGTTCATGGGTGTGGGCTTCTGCGGTTGGATCCTGGGCATGCACAACTTGTTTGCCTTCGACACTGTGCAGTCCGGCGAGGGCGTGGGCAATGAATTCCTGTACATCATCGCCGCAGTGATCGGTGGTTGCCTTTTGACGGGTGGTTACGGTTCAGCAGTGGGTGGCGCGATCGGCGCGTTCATCTTCGGCATGGCCAACAAGGGCATTGTGTACGCGCAGTGGAACCCCGACTGGTTCAAGTTCTTCCTGGGCCTGATGCTGCTGCTCGCCACCATCGTCAACCTCATCGTCAAGCGCCGCGCGGAACTCAAGTAAGGGGCCCGGAAATGAATGCCAAAGCGATCGACCAGGAAACGCTGCTCCAGAATGAGCGTGATCCCCTCACCCACACACCCGTACATCTCCTCTCCTTGGAAGGAGTGGGCAAGCACTACGGCAACATCATCGCGCTGAGTGACGTCACCATGGCCGTGGACAACGGCCGCGTTACCTGTGTGCTGGGCGACAACGGTGCGGGCAAGTCCACGCTGATCAAGATCATCGCCGGTCTCCACCAGCACGACGACGGCGTCTTGAACATCATGGGTGAGGAACGAAAGTTCGGTTCCCCCCGCGATGCCCTGGACGCCGGCATCGCCACGGTGTACCAGGACCTTGCGGTGGTACCGCTGATGCCGATCTGGCGGAACTTCTTCCTCGGATCCGAGATCACCAAAGGCTTCGGCCCGTTCAAGTACATGGACGTCGAACAGATGAAGGCCATCACCCTCAAGGAACTGGCCGAGATGGGCATCGACCTGCGCGATGTAGAGCAACCCATTGGGCAGCTTTCCGGCGGTGAACGCCAGTGCGTCGCGATTGCCCGCGCCGTGTACTTCGGGGCCAAGGTCCTCATTCTGGACGAACCCACGGCGGCCCTGGGCGTCAAGCAGTCAGGCGTGGTCCTGCGCTACATCCTCCAGGCTCGCGACCGCGGACTCGGCGTCATCTTCATCACCCACAACCCGCACCATGCCTTCCCCGTAGGCGATCGGTTCCTTCTGCTCAAGCGCGGCAAATCCATTGGTTACTACGACAAGAAGGACATCACACTGGACGAACTCACGGCCCAAATGGCTGGTGGTGCTGAGCTTGCTGAACTTGCCCATGAGTTGGAACAGCTGGGCGGCCATGGCGACGTCGTGAAAGAGGTCAAAGCCGAGGTCGCGGACGTTGACAGCGTGAACGCCGGCGGCCCGAAACACGCGTAGAAGCAGCACGCGGTGGTGTCCTCCGGAGATCTCTTCGAAGGACCCCGTCCGCTGTGCGTACGGCCCGCTGACCTCGTCAACAGAACGCACATCGTCAATAGAAGGGAACACCATGCCGATCCGGGTAGGTGTCATCGGCGCCGGAGTCATGGGCGCTGACCACATCAGGAACCTCTCCACCACCATCGGCGGCGCGGAAGTCACCTTCGTGGCAGATCTCGACGCCGGCCGGGCAGCGGCTGCTGCGCCACCGTCGGCACGCATCACCACGGACCCGACGGAATTGATCAACTCCAGTGACGTTGACGCGGTAGTTGTTGCCTCGCACGACTCCACACACGCGGGCCTGGTCCTGGAGTGCTTTGAGGCCATGACCCCGGTCCTGTGCGAAAAGCCCCTGGCGCCCACGCTCCTGGAAAGCCTCGAAGTGGTAGCGGCCGACGCGGACATTGTGGCGGCAACGGGCGCATCACTGCTCTCCCTCGGCTTCATGCGGCGCTTCGACCCGGGCTATGTGGCACTTCGGCAGGCCGTGCAAGGCCGGGTGCAGGGCGAGCCCCTCATGGTCCACTGCGTCAGCCGGAATGCCGCGGCAGGACCCGGAACCACGTCAGAATCAGCCATCACCAACTCGGCCATACATGAGTTGGACATCATTCCCTGGCTTCTGGACTCTCCTGTCACGGAAGTGTCGTGGCAGGCCGGGAAGAAGACAAGCCGTGCCGAGCCGGGCCTGCAGGACCCGTCGTTCATGACCCTCCGCACTGCAGATGGAACCCTCACGACACTTGAGCTTTATCTCAATGCCCAGTATGGCTACACCACTCGCTGCGAAGTGGTCTCTGAACAGGGCACCACGTCCCTGCAGGAGTCTTCACTGCTGGGCATTGAACAGGACGGAACCCGGCAGGCGGTGATCCCCGCGGACTGGCGCCCCCGCTTCGCCGACGCGTACCGGCTGCAGTTGCAGGCCTGGATTTCTGCACTCGCTGGTGGCGAAGCGCCATCCCTTGCAGGCGCACAGGACGGACTCAACGCATCGCTCGTTGCACAAGCCATGATCCAGTCGCTGCACAGCGACGGGACAACTACGAAAGTCAGCTACTCATGACCCTTCAAGCACTCCCTCACTCCCGCGTTCCGGGGTCCCGTGATGCTCCCACCCTCAGATGGGGCATCATGGGCCCGGGATGGATCGCCGAACGGTTCACCGAATCCATCCAGGCGCATGCCGGGCAGGTGATAGCCGCCGTCGGATCCCGATCCGTGAACCGGTCCAAGGCCTTCGCGGAGGCGTACAACGTCCCCGCCGCCTACGGGAGCTACGAGGAACTCGCTGTTGCCCCGGACATAGACATCGTCTACGTGTGCACCCCCCACACCGGCCACCACGCAGCCGCGGTCCTGGCCATTGACGCCGGCAAGCACGTCCTGATCGAAAAGCCCATCGGCCTCAACGCGGATCAGGCGCGGGACATCGCCGCGCGGGCGGGGGCTGCCGGCGTTTTTGCCGCCGAAGCTATGTGGACGTTTTTCCTGCCGAAATTCGATGTGATCCGGCAGATCCTTGAGGCAGGAACGCTGGGCAGCATCACCACGGTGATCGCAGAGTATGGCGAGCATTTTGATGCTTCGCACCGCATCTTCGATCCGCAATTGGCTGGTGGTCCGCTGCTTGACCTGGGTACGTACCCGCTTGCCCTGGTCACGGAAGTTTTGGGTAGTCCACACAAGCTGCATGCAATCGGCCAGCCGCACGAGTCGGGAGTGAACGCCCAGCTGTCCGCCGTGATGCAATTCGACGGCGGCGCGCAGGCGGTGGTCAATACCCACCTGCATAACTTCACTCCCACTGCCGCCACCATAGTTGGTTCCAAAGCCACGTTGACCATCGAGGGTTCCTTCACCATGCCCGGCGCCTTCGAGGTCAGGTTCCCTGACGGGACGCGGCTGCGCTACGACGAGCCGGCTGGCGGACACTTCGAAGGCCTGCACTTCGAGGCCGCGGCCGTGGCCCGGGCGGTTGCCGGAGGTAGCACGGAAGCCAGCCAGCGGACGCTGGCAGCCTCCATCCGCACACTGGAAGCAGCCGATGAGATCCGGCGCCAACTGGGCGTGGTGTTCCCCGGTGAAAGTGGCGTCCCGGGCATATCCGCCCGGCCCTGAAGACACAGAACCGACACCCCGAAAGGACGGCCCATGGCCTACCTCGCTCCACATTCTGTCCCCTTGCCGGCTCCTGTACGGATCGGCCTCATCGGATCCGGCTGGATGGGTGCGTTCCATGCCGAGAGCGTGGCCCATCGTGTCCCGGGCGCGGTGCTGGCGGCTATCGCAGATCCCAACCTCGAATCTGCTGAGGCCCTCGCAGCATCGCTCGGCACGGCCCACATCACGGCAAACCCGGACGACATACTGGCCGATCCCACCATCCATGCCGTGATCATCGCCAGCCCCGCACGCTTTCATGCCGGTCTGATCACCAAGGCCGCTGCAGCCGGAAAGCACGTTTTTTGCGAGAAACCCGCAGCCCAGGACCTTGCCGAACTCGATGCTGCCCTGACCGCCGTGGAGGCCGCCGGAGTTCATTTCCAGATTGGCTTCAACCGCCGGTATGCGGCGGACTTCCAAGCGGCAAAGCAGGATCTGGCCGCCGGGATTGTGGGTAGGCCGCAGCTCCTTCGCTCGCTGACGCGCGATCCAGGCAGCGGCAGCATCGCTCACGCAGCCAAGGTCCCGGCGTGGACAATCTTCCTGGAAACCCTCATCCACGACTTTGACACCCTGAACTGGTTCAACGAAGGGGCCGAGCCGGTGGAAATCCATGCCGTAGCCGATGCACTGGTGGAACCCGGTCTGCGGTACCAAGGGTTCCTGGATACCGCAGTGGTGACCGTGCGTTACAGCAACGGAGCCATCGCTGTGGCAGAAGCGAACTTCAGTGCCCTGTACGGTTACGACGTCCGGGGGGAAGTCTTTGGTTCCAAGGGGATGGTCCAGGCCGGCCGTGCGACGGAAACCGCAGCACGCCGCTATACGGCCGACGGACTGGGAGCAGACACCCCTCGGCTGAACGTGGAGCTCTTCCGGCAGGCCTACACGGATGAACTCGCCGATTTCACCGCGGTGGTGAGTTCACGGCGCGATGGTACGCCGCCGCCGTCGAGCGCTTTTACGCTCACACCCGGCGCGTCTGACGCCCGCAGGGCACTTGCCTGCGCGCTGGCGTGCATCGACTCCGTCAAACAGGGCAAATCTGTGCGCGTGCCCCAGGTTGCGACACTGCAGCCCACGCAGATCCGCTAACGCATCTACCCACGAAGGAAATGATGAAAGAAGTCACTCTTGGCCTGGTTGGCGTGGGGCGCATCGGCGTCATGCACGCCAACAACATGGTGGCCCTCAATGAAACGCTCCGAGACAGGGGCGTCAACGTTCGCCTGAAGCTCACAGACGTGGCCACGGAACATGCCCGGTCGGTCGCTGCCGGATTGGGCGCGGACTTCGTGCCATCCGTGGCCGAACTGCTGTCCTCCGGTGTGGACGGTCTGGTCATTGCTACGGGTACGGCGACCCACCCGGAGCTGATCCGTGCCGGAGTGGACGCCGGAATCCCTGTCTTCTGCGAAAAGCCGGTGGCCATGAATGTTTCCGACGCGCTGCCGGTGCTGGATTACATCAGTGAGCACGACGGCGTGGTGCAAATCGGACACCAACGACGCTTCGATGCCGGTTATCTGGAAGCCAAGCGCGCGTACCAGGCCGGCGAGTTGGGTTGGATCCACTCGCTGCGCGCCGTCACGTGCGACATGACGCCGCCCCCCGTGGAGTTCCTGGCGACGTCCGGGGGCCTGTTCCGGGACTGCTCGGTTCATGATTTTGATATCCTGCGCTGGCTGACGGGACGCGAAATCGTGGAGGTCTATGCCAAGGGATCCAACAATGGCGATCCAGCCATTGGGGAAGTAGGCGACGTGGACACGGCATTGGCGCTCATTACTTTCGACGACGGCACGGTGGGAACGGTTTCTGCCAGCCGGTACAACGGGGCCGGCCACGATGTGCGGTTGGAGATCCAAGGCTCACGCAAGACGGTCATGGTGGGTTTGGACGAGAAGTCTGCTGTGGCTTCGGTCGAAGCTGCAGTCGCTTTCCCTGACGGTGACCCGCACCAGACCTTCGCAGAGCGCTTTGACCAGGCATACCGTTCCGAGATGGTCGCCTTCGTGGAATTGGTGCTGCAGGAGCGCGGGAATCCATGTACCCCGGAGGACGCAGTAGCAGCATCCCGAGTGGCAGATGCGGCCCAGGAATCGCTGGCTACCGGTGTTCCCGTGAGGGTTGCTCTCAAAGTGTCCAGCTGAGTCTCCCACACCGCAAAGTCCCCCTCTCCGAATCTCAGGGATTCCGGGAGGGGCACTTTTGTGTGTTCGGAAGTTGACGATCTAGGCGCTGAACGGCAGCCGGGAGTCGATGTTCTGCCCTTCCCAGCTTTGCCGTACCCAACCGTGGTGGGGGTCGTCGCTGATGAGCCATTCACGGACAGGACCCGGGCCTGCCATGACGTTGAGGTAGTACAGGTCGTAGCCCGGTGCGGCCATGGCCGGACCATGCCAACCATAGGGGACCAGGACGACGTCGCCGGTGCGCACCTCAGCGGACACGTCGATGGGGCGTTCGTCCGAGGCGTAGACCCGTTGATAGCCGATTGCGTCGGCGTCCGCCGGAGCGCCGGAAGCTGCGGCCACTTGGGTCTCGAAGTAGTAGATCTCCTCGAGGTGGGTCTCCCCGTCTTTTTCCTCATCGTGTTTGTGAGGCGGATAGGAGGACCAATTCCCGGCCGGTGTAATGACCTCGCAGACGATGAAGCGGTCTGCCTCCAGTGCCGCCGGCGTGCCGAAATTGTGCACCTGACGCGAGCAATTGCCGGCGCCCCTCAATTCCACGGGTGTCTCAGCGGCCAGGACCAGCCGGGTGGGGTAGGAGGTGCGCGCCGGGGCGGTGGCGACGGCCACGCGGCCGCCGTCGGCCGAGCTGATGGTGACGGCTTTTCCGGTGCCCGAGTACAGGACGTCGCTGGGTCCGTGAAACACAGAGGACCGGCCCGCGAGGGGGTGGTTGACGCCATCGACGGTTACGGTAAAGGCGCCGTTGAGGGGCACCACAATGCGTTCTTCAGCAACGGCAGGAAGTTCGACGGCGGCGCCCGCCGCGACGGTAGCGACCTTGAGGCCGGTGTGTGCCCAGCCGTCGATGGCTATGGCGGAATCAGAAGTGCCGAGTGAGATGTCCCAAACGCCGTCGGTGGCGGAACCCAAGGGGTAAACCCAGTTGGTCATGGAAGGGGAGTCCTTTGTATTAGCGCTGTACGAGTGTCATTTCGAAACTGTAGGAATCGGCGCGGTAGACGTGGTGGCCCGTCTCCACATGACGGCCGGTATCGTCCACAGCTGTCCGTTCCATGGTGACCAAAGCGGAATTCACTTCGGTCTCAAGGAGGGGTGCCTGGTAGTCATTGGCGATCATTGCGCCGATGCGTTGTGTGGCAAGACGGAAGTTGACGCCGCCGCGGCGCAGGATTGAATAGAGGCCCTCTGCTGCAAGCATGGCTTCGTCCATGGTTGCGATATCATCGCGCACCCAGTTCTCCATCAAGGCCAGTGGTTTGCCCCCCACTTTGCGGAGTCGGGTGAAGTGGTACACCTTGGAGCCGGCAGGGAGCTCGAGCGCCGCGAGGGTGGCGGGGTCGGCTTCCTCGTGGGAAAAGCTCAGCACGGTGGTGGTGGGCTTTTTGCCGTTGTTGGTGAGGTCGTCAAAGAGGCTGGAGAGCTCCAGGGGGCGGCGGACCTGACTGGATACCACTTGGGTTCCTACGCCGCGTTTCCGAACCAAGAGACCGGAACGGACCAGTTCATCCATGGCCTTACGCATGGTTGGCCTGGACAGATTGAGCTGGGCCGCGAGGTCGATTTCGTTCTCGAGGCGGCTGCCGGGCTCCAGTACTCCGCTGTGGATGGCGGCCTCGATCCCCTGAACCACCTGGTGGTACAGGGGCACGGGAGAGGATCGGTCGATGTTAAGACCAAGTTTAGTAACCACTGGATACCCCGAATTCAGGCTCAAACCCTTGCCTCCCTGTCAGGACGATCCAGGTTTGTAGCCATTTGTTCTCTTGATAGGACATAGTTCTCTCTTGATGGTAGCAGCCAACTTTCGATGGTCAAACGGTCGAGCCACCGTGTTCGCTCCGGTTCTTGATCCAGGGCGCGGGTTCACCCCAGACTTGACGTGGTGACGCCCAACCGGAGCGCCGGGCGGATACTGTGCCTTCCACGACAGGAGCTTGAGTGCCATGCCAAAGACTGGAAAGAACCATCACGCCCGCAAGGACGAGTTGCCGTCCACCTTGCAGCGCTCGGAGCAGAAGGCGCAGGACACCTTTGCCAAGACCTACGATTCGGCGATGGAGTCCTATGACAACGATTCGAGCCGGGCGGCCCGCACGGCCTTCGCGGCACTGAAGCACAGTTATGAGAAGGTGGGCGACCACTGGGAGGCCAAGGAGGAACGCGGACCTTCGGATGAGCACGCGGAGGAAGGGGCGGACTCCAGGAAGCCGACGGCCGCGGGAGTAGATGCCAATGCGTCCAAGGAGCACCTCTACCGGCGTGCGCGGGAACTGGAAATAAAGGGACGCTCAAGAATGGACAAGGACGAGCTGGTGAAAGCGCTTCAGAAGGCCAACGACGCCGCCACACGGAAGGCTCGGGAGGGCTGACGTCCCACAGTCCCGCTTCGGTCCCGAGACCGCTCCAAGGACGCCAAATATGCAGGAAGCGGTTTACACCGGCATAGTTAACGTCTTGGGGTTGCACTTTATGGGTACAGTCACCGCATGAAGGCAGGACAGAAACGAACAGGGGCTTAACTTGGCAGGGAATGCGACCTTCCGGCACAGCAACACCGCGCTGCTCTCGGTGAGCAGCGTCGAGGCTCCGAGGATAGTGAGCTCCACGGATTTCGACCGGAGATTGGCTTCGACCCTGCAGCGGCTGAAGTTTCCACCGCGATTGCTTGAACGTGTTGCAGGGATCACACACAGGCGCTGGTGGGCCGCCGGGACATCGTTCGATGACGCTGCCGTGGAAGCGGGCGCAAAAGCCTTGGCTGAAGCCGGAGTCGAAGCCTCGGAAGTCGGCTTGCTGATCAACACCTCGGTTACCAGGCGCAACCTGGAACCGTCCGTAGCGGTCAAGATACACCACGAACTTGGCCTGCCGTCCTCGGCCATGAACTTTGACCTGGCCAACGCCTGTCTTGGATTTGTGAACGGCTTGATCCTCGCAGCCAACATGATCGATTCGGGCCAGATCAGGTATGCGGTCATCGTTAACGGAGAGGACGCGCAAGGCACTCAGGAAGCCACGCTGGCGCGACTCCAAAGGCCTGAGACCACGCGTGAAGACTTTAATCGGGAATTTGCCACCCTGACGCTCGGATCAGGAGCTGCCGCGGCCGTTCTGGGCCCCCGTGATGAGTACCCCGGGGCGCACCGGCTTGTGGGTGGGGTCATGCGTGCCGGCACCGAGCATCACGAACTGTGTGTTGGTGGAATCGACGGCATGTCCACCGACACGAAAGGCTTGCTGGACGGCGGCCTGCAGCTTGTGGTGGACGCCTGGCATGAAGCCCAGCCTGAGTGGGACTGGGCCAGCATGGACCGCTACGTCACACATCAAGTCAGCAATGCCTATACCCAGGCGATCATCAATGCCATCGACCTGGACCCGGATAAGGTTCCCATCACTTTCCCGCACTGGGGCAATGTGGGTCCTGCATCGCTTCCCATGACGCTCGCAGCCCAGGCGCAGTCATTGACCTCGGGAGACCGGGTCCTGTGCATGGGCGTGGGCTCAGGCCTGAACGCTGGAATGGTGGAAATCGTTTGGTAGCCGCCAACTGGCCCGGAGTGGACCCTGAATGGTCCCGGACACTCCGGGTAAGGTCCACGTCGGAGGTGGACGCGCCGGGCGTACTTCGTCGCTGGCATGTGCTGGATAACGGCGCGCAACTCTCTCGCCGCGGCCTGACTCCGATCGGGACCTTGCTCTGCGTGCATGGCAACCCCACCTGGTCCTATCTGTGGCGGACGCTGGTGAGGGCGGGATCCGATCCGGCTCATCCATGGCGTGTTGTTGCTGTGGACCAGCTGGACATGGGCTACTCGGAGCGCACCGGGTCATTCCGGCGCCTGGCTGATCGAATCAACGACCTCGGAGACCTCACAGATGCGTTGGGCCTGGAGGGGCCGGTTGTTACCGTGGGCCATGACTGGGGCGGCGTGATCAGTTCGGGCTGGGCGCTGGAGCACCCACAGCAGGTAACAGCTGTTGTGTTGACCAACACCGCCGTCCACCACCCTTCCGATTCGCCACTCCCGGCGGCCCTTCGGCTCGCCTTGCACCCTGCCGTGCACCGCTGGGGCACCACGACGTCGGACGCCTTCCTGCGTGTGACGCACTCGCTGGCGAACCCGCCGCTGCCGGCCGACGTCCGCCGGGCCTTCATGGCCCCCTATCGCGGAGCCGCCCGCCGAACCGGAGTGGGGAACTTTGTTGCGGACATCCCCGCAGACCCCTCCCATCCCAGTTTTCCTGCGCTGACACGCGTAGCGGAAGGCTTGCGTGGGCTAAAGGTTCCCGCCCTGATGCTCTGGGGTCCCACGGATCCAATATTTTCAGACCGGTACCTCAAAGATCTCATCGCCCGGCTACCTCACGCGGACGTGCATCGCTTCGAAGGTGCCGGACACCTCGTGGGAGAAGACCGGGACATTGCCACGCCCGTTTTTGACTGGCTTGCTGTGCACGGTGCCAAGATCGGTGGGGATGATTCCCCGGTGGCTGCGGCTCCTGCCAGCCGCCACCTGATCCAGGACACCGAAGAAGAGAAGCCGGCATTCAGACCCCTGTGGGACTCGCTCAGCGAACTGGCTGCGGGTCCGGCAAAGGAAGACATCGCTGTTGCGGAAATGGCGAGCGACGGAAGCGTGAGTCACTCGCTCAGCTGGCAACAGCTGGACCGGAACATCCTGGATATGGCGGAGGGCTTACGGGAATCCGGTGTGGGGCACGGTACTCGTGTGAGCCTGATGGTTCCGCCCGGAACCGACCTCACCGTTGCCCTTTACGCCTGCCTTAAGCTGGGGGCGGTTGTGGTCGTGGCCGACGCCGGACTGGGAACCAAAGGCATGAGCCGTGCGGTGAAGGGCGCTACTGCCGATTTCCTCATTGGCATCGACAAAGCACTCGCGGCTGCCTCGGTACTGGGCTGGCCGGGACAGCGCATTAGCGTGAAGGACCTCCCGGCTGCCCGCCGTCGGATCCTGGGGGTTGAGACCTCGCTTGCGGCCCTGGCAAGGAACGGCGCAACGATCAGGGACGCTCGCAGGCTCCGGAATGGGGACGAGCTGCCGATGGACAGCGTGGATCCGTCTGCGCCGGCTGCGGTCCTCTTCACGTCGGGCTCCACGGGCCCCGCAAAGGGCGTGCTGTACACGCACCGGCAGCTTGCGGCGATGCGTGACACTGTGGCCGCGACTTTCGGGATCCGTTCCGGTTCCCGGCTCGTAGCGGGCTTCGCCCCCTTTGCCTTGCTGGGCCCGGCACTGGGAGCGGTTTCGGTGACGCCCGCAATGGATGTTACTGCGCCGCGCACCCTAACGGCCGGTGCCCTGGCGGACGCCGTCGCAGCCATCGAGGCCTCAGTGGTCTTTGCTTCGCCCGCAGCCCTGCGCAACGTCATAGACACCCGGGGTGACTTGAGCAGGACAGGGCTAATCGCTCTTGAAAACGTTGAGTTGCTCTTGTCCGCAGGCGCCCCCGTGCCCGAGCCGCTCCTGGCGCAGGTACAGCAGCTGATGCCCGGGGCGTCCCTCCATACGCCCTACGGAATGACGGAAGCGCTGCCGGTCACCGACATCAGCCTGGAAGAAATCCGGGCCGCCGATGCTGACGCGGATGCCGGGACCATAGCCGGAGCCGGCAACGGGGTTTGCGTGGGGAAGCCTGTGCACGGAGCCCGCGTGGCGGTTATCCCGCTGGCGGCGAATGGAACCGCGCCCGGACCGAACCGTGTGACCGACGCCGGTGTCACCGGCGAGATCCTGATCAGCGCTCCTCACGTCAAGGAAGCCTATGACAGGCTCTGGTTGACTCAACGCGAGAGTGCCAGCCTGGCCGGATGGCACCGAACGGGGGACGTGGGCCACTTCGACGCCGCCGGCCGGCTTTGGGTGGAAGGACGCCTTTCTCATGTGGTGACGGCGCCGGGGGCTGTGGTGACGCCTGTCGGGGCCGAGCAATCCATCGAACGCCTGGACCGCGTGCGCATGGCCGCCATCACCGGCATTGGACCCTCAGGAACCCAGGCGGTGGTTGCGGTGGTCGAGACCGTGCCTCCCGTCCCGAAGGCCGGCCCCGCTGACCCGCAACTCGCCGGGCACGTCCGACGAGCGGCCTCCCAGGCCGGCGTCGAGGTCAACGCAGTGCTCGTGGTCCCCACCCAGCCCACCGACATCAGGCACAACGCCAAGATCGACAGGACGCGGCTGGCCCGCTGGGCTTCGCAGGTGCTGGCCGGCGGCCGTCCAGGTAAGCCATGAGGGTCCTGGTCACCGGCGCCAGCGGGCTTCTGGGAGGAGAAGTGGCCCGGCAACTGGTCCATCAAGGCCATGACGTGGCTACATTTCAGCGCCGCCCGTCGGGCATCGACGGTGCGGAGGACTTCCGCGGGTCCTTGAACGACGATGGGGCGCTCCGCAGCGCAATTGACAGGGCGGAAGGCATCATCCACCTTGCTGCCAAGGTGTCCATCACGGGCCGCGCGGCCGAGTTTGACGCCGTGAATATTGAAGGAACGCGCCGGTTGCTCCAGATGGCCCGTATGGCGGGGGGCCGGGACGTTGTGTATGTCTCGTCACCATCTGTGGCGCACTCCGGTTCCGCGATTGTGGGATTGGGCGCGGAGCAGGCTGACCCACGCCATGCACACGGCGACTACGCCCGCACCAAGGCCGAGGCTGAGTTGTTGGCCCTCGCGGCGAACGGACCTGACATCCGGGTGGCAGCGGTGCGCCCCCACATTGTGTGGGGGCCCGGAGACACCCAGCTGGTTGAACGCGTTCTGGCCCGCGCAAGCCACCGTCGGCTGCCGTTGCTGGACGCCGGTGCCGCACTGATCGACACAACGTACGTGGACAACGCAGCGTCGGCCATCGTCGCCGCCCTGCACCGTATGGAACACGTCCATGGCAGAGCGGTGGTGGTGAGCAACGGTGAACCACGGCCGATCGGCGAGCTACTGGCGGGCATATGCGATGCAGGTGGCGTGGCCCCGCCGTCGTGGTCTGTGCCGGGTGGCCTGGCAAGGGCAGCCGGTGCGGTGGTTGAAAGGTTCTGGACCATGGCAGGGCGCAAAGAGGAGCCGCCAATGACCAGGTTCCTCGCTGAACAGCTCTCCACCGCCCACTGGTTCGACCAGCGCGTCACGCGTGAACTCCTCGACTGGACACCTGCTGTTTCGCTTGATGAAGGACTGGCCAGGCTGGCCGAGTACTACGGCTCCGGAACAACAGGCCCACTTGCCTAAAGCCGTTTCGCCTTTTCACCGGATCAGTGTTGCCAAACCTGGACGTCAGGATCAAAGTGAGATAGATCAGATCACTTACACGATTCCGGGGATCGTGTAATGGCCGGGGGTCGACACCATGAGCACCACGTCAGACAACGCCTTGGAAGCAACGCCCGAAGGTGAGGAACCACAGCTCAAACGCGTGCTGGGACCCAAACTGCTCCTCCTCTTTATTGTGGGAGACATTCTGGGGGCCGGCGTCTATGCGGTCACCGGGACCATGGCCGGGACGGTTGGTGGCATCGTCTGGTTGCCGTTCCTTCTCGCCTTCGTTGTGGCCACCCTCACCGCGTTTTCCTACCTCGAACTCGTCACGCAGTATCCCCAGGCAGCTGGCGCCGCGCTTTATACGCACAAGGCCTTTGGGATCCACTTCGTCACCTTCCTTGTGGCGTTCGCCGTTGTTTGCTCCGGCATCACCAGCGCCTCAACATCGGCGAATGTCCTTGCCCAGAACTTCTTTGGTGGCTTGGAGGTTAACGGCTGGATGGACGTACCCGACCGCGGCGTGATCACTGCGGTGGCGCTGGGCTTCATGTTGCTGCTGGCGGTGATCAACCTCCGCGGCGTGGGGGAGAGCGTGAAGTTCAACGTGGTGCTCACTGCGGTGGAGGTGATCGCGTTGTGTGTGGTGATCGGGGTGGGCTTCTTCGTGATGGCCCAGGGAACCGGCAATGTCCAGGAAGTTTTCGTCTTCACCGACTACCAGGACAAAGGGTTGTTCCTGGCTGTTACCGCCGCCACGTCCATCGCCTTTTTTGCCATGGTGGGCTTCGAGGACTCCGTCAACATGGTGGAGGAAACCAGGAATCCGGAGCGGATCTTCCCCCGCACCATGTTGACTGGCCTCGGCATCGCGGTGATCCTCTACATGCTGGTCGCAGTGTCTGTGGTCAGTGTGCTGACTCCCGGAGAGCTGGGCGAGATCAGGGAAGCCGAAGGTGCGGCGCTTCTTGAAGTGGTGCACAAAGGCTCACCGGATTTTCCCATCGACAGGATCTTTCCTTTCCTCGCCGTCTTCGCAGTGGCCAACACAGCGTTGATCAACATGTTGATGGCCAGCCGGCTGATTTACGGCATGGCCCGCCAGCACGTCCTGCCGCGCTCCTTGGGGCGGGTCTTGCCGGGGCGCCGGTCGCCATGGGCCGGAATCGCGTTCTCCACCGTCCTTGCCCTGGGACTGATCTGGTACGTCAGCAGCGACCCATCAAGCAACATCGTGGCCAACCTGTCCGGAACCACAGCGTTCCTCCTGCTGTGCGTGTTCACCTTGGTCAACGTGGCGTGCGTCGTCCTCCGCCGCAAGCGGGATCCCCACCGGAAGGTGTTCTTCACCTCGCCCGGTCAGCTGCCTTTGGTGGCGGCCGTCTTGTGTGCCTTCCTCGCAGGGCCATGGGTGGGCAGGAACCCCGTCCAGTACCAAGTGGCCGGCGGGCTGATGGCCATAGGCGTGGTGCTGTGGTTCATCACCTGGCTGATCACCAGGAAGAGCAACACCGGATCCGGAGAACCAGCCAGCGCGCAGGCGGACACGGATGGCCAGGGCCCGCCGGTGCCACCGCGGGAATGAGCCGGATCAGGTCAGATGGTCAAAGTCCCCCCGTGTCCAAGCGGCGTGCCGTTGAGCCGATCGGTGCAGGACGTCTTTCGCTCCGGAGTGGATGGCGTTGTTGAAATTGCCGTAGATCCGATCGAACTCAAGCTCTTCCAGCTGAGCGGCGATACGTAGCGCCACCGCGCCGGAGAGGGGCAGGCGATTCGGATAGCTGCGCATGAACGCTACCGTCCGACGATCAGGATTGGGAAATACGCTGTCTCCCGTCAACAGCACGCCTTTCCCGTTGGATCCCGCAGCCCAGTGCACCACCGCGCTGCCTGGGAAGTGCCCGCCAACCTGATGCAGGACCAACCCGTCAGCGATTGCTGCGGTGCCGGACCAGTAGTCAACGTTCGGGCCACTGCGCCCCAACCATTGGCGATCAGCCTCGGCGACCAGGACCGGGACGTTTCCAAGACGGCGCGACCATTCCACCTGTACGCCAAACATATGTGGATGGCTGGCGGCAATAGCTATTACAGAGCCATGGTCAAGGACCGATTCCACACCGCTGTCGTCGACATAACCCACTGGATCCCACAGCAGCGAGCCTGCGGGCGTTACCACGAGCTGGGCGGTCTGGCCGATCCCGACTTTTGGCTCCGTTCTGACCGCGAAGAGTCCGGGCTCGTTCTGTTCCAGCACCGTTTGCCGTCCAGTCCGGGCCAACTCGTCCAGAGTGAGCCATTGTTGTCCGTCCTCGGGCACGTACTGGCGTTCATCGGCGCAGATGGGGCATATGTCGGGCACAGGTTGGTCACGTTCGACGGCGCATGTTGCGCAGATCAGCATTGGGAGTCCTTTCCACAGCACTTCGTCTAAGGCTGTCCCGCCGGGTACCGCGAGATGATCACCATGCTTACTATTGTGGAGCAGCCGAAGTCGGAGAGGGACACCACACTAGGAGCGGACATGGCACTGAGCAAGGGAACACGCGTGGAGTGGAACACCCCGCAGGGCAAGACGCACGGAAAGATCGTGGAGAAGAAGACCAGCGACTTTGTACTGGACGGCAACAAGCACGTGGCCAGCGAAGACGAGCCGCAGTATGTGGTGGAGTCAGCGAAAACCGGTGCCAGGGCAGCGCACAAGGGCTCCGCATTGACCGAGAAGAGCTAGCGGAATGGCGCGCCAGCACGACGTCGTCATCATCGGCGGCGGCAATGGAGGCGTGTCGCTGGCTGCCCGCTTGCAGCGATACGGCGTCCAGGACATCGCCCTGATTGAACCAAAGGAGCACCATCTATACCAGCCCTTGTTCTCCCATATCGCCGGTGGCCGCGCGCGGGTCAAGGAAGCCGTCCGCAGCCAGGAATCCGTGACGCCAAAAGGCGTCGCATGGATCAAGGACAAAGCAGTAGGCGTGGAGGCGAAAGCCAACTCGGTGACGTTGGCGTCCGGTGCCACTGTGAGCTACGGGCACCTGGTTGTATGCCCGGGGCTGCAGTACAACTGGGACGCGGTGCCGGGGCTGGGCGAGGCGGTGAACTCGCCGTACGGCTCCTCGCATTACGAGTTCGAGCTTGCGCCAAAACTGTGGACCCTCTTGAGCACCATGAAGTCCGGCACCGCCATCTTCACCATGCCGTCAGGGCCTGCTAAATGTGCCGGGGCCAGCCAAAAACCTATGTACCTGGCCTGTGACTACTGGAAGGAACACGGCGTCCTGGACAATATCCGGGTTGTCATGGTCCAGCCTTATCCCACAGTGTTCGGCATTCCCGAGGTTGACCGGGAGTTGGACCGCAAGATCGCCGAGTACGGAATCGAACTGCGGACAAACAGCGAGCTGGTGGCGGTGAACCCTGGCGGTCGCACGGCAACCATCCGAAACAACGCGGACAACACCTCAGAGGACCTCCCCTACGACGTCCTCAACGCCGTCCCGCCCCAGTCCGCGCCGGATTGGCTCAAAGCCACGGACTTGCCGGCAGCAGGGGACGAGTACGGCTTCGTGGAGGTGGACATGCAGACGTTGCGGCACTCCAGGTACCCAAATGTCTGGTCGCTGGGCGACGCTGCGGGAACCGCCAATTCGAAGGCCGGCGGTGCGCTGCGCAAGCAGACCAAGGTCCTGGCTAAAAATCTGATCTCGGCGCGCAAGGGCGAACCTCTGGGCCAAAAGTACAACGGATACTCCGTATGCCCTTTCACCGTTTCACGGAACACGGTGGTCTTTGCCGAGTTTGACCATCACTACAACCCCATGCCGACCATCCCGAAGGTACCCACATGGAAGGAAAGCCGGATTTCCTGGTGGGTGGACCGCGACATGTTCCCGCAGGTGTACTGGAACCTGATCCTCAAAGGCCGGGCCTAGCAGGCGCCAAGAGACCGGTCAGGCATTAGGCCGGACCGGTCTCTTGTGGTGAATCCAGTGTTGTGAACCTAGGCGGGCTGGATATTCTCCGCCTGCGGACCCTTAGGCCCCTGCGTGATGTCGAACTGGACCTTCTGGTTCTCCTCCAGCGAGCGGTAACCGCTCGACGTAATCGCTGAGTAGTGAGCAAACACGTCCGGGCCTCCATCGTCCGGGGCGATGAATCCGAAACCCTTTTCAGCGTTAAACCACTTGACTGTTCCTGTTGCCATGCCTTTATTTCCTTCACCCGGTCGCTGGTCGGTCCCGCTGGTCGGTTTGCCGTCCCTGCCACTCACGATATGAGCCTATGGGCCGCTTCGGCTGGGGGCAACACATTTGGCGGAGTCGTGTACGCGTAGGCAATAGGAGCGCACGACGGCGGGAGGCCGCCGTCGTGCGCTTGTTGCCTTTGCCGGGTCTGCTTCAGGGCAGCCGGGAAGCGTCACGCTTTTGGCGTGCGTTGCTTGGGGTCTGCCGCTTCTGTGCGGCGCAGCAGGCGGAGTGCGAGCAACGGAAACAGGAGTACCGAGAGCATCCCCGCACCTATGAGGGCTGAGGAGATTCCGCTGGTGATGTATCCGTGCTCCCGGCCGATGGTTGTCACAGCCACGATGATGGGCAAAGCCGTGGCTCCGAACAGCAGAAGGGCCTGTTTGTCCGCCCGCGAGGAGCCCGGGGGCGTGGCGAGCAATGACGGCACGCCACGGATGAGCAGCAGCAGCGACAGGAACAGCGGGACCATGGCCAAGGTCAGGGGGCTGGAGGTCAGGGCGCCCAGGTCGAAGTCGATGCCCGTATCGATGAAGAAGATGGGCACCAGGAAACCAAAGGCGACGGCGTCAATTTTGGTCTCGATGACTTTCCGGTCTGCAACAGGAGCGCGTGCGATGGTGACCTTCCAGAGGACGCCTGCGGCGAATGCACCCAGCAGCATATCGAGTCCCAGGACCATGCTGAGCACCACCAGCGAGCTGAGAATCAGCAGGATGGACCGCATGGCGAACTGGCTGCTGGTGTGCAGCGTGGCAGTGACTTGGGCATGAAACAGCGTGTGCCGTGCTTGCGAGGCAAGGTAGATGGCCACGCCGGTTAGGAGGACGAACCCCAGAAGCACTCCTGATGCCACGCCGAGTTGCTTGCCGCTGAAGAACAATGAAATGGCTATGAGCGGACCAAATTCGCCGGCCGCGCCCAGGGCGGTCGCGGCGACACCGATCGGCGACTTGGAGGCACCGGCGTCCCGGAGGATCGGGAGCAAAGCGCCCAAAGCGGTGGAGCACAAAGCAACACCGATGATCACGGCGGCTTCAGGTGAAGGCCCCAGGACAAAACCTGCCCCGATGCCGGCGGCCAAGGAGATGACCCACCCCGCAGAGGCACGGTAAATGGGACGGCCGCGGATTGCCGCGAAGTCAATCTCGTTGCCGGCAACGAAGAACAGCATGGCAAGCCCGAAATCAGCCAACGTGTCCGTGAAGAAAGTGGACTGGACCCATCCCAGAACGCTTGGGCCGAACAGGATGCCAAGAACAATTTCAAAGACCACAATGGGCACTTTGACCCAACGATCCAAGAGCCGTGTAGCAACGGGTGCCAGCACAGCCAACACGGCGATGAGGACCAGTGACGCGGACAAGCCTTGCATCGGCAGTGCCTCCGGTACCTCGGCTGCTTCAAGGAAAAGTACTCCAAAGCTACCGCCACCAACCCTCGTGCGCCATAAGTCCGACGCCCGAACTGCAGGTTCCGGGTTCCGCGGGACACTGAAGCAGCATACTGATTCGAAGAAGACGCCACCGGCTCGCAGCATCCGCCGCGGTCCATGCGAAGGAGTGCATCGTGGGAATTCTTACCGCCAACCTGTTCATCACCCTTGACGGGGTCTACCAGGCACCCGGCGGCCCTGAGGAGGACAGGGGCGGGGGCTTCGAGTTTGGTGGCTGGCAGGCAGCATATTTTGACGATGAGACGGGCGAAGCCATTGGGGCAGGCATCGACCGCATGGATGCCCTGTTGCTGGGACGGAAAACCTACGACATATTCGCGGGATTTTGGCCTCAGCAGAAAGACCACATTGGCGAGACCTTCAATGCCCTGCCCAAGTTTGTGGTGTCTCGAACCCTGACTCGGCCTGAATGGGACGGGACCACGGCCTTGTCAGAGGTTTCTGAACTGGCCGAACTGAAGGAACAATTCGACGACATCCACATGTTCGGCAGCGGCCACCTCATCCGCTCGCTGCTGGAGGCCGATCTCCTCGATCGACTGAACCTTTTCCTCTACCCGCTCACCTTCGGCTCGGGAAAGCGACTGTTTGACGACGGCTCCGGCGTCCCCGCTGCTTTCAGGTTCGCCCAACCACCCGTGGCGTTCCCGAAAGGTGCGGTCCTGCTGTCCTACGAGCGTTCCGGAGAGCCGATTACGGGCATCACCATCGGGCAAAGCTAGCCACTCACCGAAATGTCGCAGATCCTGGCCCTCTTCAGGATCCTGGCCGGCCTGGCCACTCCTTGCCCGCCCACGGGTCATAGTCTGCGATCAACTCCTCCTGAGCCGGTCGTCGGTCTTCCGGGATGTGTTGGAGATTCACCCGCACCCGGTACCAAAGCGAACTCGATCCCCGCATCCCGTCCACCAGGACGTCGGCGGGGTGCAGGAAGGATACAACGCCTGCGTGCCGGGACTTCCACTCCTCAAGTGCTGCCCCGGCCTCGGGCTTGGTCTTGGTCCGGGCCACCTCAATGAGGGGCATCATTGACACCCGGCGACCCGAGCCATCGCCTGCTCTGGGGGCTTTCTCGGCCGGGCCGAGCTCGGCAGCCAAGGCCAAGAGTCCATCGAGCGAACCGGGAGCTTCATCGATTCCTGCGTGAGGGTCGCCCAGATCCGAGAAACGCGCAGGTACTGTGCGGACCGTGAACTGCTCCGGCCGGGCGGAGCGCACCTCGTCCCACGTGAGCGGCGTCGAGACTCGGGCGTCGGGCCTGGAACGGACCGAGTACGCGGAAGCTACGGTGCGGTCCTTGGCGTTCTGGTTAAAGTCGACGAAGACGCTCTCACCCCGCTCCTCCTTCCACCATTTGGCGGTTGCCAACCCCGGAGCACGGTTCTCCACTTCGCGGGCAAGGGTCTCCGCGGCGAGGCGCACATCCCGGTAAGACCACTGCGGCGTGATGCGAACCAGAATGTGAAGACCGCGGGAGCCACTCGTCTTTGGCCAGCCCACCAGCCCGACGTCGTCCAGCACTTCTTGTGCCACATACGCGGTGTCCACGATCCGGGACCAGTCGACGCCGGGCATCGGGTCCAGGTCCACCCGAAGTTCGTCCGGATGGTCGAGGTCCTCCGCGCGTACGGGGTGCGGGTTGAGATCCAGGCATCCCAGATTCACCACCCACGCGAGGCCTGCCGCATCGCGGATGACTGTTTCCTCGGCGGAGGTACCGGACGAGTAGTGGAGAGTTGCCGTGTCAATGAAGTCGGGGTGGTTTTCGGGCACGCGTTTCTGGAAGAACGGTTCAGCATCGATGCCCTTGGGGAAGCGTTTGAGCACCATGGGGCGGCCGCCCGCGCCGCGCAGCGCACCGTCCGCGACTGCGAGGTAGTAGTTCACAAGATCCAGCTTGGTCAGCCCGGGCTCGGGAAACACCACTTTGTCCGGGTTGGAGATGCGGACCTCGTTGCCGGCGATGTCGAGGATCTCAGCCGGGGACTTCGACGGGTTCATGCGGCCACGCTAGCAATGAACAGCCCTCCCAGCCAGAGTCGCGGCGGGGAAAAGCATGGAAAGCCCATTGGCGTGAAGCGCTGAATTCCGCAACTGGCTTTAAAAATATAAGTGGGTATGGTGTTGTCATATCCAAAATACTGAAGGAGCCTAAAATGTCTGGGAAGTCACCCAACAGTGCCAAGTCGAAGAAGTCCGGAAAAACCATTCTGGAAAAGAGGGCCGAAAAGAGGGCAAAGGCTGAGGGCAATGAGAATCTCTTCTCGAAACCCAGAAAAAACCAGCGCTAGCGTCCGGAAGCGTCGGCCCGCTGAAGTCGTTCGGTGCATTCGCCTACGTAGTGCCGCCAGCCGGCACCATGTGTTGCGGAAAAGGAAAGCCGACAGTGTAAAGAAACGGAAATTCAAGCTATGCGTTATCTAATGAGCGCTCTCATTATCCCGGCACGCCTTCATGAGTGTATTCGCGTGGAGGAGATTGAGCCGGTTATGGAAGTTCAACAATCCCTGGTGGAAGGGAACGTTGAAGCAATAACGGGCCATGGATGGCACGTTCTTCTAAATGACGAAGCGATACACATTCCTTTGCCACCGAACCCTCGGGCTGAGGTCTTGATTCGTGAAGCAGGCACTCCTGTCGAAGACACCGTCTGCGGCACTGCGGTTTTCCTCGGTCACGGAACCAGCGGTGATGACCAAGATGTCCCGAGCCATCTGTTGAGCCTGGCGGAGCGCCTGTTCGAGACTCGGCTGGCAGCTTAAGCAGCAGCCGTTCCCAGCCGGGGCCGGGGCGGGCCGACTATATTGGCCCTGTCAGCCCACCACCACCACTGAGGGAGCCTGCACACTATGGCCAAGGAACTTGCCACCCAACTTATCGAACAACTCCAGGCTGCCGGTGTGCAGCGGATCTACGGAATCGTTGGCGACAGCCTTAATCCGATCGTGGATGCTGTCCGGCAAACAGGAGGCTCAAAGAAGGGCGGCATCGACTGGATCCATGTCCGCCACGAGGAAGCTGCCGCATTTGCTGCCGCTGCAGAGGCCCAATTGACGGGAAAGTTGGCTGTTTGCGCGGGCTCATGCGGGCCCGGCAATCTGCACCTGATCAATGGACTGTACGACGCCAACCGTACCGGGGCACCGGTGCTCGCCATCGCTTCCCACATTCCCAGCAAGCAGATTGGCAGCGGCTTCTTCCAGGAAACCCATCCGGACCGCCTCTTCAACGAATGCTCGGTGTATTCGGAGATGATCAGTACCGCCGAGCAAGCGCCGCGGGTCATGCACAGCGCCATCCAGAGCGCAGTTGCACTGAGGGGAGTGGCAGTCGTGACGCTTCCGGGCGACATTGCCGGGCTTGAGGCAACCGCGCCAACCCCGCTGCCGGCAACGTTCAGGCCCGCCACAGTGGTTCCGGATTCGGCCAGCGTCCGCGAACTGGCCGACGCCATTAACGACGCAGGTAAGGTGGCCATTTTCGCCGGCGCCGGCGTCGAAGGCGCCCATGACGAGTTGATCGCACTGGCAGAACGGGTCAACGCACCCATCGGCCACTCCCTGAGAGGGAAGGACTTCGTCCAATACGACAACCCCTTCGACATCGGCATGACCGGGCTCCTCGGCTATGGAGCGGCCGCCGAGGGCATCGAAGACGCAGACCTGTTGATCCTGCTCGGCACCGACTTTCCCTATGACCAGTTCCTGCCGGACACCCGGACGGCCCAGGTTGACCGTGCGGCACAGCGGCTGGGGAGGCGGACCGACGTCGACATTGCAGTCCATGGTGACGTACTGCCGACCTTGAGGTCCCTACTGCCGTTGGTGACGCCGAAGAAGAACCGACGGTTCCTTGACCAGATGCTGAAGAAGCATGACCGCCTGATGAACAAAGCCGTGGGCGCCTACACGCGGAAAGTGGAGAAGAAGCAGCCCATCCACCCCGAGTACGCCGCCTCCCTGCTGGACCAGGTGGCAGCCGAAGACGCCATCTTCACAGCCGATACCGGCATGTGCAACGTTTGGACTGCGCGCTACATCAACCCGTTGGGAACCCGTCGTCTTATTGGTTCCTACCTCCACGGTTCCATGGCCAACGCCCTTCCGCACGCGATCGGGGCTCAGGTGGCCTACCCGGGGCGACAAGTAGTGTCTGTATCCGGCGACGGCGGCCTGTCCATGTTGCTGGGGGAGCTCATCACGGTGGCCGCGCACCAACTACCCGTGAATGTGGTGGTCTTCAACAACTCCACGCTGGGCATGGTGAAGCTCGAAATGCTGGTGGACGGGCTACCCGACTTCGGCGTGGACGTCCCTGACGCCAACTACGCTGCGGTGGCCAAGGCCCTGGGTTTCCATGCCGTTCGGGTCGCGGATCCGGCGGACATCGAGGCAGCGTACCGGGCGGCATTCGCGCATCCCGGCCCGTCCTTGGTGGAGCTCATCACTGACCCCAACGCCCTGTCCATTCCGCCAAAGATTTCGGGTTCGCAGGTCATTGGATTCGCAACGGCCATGTCCAAAGTGGTCCTGAACCGCGGTGCCGGGGAGGCTGTCAGCATGGCACGAAGCAACCTGCGCAACATTCCCCGGCGGTAGGCTACCGCCCGCAGGCGGCGGCGAGGTACGGTGCTGTCCGGCTTGTTCGGGAACCCGCGACGACGGCCGGCGGGCCGGCGACGATGATCTCGCCGCCGGCATCGCCGCCGTCGGGACCCAGATCGATCACCCAGTCGGCCCCTGCTACGACGTCCATCTCATGTTCCACCACGATGACGGTGTTACCGGCATCCACCAACCTGTGCAACTGGGCCATCAGGAGTTGGACGTCGGCAGGATGCAACCCTGTGGTGGGCTCGTCCAGCAGATAGAGGGTGTGGCCGCGCTGGACCCGCTGCAATTCCGTGGCGAGTTTGATGCGCTGAGCTTCGCCGCCGGAAAGCTCCGTGGCAGGCTGGCCCAGGCGGAGGTAGCCCAAGCCCACTTCGCGAAGAGTTTGGAGGCTGCGGGCAACGCCCGGGAGATCAGCCAGGAACTCGGACGCTGCGTTCACGGTCATGCCCAGGACGTCGGCAATGGTCCGTCCGCGGTAGGTGACCTCCAAGGTTTCGGGATTGAACCGAGAGCCGTTGCATTCGGGGCAGGGGCCGTAGCTCCCCGGCAGGAACAGCAGTTCCACCGCAACAAACCCTTCTCCCTGGCAGGCTTCGCAGCGGCCTCCGGCCACGTTGAAGGAGAACCGGCCAGCGCCGAAGCCCCGGGAACGGGCGCCTTCAGTGGCGGCAAACTCTTTCCGGACACCGTCGAAGAGCCCTGTGTAGGTGGCCAGGTTGGAGCGAGGGGTCCGGCCGATGGGCTTTTGGTCCACCTTGACCAGGCGATCGAGCTGGTGGAGCCCGGATACCAAGCCCACAGCGGCTGGCGTGTGCGGAGTGTCTGTGCGTGCGATGTCCGGGTCGAGAGCTTCCGGATGCAGTTCGGCCCCCACCACCTCGGCCAGAACGTGGCTGACCAGAGTGGACTTGCCAGAGCCCGACACACCTGTCACAGCTGTCAGCACGCCCAGCGGGAACTCGGCCTGTAGCTCGCGAAGGTTGTGCCTGTTGATGTTCTGGAGCTTGAGCCACTCTTTCGGGGGCCGGGGAGATGCAGGGCCCTTCCCGGCGGTGACCAAATCGTCGTCGTGCGTTTTCTCTGAACCAGCGTATCGCGAGCGGTTATCGGGGAACAGGAAGGGTCGCGTGATGGAATCCTGCACGTCCGCCAGCCCGCCCACGGGACCGCTGTAGAGCACCTGACCGCCGCCCTCACCCGCGTGCGGTCCAACATCCACCAACCAGTCGGCAGCCCGCACGAAATCCATATTGTGTTCCACTACGAACACTGAGTTGCCGGACCGCTTTAGCTGGTCCAGTACCGCGAGGAGAGGCTCGGCATCGGCCGGGTGTAGTCCGGCAGATGGCTCATCAAGGACGTAGATGACGCCGAAAAGCCCTGAACGGAGCTGCGTGGCGATACGAAGCCTCTGCATCTCGCCGGGGGAGAGAGTAGGGGTGGGGCGCCCCAACGCGAGGTAACCCAAGCCCAGATCCAGGAGTACCGTGACCCTGCTCAGCAGGTCCCGGGTGATGGCGACGGCTACCTCGTTGCCTTCACCGGAGGTCTGGGTGCGCGAGGCGGTGCCGGCCGCAGTCAATTCCGTGGTGGGGCGGATGATGTTGGCAAGCTCGGTCATCGGCATCGCATTGAGTTCGGCTATGGTTTTGCCGGCGAACGTGACGGCGAGTGCTTCCGGCCGCAGCCCACTGCCACCGCACTGCGGGCACCGCCCCGTTTCCATGAATCGCAGCACCCTGTCACGCATGGTGGTGCTCTTGGAGTCGGCCAGAGTGTGGAGGACGTAGCTCTTGGCACTCCAAAACCGGCCCTTGTAAGGCTTGGCCACGCGATCCCGTTGGGGCGTCACTTCCACTACAGGCTGCTCGTCCGTGAAGAGGATCCAGTCGCGATCCTTCCTGGGCAGCTTTCGCCATGGTGTGTCCACGTCGTAGCCCAGGTGAGTGAGGATGTCGCGGAGATTCTTTCCTTGCCACGCTCCGGGCCATGCAGCGATCGCACCATCGCGGATACTGAGGGACGGATCGGGAACCAAGGATTCTTCGGTGACAGTGTGGGCGACACCCAGTCCATGGCACTCCGGGCAAGCACCGGCGGCTGTGTTGGGAGAGAAAGCGTCGGAGTCCAGCTGCCGGGCGCCTTCCGGATAGCTGCCCGCACGCGAGAAGAGCATCCGCAGCGAGTTGGACAGCGTCGTCAGCGTGCCAACGCTGGAACGGGCGGTGGCTGTGCCCCGACGTTGTTGGAGTGCGACGGCGGGCGGCAGCCCGGTGATTGACTCCACCTTGGGGTTGTGGCCCTGTTGGATGAGGCGTCGGGCGTAGGGGGCCACGGATTCGAAGTAGCGGCGCTGGGCTTCGGCAAAAATGGTGCCGAACGCCAGGGACGACTTTCCGGAGCCCGAGACTCCGGTGAACGCGACGATTGCATCGCGGGGTACGTCCACGTCCACGTTGCAGAGGTTGTTCTCGCGGGCACCACGGACCCTGACGAAGCCATCCTCGGCCTCGGCAAACTGTGGTGTTGGCTGGTCGGAATCGGGCTGCCGGGCAATTGTCAGTTTACTGTCCATTGATACGACTCTATCGTTCCGGACCCGGCGCGCTGTACGACGAATCGGTGGACATGGGCGAGCATCTTCAGGCATTCATGAACCTGATCAAGAAGGCCTGATCCAAGAATGATAAAGCCGTGGTGTTATCCGGTCCCCGAGAGGACAATGCGGTTCATGGGTGAACAAATCCTCGGGGACCAGGGCGTTCAAGAACAAGGCGGCAATGAGAACGTGGTCAAGCGGTTAATCGACTGCATCAACGATCGCCGGATCGAGGTTATGGATGAGCTCTTCCATGACGACGCCGTGATGTACTGGCCTCAGTCCGGCGAGCTTGTTCGCGGCGCAGAGAACCGGCGGGGCATCTACAACGCCTTTCCGCAGCTCCCCACCATCACGCCGCGTCGCCTGCTCAGCGACGGCAATCTGGTGGTAGCTGAGGCACGGCTGGACTACGGTGGACCCACCTTTGAGACGGTCTTCATCTTTGAATTTCGCGACGGCAAGATCGCCAAGGAGACAGCATACTGGAGTGAGGCCTTTCCGGCTCCGGAATGGCGTTCGCAGTGGGTTGAGATCAGCAGTTCTTAGGGGCGCTCGACGGCGGCCACCGCACTGATCTCCACCAAGGCCCCTGGTACGCCTAGTCCCGCCACAAACGCTGCGGTCACCAAGGGCGGTTCGTCGGATGCGAGCTTGGCAGCAATGGCTCCGTACCCGGCTGAGAGGTCGGCGCCGTCGACGAAGAGTACGGTCCACTGAATGACATCTCCGAGTGTTGCTCCTACGGCCTCCAATGCTGTCTTGGCGTTGTCCAGGGCGCGTGCAGACTGAACAGCCGCATCGCCTTCCCCGATGAGTGCACCCTGTGCGTCCACGGCGTTCTGCCCGCCGACGTAAATGGTGGTGGCGCCGGGAGGAACAACGGCGACGTGGCTGAAGGCAGGACTGGTCACGAGCCCGTCCGGACGGATGCGTTGAATGGGTGACATGAATGTATGGTCCCACCAGCGGCCGTCAGCTAACAGGGGATGAAGCCTACTCCGCGGCTGGTCGGCGTCGTTGCTGCTTGGTCGCTGATCTGAGTTCTTTTGCTGCACGGTGGCGTCGGGCGGAACCGCGCGTCGGCTTGGAGGCGCGGCGGACGGTCTCCGGAACGAGGCCTGCCCTGATGAGTTCGGCGAGCTTGGCCACAGCGATGTCGCGATTCCGTAGTTGGGATCGCTCCTCCGACGCGGTCACGGTAATCACCCCAGCGACGAGCCGACGTCCGAGGCGTGTGAGCAGCAACTGCCGCTGCTCATCTGTCAGACTCGCCGATCCGGCGACACTCCACATCAACTCCGCACGACTGTCGGTGGTATTCACGTGCTGACCGCCGGGTCCGGACGAACGGGAGAATCGCCAGCTGAGTTCCGCGGCGGGGATCGTCAGCGAGGGCGAGATTTCCAGGTCCATGAATCAAGCGTCACACGTCATGGGCGCTCCCGCGGGCAGGTCCTGAGTGACATTTACTGACACGTTTCGGGAATTAGGTAAGGCTAAGCTAATCTTTCATTTTGTGATTGAACTGAGTGAACTCTCCGGGCTCGAGGCTACTGACCTGGTCCTCCGTTATGGGGACAAGGATGTGGTCCATGGAGCAGGACTTCGCCTTGAGTCCGGTCGTATCGTTGCGCTGGTGGGTCCGAATGGCAGCGGAAAGTCCACCCTGCTCCGCGCGCTTGCGCGATTGCACGAGGCATCTTCCGGAACCGTGAAGGTCAAGCCCGCCGACGGTGAGGCAACGGATGCGCTGATGATGAAGCGCAGCGACTTCGCCCGGCATGTGACACTGCTCTCCCAGAGCCGTCCCGTGCCGCACGGGCTGAGTGTCCGCGACGTCGTCGAGTTCGGACGCCATCCGTACCGGGGACGGTGGCGCGCGGCCGATCCTGAAGGTCCTGCCGCCGTCCACCGTGCCATGGAGCTGACTGGCGTAGCCGGGCTTGCTTCCCGGGGCGTCCACGAACTGTCGGGCGGACAACTGCAGCGTGTATGGCTGGCAAGCTGCCTGGCGCAAGACACCTCGGTTCTGCTGCTCGATGAACCAACCAACCACCTGGACCTCCGCTACAAAGTGGAGATTTTCGATCTGGTGTACGACCTCGCCCGCGTCCATGGAGTGGCAATCGGCGTTGTCCTGCACGACCTCGATGAGGCAGCCGCACTTGCCGATCACGTGGTGGTTCTGTCCGAGGGTCGCATAGCGGCCGCCGGACCCGCCCACGAGGCTCTCGATGCTGCGCTTCTCAGTGATGTCTATTCAATCCCCATCGTTACTCACACAGATCCGCTGACCGGCAGGCTGCGCACCCGCGCCGTCGGACGGCACAACGACAACTAAACCCCTGTAATACGTCATAACTCCCCAATACGAAAGGGACCACCGTGTCCATGAAAATCCACAAGGCCCTCGCGGCTACCGCTGCCTTGGCGGTCCTGCTCACCGGTTGCGGCACCACCGAAGGCCCCGCGAGCTCGGCGTCGAACAGCGCCGGCGCCGGTGAAGCCATCACTGTTACCGACGCCCGCGGCACCGAGGTTAAACTCGACGGCCCCGCCAAGCGCGTGGTCGGAACCGAATGGAACGTAGTGGAGAACCTGACCACCCTCGGCGTCATGCCGGTAGGCGTCGCGGACGTCAAGGGCTACAGCGCCTGGGTCACCGCCGGCAAGCTGGACAGCATTCCCACGGACATCGGAACGCGCAACGAGCCCAGCTTCGACACCATTGCTTCCCTCGACCCTGACCTGATCGTCGCCACCACCGACCTCGCCGAGCCAGTGATCAAGCAGCTCGAAGAGCTGGCTCCCGTTGTTGTGGTGAAGTCAGCCGATGGCAGCCGCCAAATCGCGCAGGCCGAGGACAACCTGAAGCTCGTCGCCAAGGCAACCGGCACCGAGACGAAAGCCGACGAGGCCATCGCGGCATTCGACGCAGCCGTGACAAAGGGCAAGGCCGAGCTTGAGAAGGCCGGCGTGGGCGGTTCCCGCGTGGCATTCGCCGACGGCTGGGTCGCAGACGGCAAGGTCTCCATCCGCCCCTTCACCAAGGGATCCCTGCTGGCAGACATCAACACCGAACTTGGCCTGGTGAACCCGTGGACCGTTGAAGGCGACCCTGCCTACGGCCTGGGTTCCACGGACGTGGAAGGCTTGACGGCCGTCAACGCCGATCACTTCGTGTACATAACCAACAGCGCGGACGGCGATTTCACTGAACAGCTGACCGACAACGCAGTATGGAAGTCGCTTCCGTTCGTGGCGGCCGGCAATGTGCACCGCCTTTCGGACGGTATCTGGATGTTCGGTGGCCCCGCTTCGATGACCCAGTACGTCGACGCAATCGTCGCCTCCCTCACCAAGTAGTCCCCACGCATGACCGACACTGTGAAAAGGCCCGCCATGACCGTTCCCGCGGCCGTGGCAGGTACTCCCGTGCCCCCGCCGGCGACTGGACCGGGTGCCCGCCGTCGTTCCGGACCAGCCCTGGTGGCTGGCACGGGGGTGGTACTCCTGGCACTGTTCTCGTTGATCCACCTCACACAAGGAACGGCCGACGTCGGCCCTCTCCAGTTGCTGGGGTTGCTTACCGGCAGCGGTTCGGACCAGGAAACCGCAGTGTTGATCGCCTCGCGGGTACCGCGACTTTTCGCCGGCCTGCTGGTCGGCGCCGCCTTGGGGGTGGCCGGCGCGGCTTTGCAGTCGGCCACCCGCAACGTCCTTGCTTCCCCTGACACTCTGGCTGTGAACGCCGGCGCGCATTTCGCCATAGTGGCTGTGGCGGCGTTCGGCCTGTCCCTTCCGGCGCTCTTGTCCGGT
The DNA here is from genome assembly GCF_058799755.1 of Arthrobacter sp. GW822-FHT05G07. Classification (NCBI taxonomy): domain Bacteria; kingdom Bacillati; phylum Actinomycetota; class Actinomycetes; order Micrococcales; family Micrococcaceae; genus Arthrobacter; species Arthrobacter sp. GW822-FHT05G07. The sequence goes on along the minus strand of NZ_JBXALT010000002.1, from coordinate 97,009 downwards.
GGCATCGCGTTCATCGGCGGCCTCGCCGCGGCGGTGCTCGTCCTGGCGTTGTCAGGCGGAGGTGCCAATGGCAACGGCGGTCCTATCCGCCTGGTCCTCGCAGGCACAGCATTGGCGTTGGGGCTGCATTCTGCCACCAGCGCCCTCCTTCTCTTGTTCAGTCAGGAAACTACCGGCCTCTATGCCTGGGGGCAGGGCAGCCTCGCGCAGTCCCGCACCGATGAGCTGATCCAGTTCACCCCTGTAGTTCTCCTGGCCATAGCAGGGCTTTTCCTCCTCGCCCGCAGGATGGATCTCCTCGGACTGGGTGACGACGCGTCCCGGCTGGCAGGGGCAGATCCGCGCCTTGCCCGGGTTGGCGCCGTCGTACTTGCCGTCGTCCTGTCCGCCGCAGCGGTGACCATCGCTGGTCCGATCGGATTTGTTGGACTCTGCGCCCCGGCGATTGTGCGCCTCCTGGCCTCCCGCCTCCGCGGCCTGGGCCGGCATCGTGCTCTGCTGCCTATCTCGGGCCTGGCCGGTGCCGTGGTGGTCATCGGCGCTGATGTCCTGGTCCGAGGGCTTTTCGGTGCGCAGGCAGGAGTTGAAGTTCCCACCGGTGCTGTTACAACGGTCTTCGGCGCCGTCTTCCTGGTAATACTGGCCATGCGGATGTCCGATGCCGGATTGAGCGTTGCCGGTGATGCCCTGGCGCGGCTTCGATCCCGCAGGTTCTTCCTCACCGTCTTGATCGGACTCCTGGTCCTGCTCACTGCTTTGCTGGTGGCCGGAGCATTGCTGGGTGATGCCAAACTCCTGCTCGGTGATCTCATCAATTGGCTCACCGGACAGTCGGGAAACCGTGTCAGCGCGGTTCTGGGTACCCGAATGCCGCGTGTTCTGGCGGCCGTTCTTGCCGGAGCTGCCTTGGCCCTCGCCGGCGCGCTGATCCAAGCAGTGTCCCGGAACTCGCTGGCCGAACCCGGCATCCTTGGCGTCTCCGGCGGTGGTGGCTTGGCCGCAATCATCGTCATCACCACCGTTCCGACGGCCGGTTCGTGGGTCATCACCGGATCAGCGCTCGGGGGAGCGGCCCTGTCTGCGCTTCTGGTCTTCGGGCTGGCCTTCAGCGGTGGGCTTCAACAGAACAAACTAGTTTTGATCGGCATCGGCATTTCCGCGGGGCTGGCAGCTGCCATCACAGTCCTCCTGGTGACAACGGACCCATTCAATCAGACCAAAGCCCTGACCTGGCTCTCCGGCTCCACCTATGGCCGCAACTTTGCCTCCGTCCTGCCCCCGTTGCTTGCCCTGGTGCTGGCGCTACCGGTTCTGGCGGGCATGCGGCGCGATCTTGACTTGATCGCCGTGGACGACGATTCGCCCCGGGTGCTTGGAATCAGGCTGTCCGGATCCCGGCTGATCCTGCTCTCCATCGCAGTGCTGCTGACTGCTGGGGCTGTCTCATCGGTTGGCGTCATTGCCTTCGTGGGCCTGGTTGCACCGCACGCGGCCCGCACACTGGTGGGTGCACGACACTCGCGTGTTCTTCCCGTGGCGGCGCTGATTGGCGCCTGCACGGTGGTCCTGGCGGATGTCATCGGCCGCACGGTCATAGCGCCGGCCCAGATTCCCGCCGGAATTATGACGGCACTGGTGGGCGCCCCGTATTTCGTTTACCTGCTCTGGCGTTCAAGAGTTGACCGGACGGTCTGACGCTCACACCTCCTGCGCTGACTTCACCTCCTGCGCGGTGTTCATGTTCTGCGCGATGTTCATGTCCTGCGCGGTGTTCACCTCCTACGCATAGGATCGACTCATGGCCGGTTCCCTGGATTTCCTTGGCCCCATCCTGGAAATGATGACGTGGGTGGGGTTCGTTCCGGGCGTGCCTCTTCTGATCAGCGCCTGGGTCCTGGCCAAGCGTCGGTGTGTTTGGGGGACTGCGGCCGGAGAACAGTTCGCTGCCGGGGGATTTCTGGGCGTGCAATGGCTGGATCAGTCGAACGAGGAACAAAAGGTCCTGTTGGACATCCCTGCCCACGACGGCAGCATCGATTCCCGCTCAGTGGTGGTCCATTACGACCTCTGCCACCCCTCCCGATGTTCACTGCAGCCACCGCGTCACGACAACACTGTGTTGATTCTGGGCTGGATCCTCACTGGTGTCGGGATTCTCAGCACCCTTGGGGGTTTCTTCCTCCTTCTCCTCTAGCGCGGACCTCTTGAACGCCCGAGCGCACCGGGGCTAGCATTTCCGCGCACCGTCAACGCGCACGGTTAAACCGAGGAGACTGCTATGAGTGAGACGACCGCAACCCTGATGGTGGACCTGATCATTTCCCTGGACGGCTACGCTTCCGCCGAAGGGTGGCCCGGCTGGTGGGGTTTGGAAGGTCCGGAATACTTGGCCTGGCTCGACGAAGAGGGAAAGAAGGACTTCACCACCCTCATGGGGGCCACCACGTATCGAGTGATGTCCAGCATGTCGGAGGAAGCGTCTGGGGACAGTTCAGGGTTCTCCGAGGAAGAGGGCGCCAGCTTGGCCGGCCTGGCTGCCATGCCCAAAATCATCTTCTCCTCCACGCTGAAGGAGCCCCTGGTGTGGCCCAACTCGGAGCTCATTTCCGGTGACGCTGTGAAGGCCGTGCGGGAGCTGAAGCGGACCCGATCAGGAACGTTCAGCACGCTGGGCAGCTTGAGCCTTTGCCGCTCCCTGCTGGCAGCCGGACTGGTGGACAGGTACCGTTTGGTCGTCTTTCCCGTGATAACCGGGAAGACAGGGCGTGAGCGCATTTACGACGGATACCCGGATGTCGCTCTGGACATGGTGGACAGCCGGACGTTTGACGGCCGGCTCCAGCTGCTTGAGTACGTTCCCCGCGTCATCGACGCCCCGCTGACCAGAGGATGACTTCCGCTGCTCCGGTAGTATCCGGTTAAGCGCGCTGCTTGGCGAAGAGGGGCTCCAAGCACTCTGCGTAGTGGGTCATCATTTCCGAGAATGTCAGCAGACGGCGTCCCGTCAAGTTGGCCGTGCCGGCGTCCTGCGGCTCCGGTGTCGTCACCACGCAAAGAAGAGGTTCTGTACTGCTCCCGCCCGAGGTGAGAACTGCGATTCCCCATGGATCCACGGGCTCGGTGACTGAGATGCCCGCATGGTCGAAGGTGTCGCGGAGCACGTACCGGGTAACCGTCCGCCACGACTGGAGAAACGGCGGCTGCAACTGCTCTATGAGGTCATCGTCATCGGCGTCATAGGCCTTTGTGAGGGCGGCCGACAGTCCGTCCCACTCGTTGGCGTCCCGAACCATGAGGTGTGCGGTCCTCAGGCGATCAATGGTTTCAATCAACGTCATGGCAGTCCCCAAACTTCCCGTTGCTACGCCTGCCCCGAACCGGGCAAGCCTGACCGCCGTCGGCATGTCACATCAAGAGAACGGTTGGAGCGGCAGCATGATTCCCGGAGCAGTTTGCACCTTTGTTTCCGGCTGCTCCCGCACTCATTGGGTGCCTAGTAAATCAGTAGTCTTACTAATAGGCTGGTCGCTTGGGGAAAGTCCCCGAGCTGAAGGGAAACGAGGCGAGGCATGACCGAAGAGCAGGGAATCAGCAAGGTTGTTGACATCATCAACGACTCCAGGATCGGAATGTTGACCACTATCAACGAATCGGGGGCCCTGGTCAGCCGGCCACTGGCCGTTCAGGAAGTCAAGGACGACGGCGACATGTGGTTCTTTACGGGACTGGGCACCTCGCAGGTTGCCCATGTGCGTCAAGAGCCGCGGGTCAATGTTTCATTCGGCAAAAACACCGAATGGGTTTCCATAGCCGGGACTGCCGAGGTTGTCACGGACCGGGAGAAGATCCGCGAAATGTGGAACCAGGTGGTGGAGGCATGGTTCCCCGACGGCCCGGACACCCCTGAAGTGTGTCTCCTGCGCGTTGACTCGGAATCCGCCGAGTACTGGACCAGCCCCGGCGGAACAGCCGCGACGGTACTCCAATGGATTAAGTCGAAGGTCACGCATTCCCGGTTCAGCGTGGGCGAAAGCGACACTGTAGAACTATGACCTGCCGTGGTTGATGTGGAGCGGTTTCGGCTTCTCCTTGAGGAGGAACGTGACCGCAAACTCTCCCTGCTGAAGTCGCTGCGAAGCGACATCAGTTCGGTAAGCCTTGCCCGGCAGGACTCCAATGTGGACGACGAGCACGACCCTGAGGGCAGCACCATAGCGTTCGAGCTCTCTCAGGCTTCCGCACTGCTGGAGCAGAGCCGGGTTGGCCTGGATCAGATCAACGCAGCCCTGGAGCGGATTGCCGCCGGGAGCTATGGTCGATGCGAAATCTGCGCAGTAGCTATTCCGGAGGGACGGCTTGAGGCTCGGCCCTGGACGCCATTTTGCGTGGAGCACGCCTCGGGCAAGCCAAGATAGCCTGCGGAAGCTGAGCTAGGTGGACATTCCCGGCGAGACCGGCACGAAGTCAATGCCCTGCTGGACCTTCTTTTGGGGCCCCCGGTTGAACCCCTTGGCGTCCAGGTGATTGCCCGCCCTGTAGGCTGCGAGCGCTTCGTCGTAGATCTCGTTGAGCCGCCACCCGGTGAATACTTCCTGGCTTCCATCGGAAAAGACGACGGCCACGGAAACGCTGGCGGGAAAATGCCTGTTCATCCGGATAAAGCCTTGGGGGTCCTGCTGCAGGGAGATCACGTGCCAACCGCGCTTTCAGTAGTGGGTGCTCCCAGTCTTCCGTACTTGGGCTGCATTTACATCCAGGTGACGCAGGGCCACAATGGCCCCCATGTCCATTCTGAAAGTGCCGTCCGAATCCGGGGCCACCGGGCTGACGGCCGAAATCTATGAAGCCGATATCCGTTCCATGGGTTACGTTCCCAGCCACACCAAAGCCATGAGCCTGAACCCCGAGGCGCACCAGATCTGGGAGTCACTCACGCAAGCCATCAGTTCGTCTTTGGGCCTCCGGCGCTATGAGCTGGTGACCCTCGCCGCAGCCCAGGCGATTGGGTCGTCACACTGCAGGTTGGCTCACGGCAAGAAGACCCTGACCATCATCGACGAGGAGCAACTGCGCGCCATCGCCCATGATTATCGCGAAGCCGGGCTGCCTCCCGAGGAAGTAGCCATGATGGACTATGCCGTGAAACTCAGCACTGATGCCGCCGCAATGAACGACGACGATACGCAGCGGCTTCGCGACGCAGGCTTCAGCGACCGCGAGATCGCGGATATCACCCTGGCGGCTGCGGCGCGGAACTACTTCAGCCGTGCGCTCCTTGCCCTGGCTGTGGAGTTGGATGTCCCTCCAGGGGTCAGTCCTGAACTGCAGGAGGCGCTGCTGGCGCCGCTGCCCGCCTCAGGTGACTAGCCGCCGTCGGGAGCTTTTCCTTTGTTCTCCAACCGGTAATTGAGCAGCACGATTCCGGAGGGGTAGTGCCGGCACTCCAGGAGTTCCAGTGTGGTCCACTGGCTGACCCGGCCGAAGAAGGGAACGCCGCCGCCCAGAACCACCGGGATGATGGACAAACCGAGTTCGTCAATCAAGCCCAGCTCGACGAACTCCGTGACCAACTCGCCTCCTCCGAAGAGACAAATGTCCTTGTCCTGGGGGATGGATTCCTTGATCCGGGTGACGAGCTCGCGCAGCTCTCCGGAGAACAGTTCCGTCCTGCCCTTGGTAGCTAGCGTTTGATCGTGCGTGACAACATACGTTGGGACCTTGGATCCTCCTCCTCCCATCTTCGACACCTCGCGGAAAGTGTTGGCTCCCATGATGTAGGCGCCGGTCCTCCGCTCGGTCGATTCAAAACCGTAGTCTTCGTTTTTTCCCATGGAGTTGTTCAACCACGAGAGGTCGCCGCTTTCGGAGGCGATAAAGCCGTCCAGGCTTGCGGCCATTCCGCCGAACACGATGCTCATTGCCGGGGCTCCTGGTCGGATTCGGTCTCGGACGTCGAGGCCCGGTCCGCCGTCGCGCCGTGCTTCCGGCTGGCCAGCAGGAAAGGCAATGCGATGAGCTCGATGACACCGGCCATGGCCAATGATGCCGGGTAGCCGTAGAGGTCGGCTCCCCGGCCCAGGGCGGGCTGGATGACGACGCCGCCGCTGGAACCCATCAGTGAATCGAAGCTCAGGACGGTGGCCCGTTGCTTGGACGGGATCATGTCGTTTACATAGGCCTGCCGGACGGGCGTGGCCGCAGAACCTACAACGGCCCACAGCGCGAGCAACACCAGCGCCACCCAGAAGATCCGAGTCAAGCCCAGGACCAGCAGAATCAGGCCGCCAACCAAGGCGCCGAGGATGAGCACGGATGTGCGCTTGTGGAACAGCTTCCGGGCGTGGGGGGCGAGCCAGCCTCCCAGGATCTGCGATCCTGCCACGATCGCGGCGGCCAATCCCGCTATTGAATAGGCCTCCGGGTCGCCGAACAGGTCCAAAAGGTACGGCTGCAGTGCGTAGAAGACGTAAATTCCGACGCCGGCACTGAACGGCGCTGCCAACATCACGTATCGGACGGGCGGGTTCTTCAAACCGTTCTGGATCGACGCGGACAGCACCGCGCGGGTGGCGCGGAGGGGGTGGGTGGAACGCTCAGGCGTGAAGCCGACGTCGTGCATGAGTCCAAAGGCCACCGCGAACATGGCGAGCAGTACCAGCACGCGGAGGAGGAACGGCACGCCAAGGTTGGTGGCCTGGGCAATCACCCCGCCGGCCACTGAGCCCACCAGCATCGCTACGCCTTGAACCATTTGGCCGCGCCCCAGCACGGATTCCAGCCCTCCTTCGTAGCCGGAGAAGCGAAGGGCATCAACCAGCCATGCCTCAACGGCGCCGGAGAAGAACGTGAAGCCGAGGCCCAGGAGGACGGATACGACCGCCCACATCCAGAAGGGGGCGGAGATCTGCCACATCACGTAGTACAGGTAAGTGGATACGGCCAGTGTCACCGTGCCCAGCAGGAACGAGACACGCCGCCCCCACCCATCAGCAACCACCCCTGTGGGGATCTCGAAAAGAACCATTCCGGCTGTGAAGAAGGCGTTGGCGGCGAAAGCCTCCAGGTTGCTCAGGCCCGCATCCAGCAGGAACAGGGTGTTGATACCCCAGATGAAAGACGCCGCGACGGTATTACCCAGCGTCAAGGTGAGGTAGACGCGCTGGATCTTGCGGGCGGCGTCATTCAGGGTGTCGCCGCCCCCGCCGTTGCGAGGAGGGACCACCAGCTAATTCTCGCCCTGTTGGTCTTCCGCCGCCAGATCCCCAAGGCCGCCAAGTCCCCAGGGATCTGCCGCTACGTTTCGTGACTTGTGGGGATGTCCTGGGAAGCTGCCCATTCGCTGACATCCCGGCGTTCAATGGCGGCAGCCATCATGTCCGGAAAGAGATCCGGCGTGCACGCGAATGCAGGCACACCGATGCCGGCCAGCGCTGCGGCATGGCTGGAATCGAAGGATGGATGGCCGCTGTCGCTCAAGGCCAGCAACGCAATCATGGTGGTGCCGCCGCCCACAATTGAGGCGGCACGACGCAGCATTTCCTCGGCTATGCCGCCTTCATAGAGGTCGCTGATCAGTACGAGGATGGTTTCGGTGGGTTTGGTGATTTGGTCCTGGCAGTAGGCCAGTGCTCGGTTGATATCGGTACCGCCGCCCAACTGCACGCCGAACAGCACGTCCACGGGATCATCCAGATCGTCGGTCAGATCCACAACTTCGGTATCAAAGACCACCAACTTGGTGCTCACGGACCGCAGTGAACTGAGGACTGCGCCGAAGACACTGGAGTACACCACGGATTCAGCCATGGACCCCGACTGGTCGATGCACAGGATGATCTCCCGCTGAATCTCGGAGCTGCGTCTGGCATGGCCATGGAGCCTCTCGGGCACTACCGTCCTGTACTCGGGTTGGTAATGCTTGAGGTTGGCGGCAATGGTCCTGTTCCAGTCGATATCCCGGTGCCGTGGCCGGCGGGTCCGAGCGGATCGGTTGAGTGCGCCGGAGACTGCTTGGATGGTCCTGGCACGTAGACGTTCTTCAAGTTCCTTGGTGACCTGCCGGATGACGGACCTTGCTGTCTCCCGGGAAGCCTCGGGGATCACCCGGCCCAGGCCCACGAGGGTACTCACCAATCCAATATCCGGTTGGACAGTGCGGAGCATCTCCGGTTCCAGGAGCAGCTGCCTCAGGCCTAGCCGGTCCATGGCATCGGCCTGCATCACTTGGACCACTGACGATGGGAAATATCCGCGAATATCACCGAGCCATCGGGCCACGCGCGGGCTGGACGAACCGAGCCCTCCACGTTGCTTGGACCCGTCACCGTAGAGCTCCTCCAGCGCCTGATCACGGCGAACGTCGTCGTCGGACAGCTGAACCGGCATGTCCTCCGCCGTCGTGATGCCATCAGCGTCGTGCCCGCCCAGGACCAGACGCCACCGGCTCAACCGGTCACGGTTGTCTCCGTTGGAAACATTGGCATCGGCAGAAACATCGCTCATGAAATTGCCTCCCATCCAAGGATCTTTGCCATCGCTCGTAGTGCCGGGCCGGCTGCGGCCAGGTCCGCGCTGGTGGACTCTGCGGTAAGGGCGGTGGACCCGCCGCGGCTCAACTGCTCGCCAATTTCGCGCCGCTCGGGCCTGCTGAAGGCCGAGAATGTCCTGCGGACCAGGGGCAGAACGTCCTCGAACACGTCATCGTCCACGCCATCCACCCAGTCATCGACAATCTGCAGGAGCCGCCGATCGTGGATCAGCAGCGTCGCATCGCCGGACAGCAGCCCATCCAACCAGGCGGCGGCTTCCGGAGCGGGGGTGGCGATGGACAGGCGTCGGCTAAGCCGTGCGGCGATGTCGTCTCCATCCACCAAGCCCGCATCCAGGAGGAGCCGTGCGGCCCTGCCGGCCACCGCGCCGTGGATCTTATCGGAATGGGCCACGGCGCCCAAAGCAGTGTGCCAATCGTCCATGGGCAGTTCCGGAAGCAAGGTAAGGCCGTCTTGAGCTGAGTCGATGGCGCGCCGCATAGCTCCCGCGGCGTCGTCATCGAGCCCGGCGCAAGCAGTAGGCAAAGCCACGCAGGACCGCACCACCGTGGTTTCCAGGATCTTCCGGACATCGCTCACGTCCACCCCGCGGACATTTCCGTATCTGCAGGTGCGGGCAAGAGGGGCGATGGTTTCCAAGAGAGGCGCGACGTCCTGCTGCAGGGCGGTGCGTTCAGCCAGGGCAGATACGACGCCGGCAATACCGTCGGGCAGCTCGGCCAACAGACAGCTTTCCAACAGTTTGCTCAAAGCAGGCAGACTTTCGGCTGCCTGCGCCTGCTCTGCGACGAAACTACCTGCGGCGGAGGCAACGGTGGTGCCGTAGCGGCTTGCTTCCACCACTGAAACAGCCAGCTCAGGCTTCCATTCAAGGATCCAAGCCTCCTTGAACGTGCCGGTAGTCCGACCGGTGTCCGTTGGCTGCCCCCAATCCACACCCAGCAGGGCCAGACGATGGAGGAGCACCGAACGCGCCAGCTGGTTCGGCTTGCGCAGGTCCAGGACCATGACCTCCTGCATCGCGCCGGGCTTCATGCGCAAGCTACGCTGGGTGGCGGCGAGGTCGGCGGCCAAGGGCAGGGTGGGTACGGTATCCGGTACTTTTCCGAGCTCGTGTCCGACGGTGAGCTCCCTGTGTACCAAAGCCAGTGGCAGGGGAGAACCCTCGCAGAGAACAGTCTGCGCTGCATCGTCCAGTTCAGGTAGGCCAGGGCTGGGCCGTCCGCGAACGGCGGCCAAGGCAGTAGCCATCCTGCTGGCCTCCACCACGGAGGCCGTGGAAGCATCCAGGTTCTCTTTCCGCAGGGCGTGGGCTACCCGAACCAACCATGTAGTGGCAACGTCCCTCGTGGGGTCCTGGGCCATCCAATGTGCGAACAGGTGTTGATACCAGCCGGGCGCGGTGACGCCTGCACCGTATCCGCTGCCCAGGCTGAGCCGGCTCGAGGTCCAAGGGACCCAGGTGACGGCCACCTTGGTTTTGGGCAAGCCTGCGAGCACTTTGTTGTCGGCAGAAAGTGAAGGGAAACCGGCGGGCACCAGCGCCGGTGCGTGGTACGCGCCGCACACTACTGCGATGCGTTCATGCCCTTCGCGTATGGCGGCGCGCAAAAGGCGTCGCATGGCAGCTTCCCTGCGGTTGTTCTCCACCACGTCAGGATGGTCAGCGGGACGTTGGTCCAAGGCCCTGATTTCGGAGATCGCATCGATGAGGGCTTCGAACCGTTCAACAGGGTCTGTCTTCCGGTGCTCTACTGCGTCCTCCCACCAGCGCTCCGCATCGCTGTAACCGGCAGCTTCGGCCAGCATCCCGATGGCGTCTGGCCGGTAGGCCTGCTGCGGGACGGCGGGAGGTTCCAAGCCGTCGTCGGGAGTAGAAGCGGCAGGCTCTTCCTCCTCAGTAGCCGACAGGGCACGTTCCTCCGCGGCCCGGAGCGCAAACGTGTGCGCCGCGGGTAAATCGATGGCTCGCACCAACTTGCCCGTGGACAGGGCCCAACGAATCGCCACCCACTCGGGCGAGAAGCTGGCCATCGGGTAGAAGGAAGCTAAACGGGGCTCGTCCACCGCGTAGATCAGGCCGGCGACGGGCGGAACCATGTCCGGATCCGTGACCAGCGGGATGACTTGGTCCAGTTCCGGCGGCCCTTCCACCATCACCAGATCGGGCCGAAGGGTGGCCAAGGCCTCAGCGACGGAATGGGCAGAACCCGGACCGTGGTGCCGGATCCCCAGAATGTGGACGTCTGTCATGTTTCAGTTGGACGATTCGAGGTCGCGGCAGGCCCGGTACAGGTCTTTCCATTCAGGCCGGTTCCGGACGACTGTCTCCAAGTATTCCTGCCAGATCACGCGGTCCTGCACCGGATCCTTGATCACTGCGCCCACCAAACTGGCGGCCACGTCCTCCGCCCGTACGGTGCCATCGCCAAAGTGCGCTGCCAGGGAGAGCCCGTTGGTCATCACGGAGATGGCTTCTGCCGTGGATAGCGTGGCGGATGGCGATTTGATGGTGGTGCGTTGGTCCTGGGTCACGCCTGAACGCAGTTCGCGCATGACGGTAACCACTCTGCGGATCTCGGAAAGTGCAGCCAAATCGGCTGGCAGCTCCAAGGACTCTCCCAGGCTGCGAACGCGTGTGGTCACGATTTCCACCTCTTGGTCGATGCTGTCAGGGAGCGGCAGGACCACGGTGTTGAAGCGGCGGCGAAGGGCGGACGAGAGGTCGTTGACGCCTTTGTCGCGGTTGTTCGCTGTGGCGATGACGTTGAAGCCCTTCCGCGCCTGAACTTCCTCATTGAGCTCAGGGATGGGCAGGGTCTTCTCGCTGAGGATGGTGATGAGGGAGTCCTGCACATCGGAGGGTATTCGAGTGAGCTCCTCTACCCGCACCAGGCTTCCTGTTTCCATGGCCCGCATGACAGGACCCGGAACCATGGCGGCGCGGGAGGGGCCATCGGCCAGCAAGCGGGCATAATTCCATCCATACCGCAGAGCCTCTTCGGGCGTGCCGGCAGTACCCTGCACCACCAACGTGGACGAGCCTGAGATGGCTGCCGCCAGATGCTCACCAAGCCACGTTTTGGCGGTTCCCGGGACACCCAGCAACAGCAGGGCGCGGTCTGTGGCCAGTGATGCCACGGCGATTTCCACCAGGCGTTCAGATCCGAGATACTTCGGGGTGATCCGGGCGCCATTGGCCAGGGTTCCTCCCAGGATGTACGTGGTGACAGCCCAGGGAGACAGCCGCCAGCTGGGGGGACGGGGGCGGTCGTCAACTGCAGCCAAAGCGCTGAGTTCATCGGCATACGCATTCTCGGCGTGGGCGCGAAGGACCTCTGTTGCGTTCTGGGCATCGGTCATCGGAAAGCCTCCGTCAGGGATTGTCTGAATGATTGGTATTGGACTGCGTCGCGCAACACTCGGCGCCGGGCGACGTCGTCGTCTGTTCGTTCCAGAAGCTGCCGGCAACGTTGGTTGGCCTCAGGTGGAAGCGCGGTAGGCAAAACTGCGGCCAGGGATGCTGCCAAACGGCCCCCGTCCTTGCCGGAGATCACTGTGAGCACAGCTTCAGCCAAGGACACGGACCACGGCTGCGGCAGGTCTTGCAGAAGCGGAGCCAGCGTCAAGGGGTCGTCGCCGCTTTCGCGGACATGCCGCTCCAGCCAATGTTCCCGTTCTTCGGCAGGCAGGCAGACCAGCAGTCTTCTGTCCGTCCTGACGGTGAGCAGCGCACGCGCCCACTCGGTATCTTTGCGGGCGGCAGCGGTGGCGATCAATACGTCCAGGATGCGCGGTTCGCCCTGCACCAATGCAGCGGTGGCCGCCCGGTTCCGGCCCGAAACCGACGTCCATACATCCAGCGGGGCTCCACTGATGATGGCGTCCAACCGCGCCAGTCGGTCTGGTTCGCCCCTGCGCGGGTCGGCCGGAACCCCGTCGCGTAGTGCCGCCCCGTCAGGGTCCGGAGGGAGATCGATGTCCAGCCGTTTGTTCAAGAGCCCTTTGACGTGCAGCAGGGGTACCAGCCGGGCGGCCATGCGGGCCGCGCGGGCACTCCCCGGAAGCTGGTCCAGGAGCCGGAGTGCCACGTCGCGAACACTCTTGGCTTTGTCGTCCAAGGCCTGCTCCAGCAGTGCTTCGTCGTCATCATCCACGTTGCCGGCGAACAATGCCAGGTTGCCGGCGCGTTCCCTTGCGCTGAGAGACGTCCAGTGCGCCAGGAGTTGCTCGCGCGCAGCTGCCGGATCAAGGCCTCTTAGCCGGTCAAGCTCTACCGCGGCGTCGGCGCTCCCAAGTTCAGACCACTCTGCCGCAGCCTCCTGTGAAGATGGGCTCTTGAGTTCCTTCAGCCAGCGGCCGCGGGTTCCAATGGCAGGTTCAAGGCGCCTGAAAACGGCGGATTTGGTCTCGGCCACAAGGAGCAACGCGGGCAGCAGGCGGTGGGGGACCCGCCGTCGTGTTTCTTCCGCGAACCGTAGCCAGTCCACTACCAGCTGGGTTCTCAGTTCGAGCCCCACGGGTGGCTGGGTCAGCAAGAGTTCCAGGAGCCGGGCGGCCTCGCCACTGGCTTGGGGCTCGGTGTCAGCCGGGGCCGGCGAAACAAGCCCGCTGCTTGGGGCTGCGGCTGCTGTCCGGGATGTACGGGTTGCGACGTCGGCCATGGCGGCTTGATCAAGCAGGGATTCCTCGCGGGGAAGGCCTTCAGGCGCACGAAATCCCAGTTCGTCGGGCGGCTTGGGTGCGTCGTGTCGTCCTGTCCCCACCAGCGCTGCTGTTCGGAGTTCAGCCAACCACGTCATGGAGTTACCACCATTCCGTCGACGACGACGGTCAGCGGACGAAAACGGCCGTCATCCAGTTCGCCGAAAATGTCCACAGCATGGCCACCGGTCAGTGCCAGCAGGGAGTCAAGGGGAGCATCCACCAGAGGAAGGGCGTGGCCTTTTGGATCGTGCAACCACCCCCTCTCCTCGGGGTTGACGGTGACGCCGCCCAACAGCACGGGGTGCCGGGTCCGCCATGGTGAGCGCGCAACTGCAGCTGACTCCTGTTCGAGCGCTTGCATGATGCTGTTGCCGTTCCCGAGGCTTTTGACAACCCCCTGCGGGACGATGGCGCTGGTGAACATGGCACGCTGCGGTGCTGAGCCGGGGTAGCGGGCAACCGTGGCTTCAAGCTGTGCGCCCGCGAGTTGCGGCGCCGCCAGCCCCTGGCCTTGCGCGGCGAAGTCAAGGACCACCACCATGGTTCCGTCGGGGGCGCGAAGCCAGGTCCGTTGTTGCTGGAGGCGTCCGTCGTCGCTCCGATGGGCTCCAAGTACCAGCCACGGGCCCGCCAAGGACTCGGTATTTTGTACGTCGGCAGACGCCGTGGCCCATCCGAGGGCAGCCTTGACGTCAGCGAATTCTTCCGGCGAGAGTGTGTCCCGTGCTTTCCATGCTTTGGCCAGCGCCCACCAGCGGCCGGCGTGAAGGAGGAGATGGTCTGCCCAGTCCGTCCTGCCGTGGATTTGGGAAGCCATGTCCCGCACTTGGTCGGCCAAACCAGGAAGCTGCGAGTCCACCAAACGGGCAGCCACACCGTCCCACCACGAATAAGGCTGCTTGCGTGCAGTGGCAAGTCCTGTCCGGACAAGGTCCGTCAGCCAGCGCGAGAAGTCGTCTATCCCGGCGTCCATGAGGGCCAGCCTGGCGGCGAGACGTTTTGCCTGGGCTTCCGGATCTGCGGGTTGTTCGGCTTGTCGACGTTCTTTGGCCGAGGCACGATCAGCCCTTTGACCGGCCCATTCCTTTGCGAAATCGGCGGCGTCGGCACCGGCCTCGGCCGCCTCACCCCGGGACCAAAGAAGCAGCAAGGCCAGAGCATGCTTGCAGGGGAACTTCCGGCTGGGACACGAGCACCGGTAGGCGGGTGCGACGATGTCCACGCTCACTTGGTACGGCGTTTTTCCGCTGCCTTGGCACTTTCCCCAAACAAGGACATCGTTGCTGCCCGATTCAGACCACGGGCCGGGGTGTGCAAGTTTCCGTGCTGCTGCGAGTGAGGAAGAGTCCGGAGCGGCCTTCATCACTGTATCTTCGCTCCACCGCCCCATGAATCACATTCTGCCTGACCGCTCCGACACTATAGAACAACGTCACGGTGTGGCGCCGGAACAGCCGGGGAGTTGACGGTCGGCTCCCCGGCTGATTCCGGTTCTGTTCAGGCTTGGTTGCTGACCAAGCCCGGCTCTGCGGCGCCCGCTTCAGTACGTCCCGCAGACAACAGCGGCGCGAAGAATCCGCCAAGTTCCGCCGTGGCTGTCAGGGGCAGCACGTTGGCGACATACTGGTCAGGGCGGACGACAACAACGACGCCGTCGCGGCTGAGGCCTCGTGTATCGAAGATGTCAGCTTTCGGGTCGGCGCCGAAGACCTTCTCGAGGTACGTGAGCTTGAATGGTCCGACCGTCGGCTTGAAAGCTGCAGGTACTGCGTTGATATCGATGGTGGTGTGGTCTTGCTGGTAGATCACCTTCACATCGAACCAGGCGTCGCGGTCAGCGCTCGACGGCGTCGCGGCCAGCGGCGATTCCGGCGAGTTCGCGATCCATTCGGCGAAGTCCGCCACCGGACCAGCGGCGCCAGCCTGGGCGGCGTCAGCGAAAACGTAGATGCGCCAGCGCCCATCAGCTTTGGCGTGGTGACCCAGGTGCATGGGATTGGTGTCGCAGACGCGGACAACCGACGCGGACTTGAAGCGTTTACCCACCGGGAAGCCGGTGGCGAGTTCCTGGTGCTGTGCTTCGGCTACAAGCATCGATGGGGCGTATTGGGTCATGAAGCCGGCAGGGAATTCGGCGGTGCTGGTGTAAAAGGTCTCCAGTTCCGCGGGATCTTCGAACTCTTCGGGTTTCTTGGCCATCAACGTGGACCACTGCTTGTCGAAGTCGATGAGGTTCTTCGCCACTACCTGGCGTTCGGCCGAGTAGGTGTCCAGCAGGCTTTCCGGGCTGCGGCCTTCGAGGACGTGGCCGAGTTTCCAGCCGATGTTGAAGCCGTCTTGCATGGAGACGTTCATGCCTTGGCCGGCCTTGGCGGAGTGGGTGTGGCAGGCGTCGCCGGTGATGAACACCCGTGGGGTGCGCGTTCCGCGCTCCTCCGGCAGAACGTCGTCGAACCTGTCCGTGAGCCGGTGGCCTACCTCGTAGACGCTGTGCCAAGCAACGTTGCGGACGTCCAACGTGTACGGGTGGAGGATGTCGTTGGCCTTTTGGATGATCTGCTCAATGGTCGTCTTGCGCACAGCGCCTTTGTCATTGGGATTAACTTCGCCCAGGTCCACGTACATGCGGAACAGGTGGCCGCCCTCGCGGGGGATCAGCAGGATGCTGCCGCCCTCGCCGGACTGGATGGCGCACTTGGTGCGGATGTCAGGGAAGTCGGTGACGGCGAGGACGTCCATGACGCCCCACGCATGGTTGGCTTGGTCGCCGGCAAGGTGGCAGCCAATGGATTCGCGAACCTTGCTGCGGGCGCCGTCTGCTCCCACGACGTACTTGGCCCGGATGATCCGCTCGTGGCCTTCGTTGGGCCCGGACGTGTGGGCAAGCGTTACGGCCACAGGATATTCGCCCTCGCCGGTGACCTGGAGACCGTGGAACTCATAGCCGTAGTCCGGCGTCATGCGTGTGGGGGAGTTGGCCATGAACTCCGCGAAGTAGTCCAGGACGCGGGCCTGGTTGACGATCAGGTGCGGGAATTCGCTGATACCGGCCGGATCATCCACGGCGCGGGCGGCGCGGACGATGCGGGAGTGGTCAGCCGGGTCCGGCTTCCAGAAGGCCATCTCCGTGATGCGGTAGGCCTCGGCGGTGATGCGCTCCGCAAACCCGAATGCTTGAAAGGTCTCCACGCTGCGTGCTTGGATGCCGTCTGCCTGGCCGATGGCCAAACGACCGGGACGTCGCTCAATAATGCGGGTGGTGACATCCGGAAACTGGGAAAGCTGTGCCGCGGTCAGCATCCCAGCAGGACCCGTGCCCACGATAAGGACGTCAACTTCGTCGGGAAGCTCGGCTGGGCGGTTGATTCCGACGCCGGCCGCAGGCTCGACTCGCGGGTCACCGGATACGTAACCGTGGTGGTGGAACTGCACGGGCTTTCCTCACTTCTTTGTGGGCAATGATCTAGGTTTGTTCGATAATAGAACAGCGTGTTCTATTATCGCTCCAATAATCGTAATGCGGCTCACACCCGCGTTCAAGTCCCGCACGCGTCTTATGACAGAACCTGGTGTTCGCCTCCTTCGGATTGGCCTACGGGCATGTCAGGATCAGGTATGCCGCGACTGATGCTTCTGGACACTGCCTCCCTGTACTTCCGTGCCTTCTACGGTGTGCCCGATTCCATCCGCCGACCCGACGGAACACCCGTGAACGCAGTGCGGGGACTCATGGACATGATCGCCCGCCTCACCACCGACTACGAAGCCACGCACCTCGTCGCCTGCTGGGACAACGACTGGCGCCCTCAATGGCGCGTGGATCTGATCCCCAGCTACAAGTCCCACCGTGTCGCTGAAATCGTTCCAAACGGCCCGGACGTTGAGGTTGTCCCAGACCCCCTTGAAGCGCAGATACCCATGATCCGCCGTGTACTGGACCTTGCCGGGATCGCCGTGGTGGGCGTTGACGACCATGAGGCCGACGATGTCGTGGGGACCTATGCGAGCCAAGCGCACATCCCGACCGACGTGGTCACCGGCGACCGCGACCTTTTCCAGCTCGTCGACGATGACCGTGAGGTCCGTATCATCTACACCGCCCGGGGCATGAAAAACCTGGAAGTTGTCACGGACGTCGTAGTGGTGGGCAAGTACCGTGTCCTGCCCCAGCAATATGCCGACTTCGCAACACTCCGGGGCGATGCCTCCGACGGGCTCCCCGGCGTTGCCGGCATAGGAGAAAAGACGGCAGCATCATTGCTTGGCGAGCACGGATCATTGGAAGGACTGCTTGAAGCGGCAGAAGACCCCGACGGCGGTCTGTCGGCTTCCATACGGGCGAAGCTGTCCGCGGCTGCTGACTACCTCAAGGTGGCACCCGCCGTCGTGAACGTTGTGCGCGACTTGAAGGTGCCGACGCTTGAACAAGCGGGCGCTGAACTGCGCCCGGTCACCGGCGACGCGCGCACCGAACTTGAGCAGCTGGCCTCTGACTGGAACCTGGGTGGATCAGTCAAGCGGCTGCTGGACGCGCTGGACCGGGTCCGCTAACGACACGTCCCACAGACTCGGCTTTACTTTCACAGCCGAATGACAGGTTCGAAACAGCCTGGGCTGTGGTGGGCCTCTCATGGTGTTAAGAGGACGGCACCATTGATCGTCCCTCAGACACCAGCCGTACGGACGGCTCATTGAGGAGAGGTACATGTCGAGAACCAAGAGAATCACCTTGACCGTCGCAGCAGGAGCGCTCGCATTGGGCGCCGGATTGGGCGCGACCAGCATCGCCACTGCTGCCACCACACCGTCGCCTAGCGCCACGTCATCCGCGGACGCCACCACGCCGTCGGATCGCGGCGGCAGGCCCGGCGGCCACGGACACGGCCGGGACGGCGGCCAGATCGCCGCGGAACTGGCCACCAAGCTCGGAGTGGACGAAGCCAAGGTCACCGAAGCCTTGACGGCGTTCCGCGAGGCAAACAAACCCGCCACACCGCCCGCACAAGGAACGGAAGGAACCAAGCCGGACCGCACAGCACAGGATGCAGCCCTGGCGAAGTCTCTCGCCGAAGCACTCGGTGTAGACGAAGCCAAGGTCACCACGGCACTGGAAGAAATCCGTGCCGCCGCCCAGGAAGAGCGTTCCGCTGCGCTGAAGACCAAGCTCGACAAAGCGGTAACGGACGGCAAGCTCACACAAGCCGAAGCTGACGCCGTGACCAAAGCTGTTGAAGCGGGGGTCATCGGAGGAGGCGGACGCTAACTGAACCAACTACGACGATGATCGGTTGATAAGGATCCCCTGGAGCATTCCGGGGGATCCTTTCCGTCGCATCAAAAACTCTTCCAAGGTGTTGTCGATTTTTACTCGCACTGTTCGACCTATGGATGAGAAAGTCGAAAAGGCGGCTTTCCACGACACAGGAGATTGAGTGAAATGGCGAAATACATGTTGATCATGCGGGCAGACGACGCTTCCTACGCCAAGTTCGAGAACATCGACTTCAACGAGATCCTCGAAGCCATGGGCAAATTCAACGACGAACTTATCCGTGCCGGAGTCCTCTTGGCCGCTGAAGGCCTTGACGATGCGAAAGATGGCGTCGTGGTGGACTTCACCGGTGAAACCCCGGTTGTCACCGACGGCCCCTACGGAGAGACAAAAGAACTGTTCGGCGGCTACTACATCCTGGACGTCGCATCCCAGCAGGAAGCCGTCGAATGGGCCAAGCGTGCGCCCATGACAGCCGGTACCAAGACCGAAATCCGCCGCGTCACCAGCATCGATGAGTTCCCGCAAGACAACGAATGGATCCAAAAGGAGCGCGCATGGCGCGAGCAGACCGGCCAGCTCTGATTCCCACCACGGAAACTCCGGACAACACCCACCCGCGTGAGCAGCAATGAGGCAAGGGCCGCCGTCGAAGCTGTGTGGCGGAGTGAATCCGCCCGCATCGTCGGCGCCCTTGCCCGCTACACCGGCGACTTCACATTGGCAGAGGACCTTGCGCAGGAAGCGCTCGCAGAAGCCCTCGTGTCCTGGTCGGTCAGCGGCATCCCCGCAGAGCCGGCAGGTTGGCTCCTGACGGCGGGCCGGCGTCGGGCGATCGATTCGTTCCGGCGACGTGCCGTGCGGGACGAAAAGTACGCCTTGCTGGCCCGCGGCCTGTCCGAAGAGGAACCGGGCGTGGACACTCTGTTCAACCCCGATTCGATCAACGATGACGTGCTCGCGCTGATGTTCATCTCCTGCCATCCGGTGTTGTCCAAGGAAGCGCGGATTGCCTTGGCGCTGCGGGTAGTGGGCGGCATGGGCACGGAGGAGATCGCCAAGGCGTTCCTGATGCCCGTTCCAACTATCCAAGCCCGCATCACACGGGCAAAGAAGACACTTGCTGCGGCCCACATCCCGTTCGCCGTGCCGGAGCCATCTGAAATTCCCGAGCGGCTGGGCTCGGTGCTGCAGGTTGTCTATCTGATTTTCACGGAAGGTTCCTTCGCTTCCGGAGGGGATTCGTGGATGCGGACAGAACTAGCCAGTGACGCACGCCGCCTCGCCCGTGTGTTGGTACGGCTGGCCCCCGAGCCCGAAGTGTTTGGCCTTTTGGCCCTGATGGAACTGACGGCCGCTCGCTTTCCTGCCAGGCTCGACGCCGCCGGACGGCCTGTCCTTCTTGAAGACCAGGATCGACGGCGATGGGATCAGTCCGCCATACGCCGGGGCAGGGCGGCACTTTCGACGGCGGTCGCTGCGGGCCGGGGGCTGGGCGCCTACGGGCTGCAGGCGTCCATCGCGGAATGCCATGCAGTGGCCCGGACTGCGGCAGAGACTGACTGGCAACGGATCGTCATTCTGTACGAGGCCCTCGGGCGGCTGTCTCCATCGCCCGTTATTGAACTCAATCGCGCAGTTGCCGTGGCCATGGCTTCAGGTCCCGCTGCCGGTCTGGACCTCGTGGACGCACTCAAGGGCAGGGGTGAGCTTGAAGGCTCCCACCTCCTGCCGACAGTTCGAGGTGAACTCCTCACCAGACTGGGTCGCCACACGGAGGCAAGGAATGCCCTGCTGGAAGCCCTGAACCTGTGCGGGAACGCCGCCGAACGGAGTGCACTGGAACGGAAGATCGCTGACCTTGCAGGCCGGCTGAGCTGAAAGACAATCTGAACTGAAGGTCACGAAGAATGTGGCAAGGCGAGTGTCTGACAGAGTCGCCCACGTTAGGGCTGGGCCCGAGGACGGCCCGCATCCCAGTGCGGCCGTGACCAATGGCACGGTGGCCGGTAGCGAGGTGGCACGTAGGGCCCTGACCAAGGCGGCCGTGACGGGTTCCGCACTAACCCAGCCGTGGCTGCACTCCAGGACGGCGCTGCAAGTGGCGCTGTGACCTATAACGGGCGCGCTCCTGCAATGGCCGCACCTTTTTGGGGCCGCGCCTGAGACCGCGGTGACTCAACAGGTTTTCGGTCGCGAATGGCCAGGCCTCACTTCACCGCGTACCCACCACCACCACTCCTGGGCTGACTTGTTGATGTTTTGAGGGGTGTTTGGTGGGGGTCGATGTGGGGTGGGGGGATGAACCAGGGGATGCCTGTTGTCATGTCGATGCGCCATTGCTCCTTGTGGATGAGGTGGTGGTGGTGGCTGCAGAGCAGGGTGCCGTTGTTTGTGCCTGTGGTGCCGCCGTGGGACCAGTAGGTGGTGTGGTGGGCTTCGCACCAGGGTGCGGGCATGGTGCAGTCGGGGAAGGCGCAGCCTTGGTCGCGTGCGGTGATGGCTTTGCGGATGTGGGGTGGGAAGATCCGGGTGGTGCGGCCGATGTCCAGGATTTGGGAGTCGCTGCCGAGCAGGACCGGGAGGATGTCGGCGTCGCAGGCGATTTTGCGGATGGTGTTCGGGTGGATCGGGCCCAGGAATGTGGCGGTCCCGGTGCTGAGCCGGTTCCCGGAGCCGGGCTGGGTGTGGCTGAGGTGGAGTTGGTTGAAGAGGTCGCGGCGGTCGATGGTGACGGTGACTTGGGGTCGGAGGCCGCCGTTCGACGGGAGTTTCGCGGTGCTCATCGCGACGCTGCACGCACCGACGAGGCCGTCGAGAAGTTTCTGCGCCCTCGAGCGCCGGTCCAGGTCCGGGCCGCTTGGTCCGAGATCTGCTTCTTGCATGGTTGCTTCGTCGGCTCCTGATCCGGCCGGGGCTCCCGTGCCAGGTCCTTGATCCGGGCCTTCGCTGGGTGCCGTGCCGGACTCCGGACCATTGAGGCGGGGGTTGGTGGCGGCGTTCATGGCGGTGGTGAGGGTTTCGTATTGTTCGGCGGTGGCGAAGATTTCGAGGTGGTGGAGTCCGTGGCGGCGTCGGCGGCGGAGGAACGCGCCTTGGAGTTGGCGGAGTGCTTCTTCAGTGGGTTCGGGGCCGTCCTGGTCGATGAGGTCGGTCCATCGTCGGGCCATCTTGGCCACGAAGTCGGGGTCGGTTTCGATGGCGGTGTTGGTGAGGGCGTGTTCCATGTCGGTGATGGTCCCGGGTTCTGCGAGGTGCCGGACTTTGTCCAGGGCGGTACTGATGGTCGTCGCGGACCGGGAGGGCACCAAAGCCGATCCGATGGCGTCGGCGAGGATTTCCCGCCGGGCCGGGACGTCCTGCCCGGTCACTCCGACCTTTGGCAGGACCTCGGCGGCGAGGGCAAGCCTGCGCCTGGCCTCGCCGATACCGATCCGCAACCGTGCCCGCAAGAATTCCGCCGCGTTCCGATACCCGTCATCCAAGACACTGGCCCTGGCGGCGGAAGACCTACGTGCTGATTCGGTCCCCGCCACGAAACCATCTCCACCGGCGGAAGGTGTGGAACGTGCTTCACCAAAGGTCGCCCCAGCTGTGGCGGTTCCCGTCCTACTCTGAGAAGTCGCGCTCTGGGAAGCTGCCGCAGTCTCGGGTCCTGCCACCGGGTCAGTCCACCCCGTCCGCCACTCCGGCGCTGCCGCCGACACCCCCGGCCGGGCTTGCTGAGCTTCCTTCCGGGTCCGTTCCACCGCCTGCGCAGCAACCAGCTGCAAGTACTCCACCGACCGGGAGATCTCCTCGACCCTGTCAGCGAAATCAGCCGCCTCAACAAACCCCAACAACCGCACCTCATCGGCCGCCACTGATCGCAAAGCGTCCGCTGCGGCAGCACCTTCAAGGAGCGCCGCTTCCATAGCGTGCAAACCAGACAACGAGGACTCCGCGGGCAACTGTTCTGGCGGGGGTTCCTCGGGCCACGCGCGCGCCTCTTCGGGCACGGACTCTCCGGGCGTGGGCACCGACTCGAATCCAACAAGCGGCCCTGCGCAACGGGCTCTATCGGCAACGGTGGATGCCGTCTCGGAGCCAGCGTACGCAATGTCCTTGTGCGCGGAGCCCTCGTACTCTGCCAGCCGGGCAGGCACAGCTAAAGAACGACGGGCGCGCTGGCGAAGCAACTCATAGGCGCGCGGCGACCCTGCCCGCCTTGCCACGACCTGCCCGATGATTCCCATACAAAAACCATGTCATGGGGGTCTGACATTTTTTGGTTGCCGGTGCTCAGCCCGCTGCGAGACGGCAAGAAGAGTCCAGATCGGTGGAGAAGTACTGGCGTTTGATGCCTAGAGTGTCGGAAGCGAATACGCCGGTTCAGGCCGATGGACGCCCTGATGCCTGTATCCCAGGGCTTCGGCGCTTCCGAGAAGGTCGGCCAGGTACCAGACGATGGCCAGCCACATTTCGGTTCCCTGCAGGGTTGGAAGGTGCTGGTTCCCACTCTCTGGTGCTGCGCTGAAGGCCATTCCCTCGCCGGAATGCCACCGACCCAGTGCGTGCTTCAGTTGAGTCCGTGCCCACGCGTTCATTTCCAGGGTCGGTGCTTCGTCTGCTTGGACGCGAGCCACAGGGGATGGACGACGTCCAGGACATTGCAGGCGTTCTGCCGGTCAGGGGCGAAATAGCGTGGGTCCGCGGAGTGCTCCAGAACTGTGTCAACGAGCCGCTCAACGTAGGGCACTGGCAATCCGAACTGGGCGAACGTGCCACGCGTCAAGCGGTAATAGCCGTTGACCATCTTGAGCCTGTTGTCATCCGTGGGTTTTCCCCAGATTCCTGCCGCGGGATTGACGTGGGTCAGCAACCAGCCGAACAGTGCGTCAAGGGAACCGGAGGAGTTCGGGTGCGCCCGGGCCAGGTTCCAGTACGCCGCGGTTCCCCAAGCATCCACCCACGCGCCGGACCCCCACGCTTCCTTCCGCCAGGGGAGGGCATCCAGTGAAGCTGTCAGCGCTGCCGGATCCGTCTCAGCGACGGCGTGAATCGGATGTAAGAACCGGGCACCGACCAGGTCCAGCGCGTACCCCACGGAGAGCACGTGGTAAGTCGAGGGGCCGGTACCGAAGGCAAGGTCGGCAAGCCCTATTCGCGTCCCTCAACCACGGTCAATAAGTGGTCAGCAAACGATCAACCTCGATCACTCCTGGATGACGTGTTGGATATGTCCCTGTAAGCTCCGGAATCCTCGGGAATGGTGAGGGCGGTCGAAGCCCAACTTGCGAGCAGTTGCAGGGCGTCCGCCGTGCCGGTGCCGGGCTCAGCGTTGTAAACCGTCAAGGTCAAACCGGCATCGGCGGACAGCTCGAGGGCTTCGTACAACAAATGCAGGTCGCCCACTATCCGGTGGCGGAAATGTTTCTTTCCGGTGTAGTGCTGGCGGACATTGTGCGACGCCCAACGGACCCGGAATTCCTCGCTGCGGGTGGACAGCTCACCCACCAGGTCACTTAGCCCCCGGTCGTAGGGATCCCTGCCGGCTTCGGTCCTCATGATGGCCACGGTGTCGTTGGCGGCGCGTTCCCAGTCCGTGTAGAAATCGTGGCTGCGAGGGTCGAGGAACAGGAATCGTGCATGGTTGGGTGGTCCGGCGGGACTGTCGTAAATGTCGGCATATAAAGCCCGGCCCAGGGCGTTGGTTGCCAGTAGGTCCAAGCGACCGTTGCGAATGAAAGCGGGGGAGCCGCTAATCGCATCCAAAGTGAGTTGCACGCCAGGCCGGATGGCCTGCTTCCGGACTGGTCGACGCCGGGACTTGCCGCCGTCGCTTGCCGCCCGGGCGAGGTCGTAAAGATGGGCGCGTTCAGCGTCGTCAAGCTGCAGTGCACCGGCCAAGGACTCCAGCACGCTTTCAGAGACGCCGGAGAGGTTTCCGCGCTCCAAGCGGGTGTAATACTCCACACTCACTCCGGCGAGCATGGCCACCTCGCCGCGACGAAGTCCCGGGACACGCCGGTTTCCGCCGTAGGCCGCCAGTCCGGCCTGCTCGGGGGTAATTTTCGCCCGCCGAGTGGCAAGAAAGTCGCGTGTCTCAGTCCGATTGTCCATGCTTCCTACGGTATGACTTTTGAGCAGCTCAGGGAGTCCCTGTCATTACCCCTAACAACAGTGACTCCTTGCGTCCAGGGAAACAGGGTTAGATGGAGACATCCACCAACGTTCACCACGCAGGAGAAACATGCCTACCGCTAATGCTTACGCTGCCCCCTCGGCTACGGGCGACCTGACCCTGACCACCATCGAACGTCGTGAGGTCGGCCCCAACGACGTCCACATCGATATCAAGTTCGCCGGCATTTGCCACTCTGATATCCATACTGTCCGCGGTGATTGGGGCCCGCAGCAGTACCCGTTGGCCCCTGGCCACGAAATTGCAGGCATCGTCACCGAGGTTGGCTCGGACGTCACCAAACACAAGGTGGGCGACCGCGTGGGCGTCGGCTGCATGGTCAACTCCTGCAAGGAGTGCAAGAACTGCCTGGCCGGAGAAGAGCAGTATTGCCTCAAGGGAAACGTAGGGACCTATGGCTCCGTTGACCGCGACGGCACCATCACCCAGGGTGGCTACTCCAGCCACGTGGTGGTGAACGAAGACTTCGTCGTCACCATCCCGGAAGGCCTGGACCTCGACGTCGCAGCGCCGCTGCTGTGCGCCGGCATCACCACCTACTCGCCGCTGCATCACTGGGGCGCCGGCCCCGGCAAGAAGGTTGCCGTCGTCGGTCTCGGCGGTCTCGGCCATATGGCCGTCAAGATCGCGCACGCCATGGGCGCTGAGGTCACAGTCCTTTCGCAGTCACTTAAGAAGATGGAAGACGGGCTCAAGCTGGGCGCGGACCACTACTACGCCACCAGCGATCCCACCACGTTCGAGCAGCTCGGCGGCACCTTCGACCTCATCGTCAACACGGTCAGTGCTTCCATCGACATCAGCGCGTACCTTCAGTTGCTGACACTTGATGGCACGTTGGTCAACGTTGGCGCACCGGCCGAACCACTGCCGGTTAACGTGTTCTCACTGATCACGGGTCGTCGCCGGTTCGCTGGTTCGGCCATTGGCGGCATCCGCGAAACGCAGGAAATGCTGAACTTCTGCGCAGAGCACGGCCTGGGCGCCGAGATCGAGGTCATCCCGGCCAGCAAGATCAACGACGCCTATGAGCGCGTCCTTGCCTCGGACGTCCGCTACCGCTTTGTCATCGACGTCTCCACTATCGGCTAGAGACGCAGCCCCACCGAAACGGCCACGCTTCCTTCGAGGGGGTGTGGCCTTTTCCCTGTCACCCAACAGGGACAATGGTCTGGTGACTTTCAGACTGGACACCATAGGTACGGGGCTGGTGTTTGCTGATTCCCTCTCGAACCTGACCGCCGCCCTGGCAACTCAGGGCGGCGGCGGCGCGGCAGTGGTACAGGCGCCGCCCGGGACAGGTAAGACCACCCTCGTGCCTCCGCTGCTCGCCAACCTAGTGTCCGAACAGAGTCCAGGCCGGCCGCGCGTCGTCGTCACGCAGCCCCGCCGTGTAGCGGCCCGCTCAGCCGCGCGCCGCCTCGCGTCGCTGGACGGCAGCCAGCTGGGCCGCCGGGTTGGCTACACCGTCCGCGGGGAAAGCAAAGTCAGCCAGGACACGGTGGTTGAGTTCGTCACGCCAGGTATTCTCCTGCGGCGTCTCCTTGCCGACCCCGGTCTTGAGGACGTCAGCGCTGTGGTCCTGGATGAGGTCCACGAACGTGGACTCGAAACGGATCTCCTGGTGGGCATGCTTGCGGAGGTCCGGGAACTTCGCGGCGACATTACCGTGGTGGCGATGTCGGCAACCCTCGACGCCGCGCGTTTTGCCACACTGCTGGGGACAGGGCTCGACGGCGGCGACCCGGCTCCCGTCGTCGACTGCCCTTCCGCGCTGTACCCGCTGAAGGTCCAGTGGGTTCCTGCCCGCGAGCACCGCTTGGACGCTCGAGGCGTTTCCCGGCTTTTCCTTGACCACGTGGCCCACACGGCGGCGACAACCCACGCAGCAGCCTTGGCCCCGGACGCCGACGTAGACGCCTTGGTTTTCCTTCCGGGAGCCCGTGAAGTGTCCGACGTCGCCACTCGTCTTCGTGGTCTGGTGTCGGGAAACGTGGAGGTGCTGGAGTTGCACGGCCAGATCGGTCCGGAAGCCCAGGACCGCGCGGTATCCGGCCGTGAACCTGGCGGCCTGCCGCGCATCATCGTGTCTACCTCCTTGGCTGAATCGTCGCTCACAGTTCCCGGCGTGCGTGTGGTCATCGACTCGGGGCTTTCAAGGGAACCGCGCCGGGACGCCGGCCGCGGCATGTCCGGACTCGTGACCGTTTCCTGCTCCAGGGCCTCGGCTGATCAGCGTGCCGGCCGTGCAGCACGGCAGGGTCCGGGTACGGTGGTCCGCTGCTACGACCAGCAGGCTTATGCTGCAGCTCCGGCACATCAGACACCCGAAATCTCCGTTGCAGACCTCACCAGCGCTGCTTTGGTCCTTGCATGTTGGGGCGCGCCGGGCGGCGTAGACCTGAAACTTCCCGATGCACCGCCGGTTGCGGCCATGAACGATGCCGTGGAGGTCCTCCGGGAGCTGGGTGCCGTGACAGCGGAAGGAACAGTCACCGCCGTGGGCAAGACCTTGGCCCGGATCCCCGCCGACCCCCGGCTTGCCCGCGCCTTGCTGGACGGATCGGCGGTGGCGGGTCGACGCGCAGCGGCTGAAACAGTGGCCCTCGTTGCCGGCGGGCAGAGGGCACCGGGGGCGGACCTCAACAAGCTGCTGTCGGCCCTGCGCTCAGGTTCGGACCCGGGCGCGCGTCGTTTCGCGGAAGACGTCCAGCGGATGGAGACGTTGGTACGGAAGGAAGCTGCCGCCGTCGTGCGTCCCAAGGCGGCCGCCGATGTCACGGCAGGGGAAGCGACGGGCCTTGTGGTGGCGCTGGCTTTCCCGGACCGCGTGGCAAGGCGTGTTCCCGGCGACGGCTCTACCACGTACTTGTTATCGTCCGGAACGCGCGCCGGACTTCCCTCCGGTAGTTCACTGTCCGGGCATGACTGGCTTGCAGTTGCCGAGGTGTCCCGCGCGCAGGGGCGCGATGCCGCAGGAACGGGCGCCGTCATCCGTTCGGCCGCGCCGTTGTCGGCCGAATTGGCGGAAGCGGCCGCACCGGACCTCCTCACGGAGAAGGTGCAGGCGAAGTTCGATCAAGGCCGCGTGATGGCCAGGCTGGAGCGGCGCTTGGGTGCCATCGTGTTGTCCTCCACGCCTGTCCGCCCCACCGCCGAATCCGGTCGTCGTGCCGTGTCCGAGGCGCTGGAGAAGACGGGATTGTCCATGATCGGCTGGTCACCCGCAGCCGATGCCCTGCGGAGGCGTCTTGCCTTGCTGCACCGTGAACTCGGAAGCCCGTGGCCCGACGTCCGCGAAGCAGCCCTTCTGTCCAGGCTGGAGGATTGGCTGGGCCCGGAGCTCGAGGCGATGGCCACCGGCGCCGCCGTGAGTTCCATCAACCTCGTTGATCCTTTGAGGCGCCTGCTTCCGTGGCCGGACGCCGCGCGGCTCGAAGACCTCGTGCCGGAGCGTCTGGAGGTGCCGAGTGGCTCGCGTGTGCGCATCGACTATCCCGAGGTTTCGGATCGCAGCAGCGGGGATCACGACGACGGCCGTCCGGTGGTGGCGGTCAAGCTTCAGGAATGCTTCGGTTGGGACAGCACGCCGCGGCTCCTAGCTGGCAGGGTCCCTGTTCTGTTTCATTTGTTGTCCCCGGCAGGAAGGCCGTTGGCTGTCACGGACGATCTCGCGTCGTTCTGGTCCGGTCCCTACTCCCAGGTTCGGGCCGAGATGCGTGGGCGCTACCCCAGGCATCCCTGGCCCGAAGACCCGTGGACAGCGCAGGCTACGGCCAAGACCAAAAACCGCATGTAGCCGCGCTCTTGTGCTCGGGACGCGGCAGTTACGCGAGCCGCTCCAGGAGGAACTGGAGCTCGCCGTCCACGATCGTCCCCAGGACATTGCTGGCGGCGAACTCGTCCGGAGCCGTGGTCAGGGGATCGAGTTCGAACGCCGTGAAGTCTGCCCGCTTGCCCACCGTGATCGAGCCCGAAACTTCCCACAGCCCCGCAGCTTTCGCCGCATGCGAGGTGTAACCCTCAAGGGCTTGGAGTGCCGTGAGGGCCTGGGATGGGGCGATGGGTTCCTGCTCCGGCGCTCCGGATCGGCGCCGCAGCTGTGCGTCCGCCATGATCGGAAGCGGCTCGTAGGGTGCGATCGGCCAGTCAGAGCCGATACCCAAGGTCACCCCGGCCTCGCGAAGGTCCCGGCACCGCCAGGCCCGGTCGGCGCGCTCATTCCCCAAGCGCATGGACCAGTTGTCACTGTGGTCCGCCAGGGAGTAGTGCGTGCAGTGGGTCGGCTGCATGCTGGCTACGACGCCCGTGCCCTTGAATCGGGCTACCAGCTCGTCCGGCACTGTTTCGATGTGCTCGATCCTGTGGACGGTCCGGCGCAGGACATCTGCCGGAACAACGGTGGCCAGGGACTCCAGAGCGTCCAACACATGTTCAACGCCGGCATCGCCGATTGCATGCGTCGCCGTCGGGATGCCCCGGGAGGCAAAGTAGCTGACAGCAGCGGAGTATTCTTCGGGTCGCGGCCAGAACGATGCCGTGGATTGACCGTAGAGGTCCGGTTCGTAGAGCCAGGCAGTCCCGTTGTCCACGGTTCCATCGACGAAGAGCTTGATGGCTTCAATGGACCACCTGCGGCCGCCCTTCCCCAAGGTTCGGGCCAGCGACTTCCAGTCGTTCTCATCGCTGCCCGGCATGCACCACGGAGCGGTTCGAAGCCGCAGCGGCAGCTCCCCATCGGCCTCCAGGGCCTGGAAGAGGGCCGACGATTCCTCGCTATGGTCCATGACATGGCCGCCGGTAAGCCCTGCGCGGGCGAAGTCCCTGAGGAGCGCGGCAAGCCTCGACTTGCGCTCCTCGAAGGTCTCCCGGGGAATGTGGCTTTGGATGAGTTCCATCGCCGCCGCCTCAACAAGGAAACCAGTGGGCCGTCCGTCGGCGTCGCACACCACCTCGGAGGCCTGGTCAAACTGGTACCGTCCATGGACACCGGCCACTTCAAGCGCCCGGCTGTTCACCAGCGCTGAGTGCCCGTCGAACAACCGGATCATAGCGGGCTTGCCGTTGCTGACGTCGTCCAGGACGCTACGGTGCAGCGGCACCGTACCGAAAGCGTTCGGGTTCAGTCCCCAGCCACGCAACCAGCCGTCGTCGTGGCTTGCTTCTGTCAGCAGGAGTGACCGGACTTCATTCAGCGTCGAAGCCCCGGAAAGATCCACGCCGATAGTGAGGTCCAAACCGAACACGGGGTGGATATGGCAGTCCACCAGGCCCGGTGTCAGCGTTGCGCTGCCGAGGTCCACCATGCGGGTGCCGGCCTGGCGCCATGCTTGGGCGTCCTGACGGCTTCCGACGGCGGCAATCAACCCGCCGCTGACTGCGACGGCCTGGATGGGCTCGGCATGTCGGTTGTCCAGGGTGTGGATGGTGTCCGCAAGGACGATGAGGTCAGGAGTCATGGGTTTCAAAGCTTCCAATCCGGGCGAAGACGTCAGGGCGGGTGGTGCGCAGTCTGCGGGCAATCAGCAGGCCCGCAAGGAAAACAAGAGGGGCGACCAGGAGCAGGATGGTGTTGGTTAGAGCATCCGCAAAGGTGAGTAGTTCGATGTTGATGGCGATCAGTGCCACCACACCGAAGAGCAGGATGGCCGAGGCCACGCTCAGGGGAATGAGGAAACGGTTGGTGGCTGCGGCGCGGTTGCGTCGCAGGTAGATGAACGCTGCAACGGACACCAGACCCTGCAGGGCCACAATGCCAACGATGCCGGGGGTGTTGACCCAAATCAGCAGTTGCTTGTACGGGTCCGCGCCGGCGATGGCGCACATGATGATGACGACGGCGGCCAAGATAGTCTGGATCTGCCCGGCACGATGTGGGGACTTGTACTTGGGGTGGGTCCTGCCGAGGAAAGCGGGGAGCACGCCGTCCTTGGCCAGCATGTACACGTAGCGGTTGATGGCGTTGTGGAAGGCCAGTTGCGAGGCGTAAACACTGGTCACGATCAGCACATACATGACCACCTCGGCCCAGGGGCCCACGTATTGGTTGATGGTGGCGAAGAACATCCCATCGGCCAGTTCGCCGGCAGCTGCAACCACGTTTCCGTCACCGTAGGCCTGGATGACGGTCCAGACAATGAAGGCATAGAACACGGACATGAAACCCACTGCGATGTAAGTTGCCCGGGGGACGGACTTGTCCGGATTACGCGCTTCACGGCGGTACAGCACGGTTGATTCGAAGCCCATGAAGGCAGCGAAACAGATAGCCAGGATGGCAAGGACTCCAGGGGTGAAGGCATGCTCCGGGGAGAACGAGGTGAAACTGATGCCTTCCGCACCGCCGCGGGCAAGGATGCCGACGCCCATGATTGCCAGGATGGCGGTCTCGGCAATAAGCAGGACGCCGAGTACCTTGGCGCCGACGTCGATGCCCCGGTATCCGAGAAACCAGACGGCCGCGATGGCCACCAGGGCAACGGCGGGCCATGGCACATCTATACCAAAGAGTGCGAGGAGCATGGCTTGTGTCTGGACGGCGAACAATCCATAGACGCCGATTTGCAGGCAGTTGTAGGACACGATCGCCAGGATGGCCGAGGCCAGGCCCACGGTTTTGCCCATGGCCAAGGTGATGTAGGTGTAGAAGCCACCGGCGGCTTTAACGTGTTTGGTCAGGGCCATGAAGGAGACAGCGAAGACCAGCAGGACTGCGCCGGCAATGACGTAGCCCATGGGGGCGCCTATGCCCCCAACTCCGATGGCCACGGGCGCCACGCCGGCCATCACGGTCAGGGGAGCTGCTGCGGAGATCACCAGGAAGGCGATACCGCCGGTGCCTATGGCATTTCGTTTGAGCCCATTCCCGGCATCAGCTGCCGGGGGTCGGGTTTCGAGGTCAGACATGGGGATCCTCTGGGGTGTTCGGGGAGGGAAGATTCTCGGGGAGCCATCAATAAAGCGAAAGGCTTTCGTTTATGGTAGATCCTTGTGACCCGCCGCACAATACTCCGACGCAAAGTTCTGGCTAGAGTCGTAACAACAACCTTGAATGGAGACACCCGTATGGCACGCCCGCTGGTCCCGCTGATATCCATCGACGCACTCGTCACCGCTGCCTTGGAGCTGGTGGACGAGGCAGGGGACTTCAGCCTGCCGAAACTGGCCAAACGGATCGGGGTCAGCCAGTCCTCCATCTACAACCACGTCAGCGGCCGGGAGGAGATCCTTGAGCTCATGCGTGGCCGGATCATCGCGGAAAGCCCGTACGTCTTGGAGGATGAGCAGGATTGGGAGGCTTCGCTTCGTGCCATCGTCCGGAGCTATCGTGATGCCTTCGCCCGCCATCCAAAACTCGCGCCGCTGCTGGTACTCCAGACGGTGCAGGATGACCAGGTCATGGCCCTGTACGAGAACCTGGCCGTGGCCCTCGAAACCGCGGGGTTCCGGGGCCGGGACGTGATGTCAGCGATTTCCACCATTGACAGTTTCGCGCTGGGCTTCGCTTTGGACTTGGCGGCACCGGACGTCGTCTGGGCACCACCCGCGCAGGGGTACCCCGCCCTCACCAATGCCTTGGCCCAGGCAGGACCCGCGGACGAGCGAGGCGAGGCAGCTTTCGAGTTCGGCCTGGAGATCCTCATCGCCGGACTGCACTCCCGTCTTCAGTCGACGGTGCTGTGAAGCAGACGGCAGAGGGGGCTTGGAAGGCGCAGTGAACCTCCTTCAAACCTG
This sequence comes from Arthrobacter sp. GW822-FHT05G07, assembly GCF_058799755.1. Lineage (NCBI taxonomy): Bacteria > Bacillati > Actinomycetota > Actinomycetes > Micrococcales > Micrococcaceae > Arthrobacter > Arthrobacter sp. GW822-FHT05G07. Next base: position 64,563 of record NZ_JBXALT010000002.1, on the reverse strand, counting down.
GTGGGACGCCGTGGTCCGCGGGTTCACCGACACCCACACCACCGCGGTGCCATTGCCAGCCCTGCTGGGCATACTCGCGTGCGCCGTCGTCTTGAGCATCCCGCGCGTCACGTGGCGCTGGTTCGGTCTCTACGTCACTTTTGTCCATGAGCTGGGCCACGCCTACGCCGCGCTCATGACGGGCCGTTTCGTCCATGGGCTCCGGATCGGACTCGACCATTCGGGCCGCCTTGTCAGTAGTGGCAGGAGCGCCTTCGGGGCAGCGTGGTCCGGATTCTGGGGCTACCCTGCACCCGCCGTGGTTGGTTTGTGCCTGATTGCCGCCTTCGCCGCCGGCCGCTCCGGCGCCGCTATGTCCATCGGGGCCTTGATCCTGCTGGTCTCGCTGATCTTCCTGAGGAACCTTACCGGGATCCTTGTAGCGGTGTTGAGCGCCACGATCGCCCAACTGCTGATCCTGTTCGCGACACCCACAACGGTCAACTACGTTGTGCTGGCTCTCGGAGTTGCCCTTTCCGTGGGCGGCGTCCGGGATTTGCTCAAGCTGGCCGGCGTGCACACCCGTCGCCGCGACCGGCTGGCGGCATCCGATGCCTTCATCCTCGGCCGCACCACGGGCGTACCCGCATTCGTTTGGCTGACCGGATTCACAACCGTGATCGCCGGATGCGCTGTAGCGTCGGCGTGGTTGCTGTGGGGGATGCTCACCGTATAGGCCGTGGTGGATCCGCTGTCAGGGGTCCCGACGGCGATTGGCTGGCTTTCGTCCCCACCAGCCCTTGCCCTGTGGTCGCTTCAGGGTGTCCAATCCTCTTTAACGTTCGAACTGGATGTGTTCGGACTCCGTGCCGGGATACAACACCAGGAGGTGCCCATGTCCGCGAAGGGCACACGCGAAACGGCAAGAGGAACCGGACCTGGCACCGCGGAGGCCAGGCGCGGTGAGAACGGTGCTGCCCTGGCTGCAAGCGATCCAGCGAAGATCCGGAACGTGGCGCTCGTGGGACATTCGGGTGCAGGAAAATCGATGCTCGTGGAGTCGTTGCTCGCCGCAACCGGAGCCATCACCAGGATGGGCTCCATCAGCGAGGGCACCACTGTCAGTGATTCCGATCCTTCAGCCATCCATCAGCAAAGGTCAGTGACGTTGTCTGTCGCCCCGATTCTGGTGGGCGACGTAAAGGTCAACCTGATCGACACACCCGGGTACACGGACTTCACCGGCGAACTGCGTGCAGGTTTGAGGGCCGCCGATGCGGCCCTTTTCGTTGTCTCGGCCATTGATGGCATTGACGGTGCCACCGTTGCTTTGTGGGGCGAGTGCGAGAAGATCCGGATGCCGCGTGCCGTGGTGGTCAGCAAACTGGACCATCCGCGCGCTGACTTCAGTGCCGCCGTCGTGCGTTGCCAGGAAGCGTTCGGTGAGTCGGTCCTCCCGCTGTACGTCCCGGCTGTTGGCAACGCCGGACTCATCGGTGTGCTCCATGGCGCCGCGGATGAGGACCAGACACCGGCTTCGGATGTCGAAGAAGCCAGGGGCCCGCTGATTGAGGGCATCATCGCGGAGAGCGAAGACGAAACCCTCATGGACCGGTACCTCGAGGGCGAAGAACTGCCTCTCGCGGACCTGATACAGGATCTTGAAACTGCTGTGGCACGGGCAAGCTTCTTTCCCGTCATGCCCACCTCGGCCGAAACCGGTTTGGGCCTTGCGGAACTTATGGCCCTGCTGACTGATGCCTTGCCATCGCCGTTGGAACGCATCAACCCCGCGGTCATGAAACTCGACGGTTCGTCACTGAAGCCACTGGAGGGTGAGCCCACCGGGCGCCTTGCCGCGGAAGTGGTCCGAACCACTGTGGATCCCTTCCTTGGCCGTGTCTGCCTGGTCCGGGTCTTTTCGGGAACCCTCCGGGAGGATTCCTCGATCCATATCGGCGGCAGGGGATTGGCTGACAGGGGGCACGAGGATCATGACGCCGATGAACGCATCACGCATCTGTACTCGCCTGTTGGATCCAGCCTGAAGGCGGTTCCACAGTGCATTGCCGGTGACATCTGCGCCATCAGCAAGCTGGCCAGTGCCGAGACCGGGGACACGGTCTCAGACCGTGAGGCGCCGCTGCTGATCGAGACGTGGAACATGCCCGAGCCCCTGATGCCGGTAGCCATTGAGGGGGCATCCCGCAGTGATGAAGACGCGCTGGCCAAGAGCATCGGAAAGGTGGCGGCCGCCGATCCGACGCTGCGGTTGGAACGAAACCAGGACACGCACCAACTGATCCTGTGGTGCATGGGGGAGGCCCATGCAGAGGTGGTCCTGGACAGGCTGCGTAGCCAGGGCGTCAAACTCCAGACCGTGGACGTGATCACTCCGCTCCGGGAAACCTTTGCCAGCAAGGCCGCCGGACACGGGCGGCATGTGAAGCAATCCGGTGGCCACGGGCAGTTCGCCATCTGCGACATCGAGGTGGAGCCCTTGGCCCGCGGCGGGGGCTTTGAATTCACCGACAGAATCGTTGGCGGTGCAATCCCCGGTACGTTTGTCACGTCAGTGGAAAAGGGTGTTCGCTCGCAAATGCTCAAGGGTGTGTCAGCGGGATTCCCCGTGGTGGACATCAAGGTGACGCTGGTGGGCGGAAAAACGCACAGCGTGGACTCGTCCGACGCAGCCTTCCAAGCTGCGGGTGCGTTGGCTCTCAGGGAAGCTGCCGCAACCGCCAAAATCCAACTGCTGGAACCCGTATCGTCCGTCGTCATCAGCGTTCCTGATGAATACGTGGGCGCCGTCATGAGCGATTTGTCCGGACGCCGGGGTCGCGTGACCGGCACAACCGCCGCAGACGGTGAGGGCACGGAAATCAGCGCCGAAGTGCCGGACCAGGAACTCCTGCGATACGCCATTGAACTCCGTGCCCTCACAGCAGGCACGGGGCGTTTCAGCCGGTCCTACCTTCGACACGAACCCCTGCCGAAATAGGCCTAGGTGTTTGCCCGAAGGAAGGTTGCGACTTCCGGGGCGAGGGACGCCCCTACCTCGGCCGCACCACGCTTCACACCTTTGACAGCGAACGAATGGTCCCCGCCCTCGCTCCACTGAAGAGTCGCCGTCGGGCCTATTTTTTCCACCACACGCTCCAACAGTTCCGGCGTCGCGAACGTATCGCGGGTGCCTTGGAGAAAGAGCATCGGCACCGTGACGCCATAGAGGTGTTCGTCCCGGAGCTTCTCAGGCTTTCCGGGGGCGTGGAGTGGGTAGCCGAGGTACACGAGGCCCCTTGCGGCCATCCCTTCAGCCACTGCCATGGAGGCCATGCGTCCACCGAACGATTTACCGGCAGCCCAGAGGGGCTCTCCTTGGCTTAGCTCAGCTGCTTTGTCCATCACTGCCCGCCAGGTAGCGATGGCCAGAGGAGGACGATCCGGGAAACGCCGGCCGGCCTCACGGTAGGGAAAGTTGAAGCGCAACGTGGCCACGCCTTCCTCGGCCATCGCCTCAGCGAAACCCTGCAGGAACGGGTGTTCCATTCCTGCTCCCGCGCCATGCGCCACCACCAGGGTGGCGGAGGGCTGCTTGGGCCGGATGTGAAGGGCAGAGACTTCGGTTTCTCCCACAGCGACGTTCAAGGATGTTTCAGTGTTTGGCATGCATCCATCATTGCCCATCACGGCAAAACGCACTGGGGTGCTGACGCGCAGGGCATAAACGGGGTAGCTTGTGGCCATGGCGAGCGAAGCAACCACCGTTACTGTCCCTGGTCCCGACGGCCCGCGCGAGGTCAGGATCTCCAGTCCAAGCAGGGTGATGTGGCCCGAGGCGGGACTGACCAAACTGGATCTTGCCACGTACCTCATCGACGTCGGTGAGGCTTTTGTCGAGGCTAACGGGAACCGGCCCATCAGCCTCCAGCGTTACTCGGGCAACATTGAGGGTGAGATGTTCTTTTCCAAGAATCCGCCCAAGGGTGCCCCGGAGTACGTCCGTTCCGTGCCGGTGACCTACCCCAGCGCGCGTTCGCATCCCCAGTTGGTGATCGATGAGCCGGCGGCTGCAGTGTGGGCCGCGCAAATGAACACCGTGGTGTTCCACCCCTGGGCGTCCCGGGCCAACGATCCCGACAATCCCGACCAGCTCAGGATTGACCTTGATCCTCAACCCGGCACGGACTTCGATGACGCCATCCCTGCCGCCTTGGAACTTCGCACCGTGCTGGAAGAAGCCGGACTGACGGCGTTCATCAAGACCTCCGGAAACCGGGGGCTCCACGTCTACGCACCTATCCATCCGAAGCATGAATTCCTGGATGTCCGCCATGCCGTGATCGCCGCTGGACGCGAGTTGGAGCGGCGCATGCCGGAGAAGGTCACTACGGCCTGGTGGAAAGAGGAACGCGGTACGAGGATTTTCGTGGACTTCAACCAGGCCAACAGGGATCGAACCATTGCCGGGGCGTACAGCCCCCGCGCCGTCCCCACGGCCCAGGTGTCCTGCCCGTTGACGTGGGACGAACTGGAGAACGCCGATCCCGCGAAATACACCATCAAAACGGTCCCGGACCGCTTGGCAAAAGTAGGCGACCCCTGGGCGTCCATGCACGATCACCCGGGCGACATTGACGTGCTGTTGAAGTGGTGGGAGCGTGACGTCAAGAACGGTCAGGGGGAAATGCCCTTCCCGCCGGAATTTCCCAAGATGCCGGGCGAGCCCATGCGCGTGCAGCCGAGCCGGGCACGCAAGCCCGAAGAGTAGGCCGGAGAAACTGAACCGGGAGAGCGTGTGCCGCGACCACCAGCTGAAAGGATCCAGAGGATTCCCCGGGCGTGCAGCTTGTTCCTCAGCGGTTTGTTCCTGAGCTGTTTGTTTCTGAGCGGGTGCACCGAAACCCCGGAGCCACGTCCGCTCCCGCCCACCACCGCTGCAGCGCTCCCGTCAACGCTCACGCCAACGGCTCAACCGCCGACGACAGGCCCTCCTCCCGGTCCAACCCCCGCGCCTGCTCCGGCGCCCTCGAACAGTGTTGTATTCACCCCAGCGTTCCAGGAGCTCCGTGCCACCCTTGAGCTGTTCTCGCGGGAGAAGCTGGATGAAGGGGCATCAGCCGTCCTCATCAAGGCAAAGGTCGGCCAGCAGGAATGGACGCTCGCAGAAGGAGTGCTCACCCGGGAGGGACGGGTTGCTGTCCAACCGGGTCACCGTTTCCATGTGGGGGAGCAGTTCCGGACGCTACTGGCTGTGTCAGTCATGAAACTCGTGGAAGAGGGCCGGCTGGGTTTGGACGACCCCCTGGCTGCCTACCTTCCCGGGTCAGTCTCGGCGGGCACAGCCGTGACCATACGCCAGCTCCTTGGCGACGTCGCGGACTTGCCTGCTGGCCTGGCTGCCTCAGAGCGCGCGCCTGGCGCTCCGGGACCCGATGCGTTGCTCGGCCTGGTGGTGGAGCAGCTTAGAGGCGTGCCGCTGGGTACCGTCCTGCGAACGGATGTCCTGACACCCTTGAACCTTCGTTCCACGGAGCTGCTGGATGCTCATTCAGCAATCCCGGATGATCTCGTCCACGGATACGTCCAGCTGGAGGGAGAAACCATGGACGTTACCCGCACCGGGCTCCAGGACGGGATCGCCAACGGAGGTCTGGTGTCCACTGTGGAGGATATCTCGGCGTTCCACACTGCGCTGCTGCGGGGTGAGTTGGTGCAGCCGGCGAGCCTTATCGCCATGAAGGGGACAGTGTTTGACGACTATGGCCTTGGCCTGGATCACTGGGATGACCGCTGCACCAACGGCTCCTACTACGGCCATGCCGGCGACGTTCCGGGGTATGGAAGCATTGCCATGAGCAGCGCCGACGGCAACCGCCAACTATCCATTTTCATGGCCTACCCGCCTCAGGCGGTGTCCACACATCCGTCAGCCTTGGCACTGGAAATGACGGGCGTCGCCCAGGTTGCCCTGAATGCGGGATGCCGCTTCCAATTCCGGTGAACAGTCAAAAATAGTTCGGTTACGCTTATTCGAAGCGCGAAGGATCGCCGGTTCCGTACCGCACAACCTCGGCCACTCCGCTGGAGAAGTCGATCACGGTGGTGGGTTCCGAGCCGGTGTCTCCGGCATCGATGACGCCGTCCACTTGGTTATCCAAACGCTCCTTGATTTCCCAGCCCTGAGTCAACGGTTCTTCCTCATCCGGCAGCAGGAGCGTGCTGGAGAGCAAAGGCTCGCCCAGCTCGGCCAACAGCGCCTGGACCACACGGTGGTCAGGAATGCGCACGCCCACGGTTTTCTTCTTGGGGTGCAGAAGCCTTTTGGGAACTTCCTTGGTGGCCGGGAGGATGAAAGTGTAGCTGCCAGGGGTAACTGCTTTGATGCTCCTGAAGATGTCGTTGTCCAACATGACGAACTGACCCATCTGGGCGAAGTCCTTGCACACCAGCGTGAAATGGTGTTTGTCGTCCAGCTGCCTGATGGTCCTGATGCGGTCCAAAGCTTCCCTGTTTCCGATCTGGGCGCCCAGCGCGTAGCAGGAGTCAGTAGGGTAGGCGATCAAACCGCCGCCCTGGAGCATGTTCACCACTTGGCCGATGGCGCGTGGTTGGGGATCTTCCGGGTGCACGTCAAAGAATCTGGCCATGGAAAGAGCCTACGACAAAGCTATGACAAGACGTCCTTGTTGGAGAATTTTGCGTATGCCAGCGCGCCGCAAACCGCGATATAACCGGTTTGGAGGAGCGCATTCTCACCGAAGGAAGTCCACGAGATCGGCTGTCGCAGCAGATCCGCGAAACCCAGCCAGTGGTGGCTGAACAGCCACGGATGCAGCCACTCGAGCTGGGGCAGATTGTCGAGCACCTGCGATACCACGGAGAGCACGATGGTTGCAGCCATGGCCCCCACCGGAACGTCAGTGAAGGTTGAGATCAGCAGGCCGATCGCGGACAGGCCGAGCAGGGACACCGTAATGTAGGCGGCGATCAGCAGGGATCTCAACACCGACTCGCCAACGCTGATGGTGTTCCCGGACAGCAACGTCACCGGACCCACAGGAAAAAGTACGACGCCGGCCAAGGCGCCCGAGGCTGCTACGGTGGCTGTCGCAGCGAAACAGAAGGCAACGGCCCCGGCGTACTTCACCAGCAGCAAGCGAATGCGCCCGGCGGGAGCAAGGAGCAGGTACCGCAAGGTTCCCAGGTTCGCCTCCCCGGCGATCGTATCCCCGGCCACCACTCCGACAGTGAGTGGCAGGAACAAAGGAACACACACCACCAGGGCAGTGACCGCGACGAAGAGGCCGTTCTGGGTGATGCGGTCCAGAAACAAAGGCCCCCGGCCGGGAGTTGCAGGCCGGGCCGACAACTTGACTGCCACGGCAATCAGAATGGGCACCGCAGCGAGGGCGAGCAGCATGGCCCACGTGCGGAGCCTGCGGAACAGCACGGACAACTCCGAGCCCAATAGCGCCCATCCAACTCCAGCACGCTGAGGTGGTGCAGCAGTTTCAGCCGACAACGTCAAAACCCTCCCCGGTCAAGGACACGAAACGCTCTTCCAGGCTTGCGTTCTCCACGGTGAAGCCGCGGACCCGGACGCCGTCAGCAACCAATGCGGCCACGATCGCCTCGGGTTCATGTCCGTTGATGCCGGTACCCACCACCGCCGCGTTACCCCACGGGCTGCCGGTGCCTGGTGCTTCGCCGGGAACCAGGCCAAGGCGCGTCAACACACGGGACGCCAGTTCGACGTCGGGCGTTTGCACCACAACGTGTGCCTGCCCGGCAGACCGGAGCTCCTCCAGCGGCCCTTGGGCCACAAGTCGACCGGCGCTCATCACGCCCACATGGGTACACATCTGCTCCACCTCGGCGAGCAGGTGGCTGGAGACGAATACAGTGGTCCCGCCCGCAGCGAGGGAGCGAACCAGGCTGCGGACTTCACGGGTACCTTGGGGATCCAGGCCGTTGGTTGGTTCGTCGAGGACCAGCAACTCCCGCGGCCGGAGCATGGCGTTGGCCAGTCCGAGGCGCTGCTTCATGCCCAACGAGTAGGCACGGACCTTCTTGCCGGCTGCGTGGCTGAGTCCTACGCGTTCAAGGGCGTCCTGAACGCGCTGCCGCCTGGTGGAAGACGACGCATGACGGTCGGCGGCATCCAGGCGCATCAAGTTACCCGTGCCTGAGAGGAAAGGATAGAAGCCGGGGCCCTCCACTAACGCCCCGACATCAGGGAGTACAGAAGCCAAAGCCAGTGGCATCTCCCGGCCAAGAACGCGGATGTCTCCGCTGTCCGCCGAAGCCAAGCCCAGCAGCAATCGGATGGTGGTGGTCTTCCCCGATCCATTCGGACCCAGGAAGCCGAACACGGAGCCGCGGGGAACCGCCAGGTCGATTCCGTCGACGGCGGACCGGTGACCGAAGCGCTTCACCAACGCGCGCGTTTCTATGGCGAGATCAGACGAGCGGACGGGAGTCGCACCATGAGCGGCGGCTGTCCGGGGTTCGTTCACTGGGCGGCAGCGGCTGACTGAAGCCGTTCCAAAGGAACCATACCCGCATAGACGCGGCCGTCGTCGAGAATCAGCACGCTCAGTAGCGACGTCGTCAACGCCCGGCCACCGTCAACAGGCTGCAGGGTTTGGGAGAGCTCGGGATTGGACGTGAATTCTGCGGGGGCAGAACCAGCGGGCAACGCGACCACGGAATCCCAACCCATACCCGTGACTGTGGCCCCCCTCGCCGGCGCATCGGGGGAGGGCGCATCGGGGGCGGGCGCATCGGGTGCCGGGACAGGGGCATCGGCGGGGGGCTTCACCGGCAGTACCTTCTCAGTGACCGTTGCTCCCGGTGGCGGGGTGAAGTCAAACAACGCAGTATCCGGCGTGGACAGGTCCAGCTGGGTGTATTCCAGTGAATACGCTGGTTCGGACTGGCCTTTGGCCCGCACCTCGACACCCAGCGGCAGACCGGTTTCGGAGTCGACGTCGATGGTCACCGAATCAACCAGGGTTTCAGTACTGCGGGGGTTAAGAGTCAAAGAGTAAGCGCTGCGGCCAGCCACCGTTGAGGCCTCAGCAACGGTCACCTCCGTGCTGGCATCAATGGCTGCAATGAAACGGCTGGCCATGGCCTCCGGCGTCGGCATGTCCGGACGGGTCGGCTTGGCGGGAAGGGACTTCAGTTCCGCCAGGGACGGAACCGGCACGGTCAGATGCGTGGCGCTGTTGTCCCTTGAGTTGTAGAACCAGGCGACTCCGCCGTTGACTACCACGTCACGCTCGGCCATCTGGTCCAGGATTTGTACCCGCGCCCGCAGGGGCCCGTCTACATACACCCTGGCCGTGTGGGAGCCCGTCAGGAACTCAAGGGCAGAGGCGGCGCCCGAAATGATGCCCGGACCTGATGCGGGGACTTCCGGAAGCCCCAACTCCGCGGTCTGCTCCACCGTGCCGGACAACGCCCGCACCTCGGTGCGCGCCACCATGGCCAGAATCTCTTCAGCGGTCTTTAGCGGAAGGGAAACGGTAGCGCCGGCTTGCACTGAACCGAAGAGGACAGCCATTGCAAAGGCAAGGGGAATGAAGAGAGCTGGCAGCCACCGCTGCCTGGCCCGCGCCACTGCTACCAACCACCGCTCGTGAGAGGCATGAATCCAGACTACTCCGGTTGGGTGCGGCGATCACCTGCCCGTATCGGTCCTGAATAAGCCGGCCCAGTCCTGCATTAGCCGGCTCAGTCCTGAATCAGGCGACGGGCCAATTCCACCGCTCCACGGACCGGAGGCTGCGCCAGGATCCGGATCGTGGACGGATCCTCCAAGGAAACCTTGCGGGCCACCGCCCCGGCGAGTTGGCTCTGATTCACCAACAATGCACCAGCCATGACCAACGGCAGGTCCAGTCCCAGCTCGCCCATGACCTGCCGGGCAAGCGTGGCCAGCGAATGCGCGGCCTCCGCCTGGATGCGCAATGCCGCGGGATCGCCCTCCGCGGCCAGGTCCAGGACAAGCGGAGCCAAACCGGCCCAATGGTCGGGTTCGGGTTTGGCGTAGAAGGCGTCCATGAGCTGCAAAGCGTCCACGCTCGCCGTCGCTGCCATCACTGCCTTGACCAGGGTGCCGGGTTCCAGCCCGGCATAGTACTCCCGGAGCGCCTCACGGACGGCATCCCGCACCACCGAGTAACCGCCGCCCTCGTCGCCCAGCAGGTACCCGTAGCCTCCGCTGCGGGCCTCCCGTCCGTCACGGCTCCGGCCCCACGCCACCGAGCCGGTGCCCGCAACCAAGACGGCTCCGGCGTCGAGACCTGATGCTGCCAGCACAATGCGGGTGTCATGGACGACGTCGATCCTGGCACCGGGAAAATGCTCCGTGAGCAAGGCGGACAGGACTGCCCGGCTTGCCGGGGTATCCGCTCCGGCGGCTCCTGCACAAACGGCCTCGATTCCGCCGCCCACACTCGCCGCGATCCGGCGCAGCACGGCGTCGGCACCCTGGTGCCCCACGGAGGACAGGTTTGCGCTGGCTTCGGTAATTTCGACGCCGGAGCCTCCTTGGGAGCCCGCATCGCCTCGCGCTGCATCGGAGCGGACGGCGTGCGTCTTGGAGCCACCGATGTGAAGGCCCAGAACGGCGGGCGTCACAGGATTCCCGCCGGTTCAGTGGTCTTTTGCGATGACGCGTGTGTGGTCTCAACGTCAGGCCACTCGCGGCCGTTTCGCCGGAACTGCTGTGTTTTCTCCAACTGGCGTCCCTTCGTTTCGGATGCGAACCTTCGGATAAACATAAACCCGAGGATAGCCAGTACTCCGAACACTGCGTGCAGGATCGGCATCTTTGTCCTTGGTTGTGTGGAAAAGTATGGTCTTCGGGAGTGTTTCCGAGATTGGTTTAGACCAACGTGACAAGATTGGCATAGACCAATGATGTTGTCTAGAAGTAGGATGTCCAATATGCCCAGTGATGTCGCGCATGCAACCCCCAAGTACTACGTCCTCAAGACCGAGGTACTCCGGCTGATGGCGGGTCTTCAGCCAGGCACGCTCATTCCTACCGAGCGTGCCCTGGCCGAAAAGTACGGGACATCCAGGACCACCGTCAGGCAGGCCATCAGCGAGCTGGTGGCTGAGGGGAAACTGGGCCGCATCCAAGGTCACGGCACCTTCGTAGCACCGCCAAAGGTGACGCACGTCCGGCAGCTGACCTCATTTTCTGATGACGCCCGTACCCAAGGCATGCGGCCGGACTCCACCCTGGTTGCCCTCAACGTGGTTGGTTCCGATGCTGAGATTGCCGCCCGCTTAGGGCTCGATCAAGGCGAGCCGGTGACCCGGCTTGAGCGCATCCGTTTGATAGAGGGAGAACCGCTGGCGCATGAGGTCGCCTGGCTTCCCGGCAAGCTGCCGCGGTTCAAGTCCAACCTGGCCAAGGCGGGGTCGCTCTATGCCGTCCTGGCTGACGTCTACGGGGTCCATATAGCCGACGTTGAGGACACGGTGGAGACAGCACTTGCCGGTCCGGCCGATGTCAGGCTGCTGGGAATCGAGATGGGAGCACCACTGTTGGTGGTCCACCGCTTGGCCCGGGATGCGGCGGGAGCGCCGGTGGAATGGACTCGCAGCGCATTTCGCGGTGACAGGTTCCGGTTCGTGTCGCGCGTAAAGTCAGGGAGCTAAAGTGGCCAACTCATCCTCGGGCGGGTCGGTCATCGACCCCGTGGCCCACTTGGCGGGCGCGTTCGGGAACGTCCCGTAGGTCTTCGCAGCGGCAGTTGGGCTTCAAAACACCCATCGAAGATCTTGGGGAGCCGTATTGGTGGGGCGTCGCAGCCAGAAACGGGGTATAGCCATCAGGAGACGGCCACCCCGGCAGTTTCCTGAAGAATGCTCCGGACAAACTGCCCGCTCGGTTCCGCGTACGCCGCAACTATCCGACTGAACAAGGCTGTACCTTCGGCCCCGGGCCAGTCCGAGGGCAGGAAAGCCGACGGCAACCCGGGGTCGAGGTACGGGATGATCCGCCATCGGTCGATGCACTGGACGTACGCAGCAAAGGCCTCCGGGGAAGGCTCCACCGCTGTACCGCCGTTCGCGGGAGCGTCGGCGCCGTTTCCGCTGACCCATCCGTGCTCGCGGATAAAGTCCCTGTGCAGTTCGGCCACCGCGTCCAAGTCCCACCACTTGGACGCCGCATCCTGAAGGCTGCCGCCCACAAGCGGAGTCTCCGTCACGAAAATGGTGGCCATGGACCGCAGATCGAGATCGGCAAGAATTTCTTCCACCTCAACCCGCAGCGAATCAGGGCAGATCCACAGTCCGGCAGCCACCGTACCGCAACCGATCCAGTGGAGCCTGCGCCGTAATTGATGCCGCTTCTCGCGCTCTGTCTCCGGAATGGAAAAGGAGATCAGGCACCAAGGGTCCGACGCTGACATGCTCCGGGGGTTGTAGATCCGGCGGTCGCCGCGGGCCAGCATGGTCGCCGCGCCCTCGGTGAGCGTAAAGCCGGGGACGCCGTCCCGGGCCTCTTGCAACACCACGTCCTTCTTGCGGAGCCGCCCCAAGGCCGTCCGGGTTACTGTCCCGGACGTGCCTAAGGCTTCCATGAGAGTCACGATGTCCTTGGCGGACATCCACCCCCCGGCGTCACGCAGATAGAGGCCGATGACGGTGCGCAGCAGCGACGTTGTACTCCCGGGACGGGAGTCCATATCGTCAAGGACGGCACTCATTTCCGGCTCACTGGAGTTCCGAGAGGGCGTCGCGGATGGCTGCGACTCCCAGCTCAACCTCGGCAAAGCTTGTGCTCAGCGGTGAAAGGCCAATGCGCAAGCCGTGGGGTGGACGGAAGTCGGGGATGACACCTTTTTCCCACAGCTTGGCCGTGACATCGGCAAAGAGCGGGTGGTCCACCGTAATGTGCGAGCCACGCTGGGCGGGATTGCGAGGACTCACGATTTCGGCACCAAGCGGCACCAGGAGCTCCTCGGAAAGCGCGATTGCATATTCGGTCAGCTTGATCGACTTCTCGCGGACGGCGTCCATTCCCACTGTGGCGATCAGTTCCACCATGTCTTTGAGGGGCTGCATGGCCAGCACCGGAGGCGTTCCCGTGATGAACCTGCGCATGCCCTGTGCGGGTTTGTAGGACTCCGTCATTCCGAATGGGTTGTCTGCACCCATCCAACCCCAGATGGGCTGCTGCAAACGGTCCTGCTGCGAGGCGTTGACGTAGGCGAAGGCGGGCGATCCGGGTCCGCCGTTGAGGTACTTGTAGGTGCACCCGACGGCAAGGTCAACACCCCATTCGTCCAGCTCCAAAGGCACGGAGCCAACCGAGTGGCAGAGGTCCCAGAGCATGAGGGCTCCGGCTTGGTGCACCTTGGCGGTAATTCCCTTGGCATCGGCCAGGAACCCGGAGCGGTAGGCCACATGGCTCAGGACAACGACGGCGGTCCGCTCACCCAACAGCCCGTCCAGGTCTTCCGCGCACACGCCGCTGGCAGGGTTCGCAGCAATCCATTTGATGTTCGCCCCGCGCTCCTTGGCGATGCCCTCAATGATGAACCGGTCAGTGGGGAAGTTGTCGCGGTCGATGATGATTTCGTCGCGACCCGGCTGGGCATCCACTGCGGCGCGGATCATTTTGTACAGCATCACCGAAGTGGAGTCACCCACTGTGGTCTGTCCCGGCGCAGCACCCAAGGCCACTTCGCCGATGCGGTCGCCCACCACGGTGGGCTCGTCCATCCATTGCTCGTCCCAGCCACGGATGAGGCGGCTGCCCCAGGCATCGTGAACGAAAGACGCCAGATTCGCGGAGGTGACCTTCAGCGGGCGTCCGAGGGAGTTGCCGTCCAGATATGAGACGAGCTGATCGGCGTCGGGCGTGTAGAAGGCATCACGCTGGGCGGCGAGGGGATCAGCGGCGTCCAATTCGGCCGACGTTGGCCGTTGGGTTTGCTGTGCTGTGGTCATGGTTGCTCCTGCGGAAGTATTGGGCGGCAGCGGCCCGGTGATGTTGTTAGTTGCCGATCTCGGTGCGAACGGCGTAGAGCTCCGGGAAGAACGTGAGGTCCAAGGCGCGCTTCAGGAAGTCCACGCCGGACGATCCGCCGGTACCTACCTTGAAGCCGATGGTGCGCTGGACTGTCCGGAGGTGGCGGAAGCGCCAGGCCTGGAAGTTGTCCTCAATGTCCACCAGGTCCTCGCAGGCTTCATAGAGGCCCCACGGGGTATCGTCCGATTCGTAGATCTTCTGGAAGATGGGAACCAGGTCTTTGCGGAACGTCCACGGCTCGCTCGTGTCCCGGTCCAGAATGTCGGCAGCAATGTCATAACCGGCGCGGGCCAGAACCCTAAGGAAGGCGTCGTACAACGTGGGCTCCTCCAGAAGCGTGCTGAGCAACGCGTGAGCCTCCGGTTCGCTCTCGAAGACGCGCAGCATTCCACGGTTCTTGTTGCCGAGCAGGAATTCAACGCCGCGGTACTGGTAGGACTGGAAGCCGGATGAGCTCCCCAGGAAACCACGGAACTGCGCGTACTCGCGGGGTGTGAGCGTTCCTAGTACGGACCATTGCTCGGTCATGGTGCGTTGGATGGCCTTGACCCTGGCGATGCACTTGAGTGCCTTGCCAAGGTTGTCCGCGTCGAAAAGCCGGCGGGCTTCCAGCAGCTCATGCAGGACAAGCTTCAGCCAAAGCTCGCTGGTCTGGTGCTGGATGATGAACAGCAGTTCATCGTGGTGTTCGGGTTCGCTGAGGGGGTGCTGGGAGCTGAGCAGACGGTCAAGGTCCAGGTACCCGCCGTAGGACATCGCATGCCGGAAATCGGTGCGGACGGTGTCCTCGATGTCACGAACACTTTGGGCGGAATGGACTGTGGGCTTTTCCATGGTTTGAGGGTATCACTTCCATGACGAACGTCAAGAGTATGATTTTTCCGGCCGCGCCAAGCTGTTGTCCCGTAGGCTAAGCCACAGTCGTGGGGAAGGGGGAGTGTCATGGATTCCATCCAAGGCGCTGTCGCGCCGGTGTCTGTTTACCTGGACGTCGACGGCGTGGTGAACCCCTTCAGCCCTCTGGGTACCACCGACTGGGGTGGCGAATGGGCCATCGCCGATGCCGGGATCCTGGATGTCGCCTTTGCGCCGGAAGCCATAGCCGAACTGAATGAGTTAGCGGCCCATCCTGCTGCACGTTTTGTCTGGCTTACTACCTGGGAACGCCTGGCCCCTGAGTTCTTGTGCCCCGCGATCGGGCTGAACGGACACGATTGGCCCGTGCTTTCCAGCCAAGGTTGGGACGAGGGCCCGGAATGGTGGAAGCTGGTGGCCCTTCAACGGGATCTGGCAACTGTCGGCAGCGAACGAATCGTCTGGCTCGACGATCAGCTCAGCCAAGAGTCAGATGCCCGATCCTGGGCCGAGTACCAGCAGGATCGTGTGCTTTGCATCTCACCGGATCCCCGCAAAGGTCTGTCCCGTCGCGACCTCGCTGCTGTGAGGGCGTATTTAGGCTGAACCGGAACCCGCGCACGTTTGTCCGCTCACCGGTTGGCACGTAGGATTCTTAAGGTTTCAAGCCCGCCAGAGTGAATCCCGCAAGCCACTTCAGTTGAACAATGGCTGAACTATGCTGTGGATGGCAGGTATGGGGAAGTGAAACTGCTGAACGTCGTCGACTCTGCAGATTGGGCAACAGGTGGATATCACCTTCATGGTCGCGCTGGTAATAGCGTTGGCCCTATTCTTTGACTTCACCAACGGGTTCCACGACACTGCCAATGCGATGGCTACGCCTATCGCTACGGGGGCGATCAAGCCCAAAACGGCCGTCGCCCTGGCCGCCGTGCTCAACCTCGTCGGCGCGTTCCTCTCCACGGAAGTGGCAAAGACCATCTCCGGCGGACTGATCCGCGAAGGCTCGGACGGCATCCACATCACCCCGGACATTATCTTCGCCGGACTCATGGGGGCCGTTCTCTGGAACATGATCACCTGGCTCAAAGGCCTGCCGTCGAGTTCCTCGCACGCCCTCTTCGGCGGCCTCATCGGAGCAGCAGTGGTGGGCATCGGCTTCCACTCCATCAACTTCGAGACCGTGCTGCAGAAGGTGATCCTGCCCGCCATCTTCGCGCCGCTCATCGCAGGCCTTGTAGCGTACATCTGTACCCGCCTGGCCTATGCCCTTACCTCCCGGCACGATCCCGAAACCGGTGACAAGCTCACGCAGAAACGCGGCGGCTTCCGCACCGGACAGATATTCACCTCCAGCCTGGTGGCCCTCGCGCACGGAACCAACGACGCCCAGAAGACCATGGGCATCATCACCCTGGTCCTCATCGCAGGAGGTACGCAGGCTCCGGGCAGCGGTCCGCAGTTCTGGGTTATCGCTGCCTGTGCTTTCGCCATCGCGATCGGCACCTACGCCGGTGGCTGGCGCATCATCCGCACCATGGGCTCGGGCCTCACTGAAGTCAAGCCGGCCCAGGGATTCTCCGCCGAAACCAGCACGGCCTCGGCCATCCTGGCCTCATCCCACTTGGGCTTCGCCCTTTCCACCACACAGGTTGCCTCGGGCTCTGTCATCGGTTCAGGACTCGGCCGCAAGGGAACCTCTGTCCGCTGGGGCACGGCCGGCAAGATTGCCCTCGGTTGGTTGTTCACCCTCCCGGCCTCTGCCATCGTGGGAGCACTGACGGCCCTCCTGGTCAGCATCGGCGTTGTTGGCGTCGTCATCGCCGCCGTGGTGGGAACCGCGGCAGTCCTGTTCATGTTCGTGGTGTCACGCAAGTCCCATGTGGGCCACCACAACGCCGTCGAGGTCGAAGAAGCCGGCCACGCGGTGCGCTTCCGCAAGAAGAAAAAGTCCCGAAAGACCACCACCCCCAGCGAGGATGTGCAGCGATGAAATGGTTGGAATTGCTGCAGGTGGCCGGAGTCACTCTCTTGGCCGCTGTCACTTTGGTGGTGCTGTATTCCCTGGGCGTACGTCTCACGGCGATCGCCGGTGATGCCCAACAGAAATCGCCCGCCTTGGTGCGTTCACTGGCCTATATCTGCTTTGGTTTCTGCGCGCTGGGCGTCCTGTTCGGCATCTACCTGATCGTGCCCTACTTCGGAAAGTAGCTGCCTTTCTGGTCGTCAGCTCTGTTCGGGAGAATAATCAGCACTGTAGTTATGCACATAGCTGCGTGATTGAGAACCGCCAAAGGTGGGGCTGTCATGAAGAGCCGATCCCGGGAGCATCTCATCGGACTGGTGCTGTGCCCTGTCCTGATGCTGGGACTTTCGGCATGCCTTCCGCCTTCAACTGACGGTCTCTCGCCTGGCTCGAACCCCGCTTCGCCCCCTGCGGCCCCCGAGGCAAATGCCAGCGCATCTCCGAACAGCACCACAGCAAATAGCACCTCATCAAACAGCGCGTCCCAGGACACCCCGGCACAGGACACCTCGGCGTCGGCCCCCACAACACAGGAGGCCTCGACGCAAACGCAACCCGCCGGCGTCGACCCCACCGGAAGTTCCAGCATCTCCCAACAACCCGGGGAAAGCACGGGTCCCGTGGCAGCTCCCCAGGAGCCCACCGTGGTGAGCTGGCTACCCACTGGACCCATCGGGTCCGGCGATCCTGTCCCGGGCCAGCGGTACCTCCTGCTCCAGCAACTCCAGTGCGATGCCTTGGCCGAGCACGTGGAAGGCGCATCGGATGCCGCGCTCTGGCTGGCGGGCGCCGCCGTCTGCCGCGCCCTTCAGACCGGAAGCCAAGAGGACTGGCAGCGGGCGTCCATCGCCGTAGCCACCACTCCAAGGGTGTCCCAAAGGCAGTGCCTTGAATTCAGGGTGGCTGCCACGTTGACTTCTGTGGTGGCGCAGCACCGCCGCAGTCCCGGCAGTGTTTTCACGGCGGATCCGGCACCGGGAGAAGCGTGCCCCCGGCAATTGCTCGGGCTGACCGTAGTGGACGAGGACTTGCGACCCCTCATCGGCAGGCCCCGCGCCTCGGGTCCCAGGACAGGCGGCACCATTGTGCGCTTGGACGGCTACTACGTACGGGTAGGAGCTGTCCTGTTCGACGGCGTCCCTGCAGTCCCGGACATTGTGGCCGGGGGAGGGGACTACCAGGCGTTGTACCTGCGAATGCCGCCCGCCGATGGCAGGGACACCCTCCAGATTTCCATCACGGACACGGTGGAGGTGGCCGGGACGGTGACATTCTTCTACGACGATCCCGCCGTTTCCAGCAGCACCCCTCATCCATCGGAAGCCGCGGGCACGCCACCGGATAATGAGTCGGACAATGAGCCGGCCAACGGGCCGCCAAGTGAACCGCCCAACAACAGTCTCTCTCGACGGACAGGGCAAGACGCGCCCTCCCTGGGCAAGCGGACCCGTCCGTCCACTGACTAGTCCGGGGTCATGTCTTAGTCTGGGGCCATGTCGATTTTCCAGTACTACGTAGCTTCAACTGTTGATGGCTTCATCGCATCACCGGATGACGACCTTGGCTGGCTCCTGCAGTTCGACCGAGTCGAGGGCGTGAACGAGAGCATCGAGTCCTTCATGGCCGGTGTCGGCTGCATCGCCATGGGGGGCGAAACCTACCGATGGCTTATGGAACATGAACCCGGGAAGTGGCCGTATCCGGGCACCCCATGCTGGGTCTTCACCCACCACGAGTACTCCGCACCGGCCGGCTCGGATATCACTTTCGTCCGCGGTGACGTTCGTGAGTTCGCACCGGACCTGCTCAAGGACGCTGGAGACAAGAACGTTTGGCTCGTGGGTGGGGGCGACCTCGTGGCCCAATTCGCTAATGCCGGTCTGCTGCACGAGATGATTGTCACCATCATTCCCGTGGTGCTGGGCGCAGGAAAGCGGCTGTTGCCGCTCAACGGCCCCACGGCGCCGCTCGAGTTGGTTTCGTCCAAGATCCTTGGCGGGGCGGCGGCCGAACTGCACTACCGGCTTCCCCGGTAGTCACGTCATCTGGCTGGAGTCAGTGGCGATTGTCCCGGATCATATTGGTGATCCGGGCTGTTGAGAGCCTTCGCCCTTTGTCATCCGTAATGACAATCTCGTGGGTGGCCAGGGTGCCGCCCAGGTGGATGGCCGTGCAGGTGCCCGTTACGGTGCCGCTGGCGACGGATCGGTGATGGGTTGCGCCGACTTCAATGCCCACAGCGTGGCGTCCCTTGCCGGCGTGCAGCGAAGCAGCAAACGATCCCAGTGTCTCCGCCAGGACAACGTGCGCCCCGCCGTGCAGGATGCCCGCAACCTGGGTGTTTCCCTCCACGGGCATGGTGGCAACACTGCGTTCGGCGCCCAGTTCCGTGAAGCGGATGCCAAGTTTCACTACAAGGGCACCAACGCCGTGTGCTGAGAGCCAATCGTGGAATTCTTGCGGCACACCTGCCTCGTTGAGCTCGTCGACAAACCTGTTCGGCGTGAAATTGTCCATCATGCCAACTAGGCTGGCACCTGTGAGTGAAACAACCAAACCGGACCAGGTTCCAACGGCCCAAGCTGCTGCCATCGCTACAGCACCCACCCCCTCTGCCACAGCATCCACCAGCATCACGGGGGAGGGCCGGCCAAGGTTGCTGGTCCTGGACGGCCACTCCATGGCGTTCCGGGCTTTCTACGCCCTCCCCGCAGAGAATTTCTCCACAGCCAGGGGGCAATACACCAACGCCGTCCACGGCTTCACGTCAATGCTGATCAACCTGATCAAGGACCAGAAGCCCACCCACGTCGCCGTAGCCTTCGATGTCTCCGATGACACCACGTTCCGTAAGGCGGAATACAGCGAATACAAGGGCGGCCGTAACGCCACGCCAGCGGAATTCGCCGGCCAAATCGGTCTCATAGCCAAGGTCATGGAAGCTTGGGGCATCCGGACCATTGCCATGCCCGGATACGAAGCCGATGACGTCCTGGCCACGCTGGCAGCACAAGGTGACGCTGCAGGCTTTGAGGTGCTGCTTGTTTCCGGTGACAGGGACGCGTTCCAACTCATCAATGACAACGTCTTTGTGCTGTACCCCAAGCAAGGTGTCAGCAACATCCCGAAGATGGACGCAGCGGCCATCGAGGAGAAGTACTTCGTCAAGCCCGGTCTGTACTCGGACCTCGCCGCGCTGGTGGGGGAGACTGCGGACAACCTTCCCGGAGTTCCGGGAGTTGGCCCCAAGACCGCTGCCAAGTGGATCAACCTCTATGGAGGGCTCGAGGGCATCCTGGAAAACCTTGATTCGATCGGCGGAAAGGTGGGTGGCGCACTCAAGGAGAACCTTGAAAACGTCAAGCGAAACCGCCGGCTGAATCAACTTCTGACCGATCTTGACTTGCCTATCACTCTGGCGGATCTACACGAGCCCCGCCCGGACCGCCAAGCGATCGAGGAGCTCTTTGAAGAGCTTGAATTCCGTACCCTACGCACCAGGCTTTTCGATCTCTACGGCGACGACACCGCTGGGGCCGCGCCGGAGACCATCGAGGCACCTGAGTTCGCCAAGCTCACGGATGCTGCAGGACTCGAAGCATTCTTCGCCGCAGGATCCGGTGTCCGCTCAGCCCTCGCCGTGCAGCTGGTACCCGGACGCATCGGGGATGACGCGAGTGCCCTGGCTGTTGTCAGGAACAACGGAGCTGCCTACATAGAGCTGGCAGGCCTGGACGCGGCTGCAGAATCTGTCCTGGCCCGCTGGCTGGAGGATCCCGAGGAAGCCAAGGTCCTTCACGAATTCAAGTCGGCTCTCAAGGCCCTTCACAACCGTGGCTTGGGACTGGAAGGCGTGGTGGATGACACCTCCATCTCCGGCTACCTGATCCAGCCGGACCGCCGCAGCTACGACCTTGCTGAGCTGGCCCAAGTGCACCTGAAGATCTCCCTTGCCGCTGCTGCGGCCCAGTCCGGACAGTTGGAATTGGACCTTTCCGGTGACACCGACGAAGTTGCCGCAACAGCGCTCGTCCAGCATGCCGCCGTCGTGCACGCCCTGAGCAAGCACTTCGAAAAGGAACTTGCCGAGATCAAGGCCGATGCCCTGTTGACCACGCTGGAACTTCCGGTGGCACGCGTGCTGGCACAGATGGAACTGACCGGCATTTTTGTGTCCACGGACCGAATGGACGAGCAACTGGCTGACCTCACCAAGGTGATCGAGAATGCTCAGGAACAGGCTTTTGCTGCTATCGGACATGAGGTCAACCTCGGGTCCCCCAAGCAGTTGCAAACGGTGCTGTTCGACGAACTAGGCCTCCCGAAGACCAAAAAGATCAAGTCCGGCTACACCACGGACGCTGCGTCGTTGAAGGGGCTGTTGGAGAAGACCGGCCACGAGTTCCTGGTACAACTCATGGCGCACCGCGAGTCGTCCAAACTGGCCCAGATGGTGGAGACCCTCAAAAAGTCCGTGGCGGATGATGCGCGCATCCACACTACGTACGCCCAGAACATTGCAGCCACGGGCCGCATCTCGTCCAACAACCCCAACCTGCAGAACATCCCGGTCCGCAGCGAAGAGGGTCGTCGGGTTCGCAGCATCTTCATGGTCAGCGAGGGCTATGAATGCTTGCTATCGGCCGACTATTCGCAGATCGAGATGCGCATCATGGCGCACCTTTCAGGGGACCAGGCATTGATTCAGGCCTACAAAGACGGGGAGGACCTGCACCGCTTCGTCGGTGCGCGGATCTTCAATGTTGAACCGGCCGAAGTCACCAGTGCCATGCGCTCAAAAGTGAAGGCGATGTCCTATGGCCTGGCTTACGGCCTGACGTCATTCGGCCTGTCAAAGCAGCTGGAGATCTCCGTGGACGAGGCTCGCACGCTGATGAAGGACTACTACGACCGCTTCGGTGCCGTACGCGCCTACCTTGACGGCGTCAGGGACCAAGCCAGGGTAGACGGTTACACAGCCACCATCGAAGGCCGCCGCCGCTACCTGCCGGACCTGACCAGCACCAATCGTCAAGCCCGGGAAGCAGCCGAGCGCATCGCACTGAACTCACCCATCCAGGGTTCGGCCGCGGACATCATCAAGCGCGCCATGCTGGGCGTCTCGGCTGAGCTTGCCAGCCAAGGACTCAAGTCCCGCATGCTGCTGCAGGTCCACGACGAACTTGTCCTGGAGGTTGCCCCGGGAGAACGCGAAGCCGTGGAGAAGCTGGTGATCGAACAGATGGGCTCAGCTGCTGAATTGTCAGTCCCGCTTGATGTCCAGATTGGCGTCGGTTCCAGCTGGTACGAGGCCGGACACTAATCCGGGCAGAGCATTCACAGGAACGCCGGAGGGCGCGCCGCCGAGATGGTGGCGCGCCCTCCGGCGTCTGGCTAGGCTCGAGGCGTGGCTGATCCCATTGACAACAACTCCGGAAAATACACTGTCCAACGTTTCCCTGCCGTAGCCGATCCGGCTGACCCCGGCTACAGCCGCTGCACCACTTGGGTACAGGCCGTCTCCCACGGCTTCCACCAACAGCGGCGCGACGACGAATACCTGGCCAAGACCCTGACGGCCTATCAAACCGACAAGCGCGAACTGACAGGCGTCTATGTCAACGGCAGCGTGCCTGATCACTCGCTCGGCGCCGACGTTCCGGTGGCAACGTACGCCACCATGCGCAAGGCCTTGAACATTGGCTTCGGCCGCCAGTTGGAAGCCCACCTGGTCACCGCCGTCACAGTCCGCGGTACGCACCGGCGGAACGGGATCCTTCGCGGCATGATCACCGCCGATCTGGAAGCTGCCAAGGATGACGGCCTTGCCATGGCCGCCCTCACAGCGTCCGAGGCCTCCATTTATGGCCGCTTCGGTTTCGGCGTGGCAACTTTTGAACGAAGCATCAAGGTTGATACAGGCCCACGCTTCCGGCTGAGGGGTCTGCCGCAAGGCACTGTGGAAGTCGCCGATCCGTCTGTGCTCCTGGACGTGGCCCCACAGGTCTTTGAACGTCTCCAGCGGCTCTCGCCGGGTTCCATTGACCGGCAGGAGTACTACCGGCTGGTCGCTTCCGGTTCCATCGGCCATGACGGCAAGCCAGACACCTCCGTCCGTTGCGCCCTGCACTATGACCTTTCCGGATCTTTGGATGGCTACGTTTCCTACCGCTTCAAAGGCTGGGACCACAAGCCATACACCATGGAGATCGTGGATCTTGTGGCGGCAAGCAACGCGGCCTACCTTGACCTGTGGCGCTTCCTGGGCAGCATCGACCTCATTGACGAAGTGACGTGGGTTGAAGCGCCTGTCGATGACCCCCTTGCGTGGGCACTGGAGGATCCGAGGTGCATTGAGGCCTCTGAAATCCGCGACATGCTGTGGCTCAGGATCCTGGATACACCAGCCGCCTTGCAAGCCCGCAGCTTCCCCGTTGCCGGCAGGCTGGTGCTGGAGGTGACGGATTCTTTGGGTTTGGCGGGTGGCACCTGGGTTCTGGAGTCCGACGGCGGTGCTGCCGCCGTCGTGAAGGAAGCGGCCGGAGAGACGCCCGACCTCAGCCTCGACGCAGCGGACCTTGGCTCCATCTACCTAGGTGCGGTGTCGCCGGTGACCTTGGCCGCGGCCGGTCGGATCCAGGAGAAGACCCCGGGCGCAGCCTTACTGGCCCAGCAGCTCTTTGCAGTCGAACGATCTGCGCACTGCCTCACCCACTTCTAGACGGCATCAGATAGCCACAATCACATAGTCACAACCAGATAGGGACATCCATGGGGGATTCCAAGCGGCGGCCGTTGGCCGGCCGGCGATCAGTGCTGCTTGGAATGGCAGGGCTCGCTTCTGCTGCCTTGGCGGCGTGTGCGGACGGAGGCAGTGCCATCCCACGGGCGGCCTCAAACGCGACCCCTTCAGGGGCCCCGCGTACGGGTCCGGCCATAGCCCCACCTTCCATAGCTGCCAGGTCCAGCGAACAGGCCGCTGCTGCCCTTGCTCCGGCCGCAACGGCCACACCGAAGGCCAGGCCGGACAAGCAGCAGATCGTGGCGGAATTCGCCGGCAGGCATCCCAAGGAATGGGGGCTGCACGTGACGGGAGTCGTGAACAAGTCCCAGTCCCACAAGGTGGCACTGACCTTTGACGCGTGCGGCGGACCGGGCGGTACGGCCTGCGACCACAAACTCCTGCAAACCCTTCGGAAGCTCAGTGTTCCCGCAACGCTGTTTATCAACAGTCGCTGGATCCACGCCAACCCCTCTCTGTCCGCAGAACTGGCCGCTGACCCCCTGTTCGAACTCGCCAACCACGGCACCGCCCACCTGCCGTTGTCAGTGAATGGCAAGTCCGCTTATGGAATCCACGGCACCGCCAGCGTTGCCGCGGCCTACGACGAACTCATGGGCAACCAGGCGATCCTGCAGGAGATCGGCGGTAAGGTTCCGCAGTTTTTCCGCCCAGGGACTGCGTTCTACGACGACGTCGCGGTAGAAGTAACGCGAAGGCTCGGTATGATGCCGGTCAACTTCACGGTCAACGGCGACGGCGGAGCCACATATTCTGCAGGCACCGTCGCGGCGGAGGTGGGGCGGGTGGTGCCGGGTGACATCGTCATTTCACACTTCAATAGACCGGCTGCAGGCACTGCGGACGGCTATGCGCGCGCCTTGCCGCGCCTGCTGGACCACGGCGTCTCGTTTGCCCGTCTTGGAGACGTTCTGACGCTGTAACACTCCTTTTGACCCTGCTTTGCCAATGCGACTAGAATAAACGGGCGTGTACTACGTGCATGCATCCATTTTGTATTAATCCACAAATCAGGATGACCCGGTATTTTGCCGTGTTCTGCCGTCCGGACCCGGGCGGCAGCGGTTTGCCTGACCGACTATCTATCCACAACGGAGCCCCTACTACATGACCATCACCTCCACCGAGAAGCCCGGTACCCCCGTAGTCGCCATTAACGACATCGGTACCGCTGAGGACTTCCTCGCAGCTGTCGACGCCACCATCAAGTACTTCAACGACGGAGACCTCGTCGAAGGTACCGTCGTCAAGGTCGACCGCGACGAAGTTCTGCTCGACATCGGTTACAAGACCGAAGGTGTCATCCCTTCCCGCGAGCTTTCCATCAAGCACGATGTTGATCCCGGTGACGTCGTCGCCGTTGGCGATCAGGTCGAAGCTTTGGTTCTCACCAAGGAAGACAAAGAAGGCCGTCTGATCCTCTCCAAGAAGCGTGCTCAGTACGAGCGTGCCTGGGGCGACATCGAGAAGGTCAAGGAAGAAGACGGTGTCGTTACCGGTACCGTCATCGAGGTTGTCAAGGGTGGCCTCATCCTGGACATCGGCCTGCGTGGCTTCCTGCCCGCATCGCTCGTGGAGATGCGTCGTGTCCGCGACCTCGCTCCGTACATCGGTCAGCAGATCGAAGCCAAGATCATCGAGCTGGACAAGAACCGCAACAACGTTGTGTTGTCCCGCCGTGCATGGCTCGAGCAGACCCAGTCCGAGGTTCGCTCCACGTTCCTCAACAAGCTGGAAAAGGGCCAGGTTCGTCCGGGCGTCGTTTCCTCCATCGTCAACTTCGGTGCATTCGTGGACCTGGGCGGCGTAGACGGCCTCGTTCACGTTTCCGAGCTGTCCTGGAAGCACATCGACCACCCGTCCGAGGTTGTCGAGGTTGGCCAGGAAGTCACCGTCGAGGTCCTCGAAGTGGATCTGGACCGCGAGCGTGTCTCCCTGTCGCTCAAGGCTACGCAGGAAGATCCGTGGCAGACCTTCGCCCGCACCCACGCCCTCGGCCAGGTTGTTCCGGGTAAGGTCACCAAGCTGGTTCCGTTCGGTGCGTTCGTTCGCGTCGAAGACGGCATCGAAGGCCTCGTGCACATCTCCGAGCTGGCAGTCCGCCACGTTGAGCTCGCCGAGCAGGTTGTCTCCGTTGGCGACGAACTGTTCGTCAAGGTCATCGACATCGACCTCGAGCGTCGTCGTATCTCCCTCTCCCTCAAGCAGGCTAACGAGGGCGTTGACGCTGACAGCACCGAGTTCGATCCCGCTCTGTACGGCATGGCCGCTGAGTACGACGAAGAGGGCAACTACAAGTACCCTGAGGGCTTCGACCCCGAGTCGAACGAATGGCTCGAAGGCTACGAGACCCAGCGCGCCGCTTGGGAGCAGCAGTACGCTGACGCCCAGACCCGCTGGGAAGCTCACAAGAAGCAGGTTGCCCAGCACGCTGCTGACGACGCTGCTGCTGCAACGTCCGGTGAGAGCGATTCCGGCACCACGAGCTACTCCTCGGAGCCGGCTGCTGCTGAGTCCAACGCTGGTACCCTGGCGTCCGACGAAGCACTCGCCGCACTGCGTGAGAAGCTGACCGGCAACTAATTCCGCCTCCCTCACGGGATGTGCTGAATAGCCAAAGAAGGACCCCTGCCTCCGGGCAGGGGTCCTTCTTGCTTAAGCCGGAACGGGGCGATCGATTAGCAGGGAACGTCCACCCACTCGGTTCCCTGGAGCCGTAGCTCCAAGTTCCCGGACGTCAACGAAGCCAAGCGGGCGTGGGCCTCGGAGATGGCCGCATCATCATCAGGCAAGGCCACCCGAAGTATGGTGTGGCGGGGTTCGTATCCAGTTTCGGCCATCACATAGCCGGCGCTGCGCAGGTCATTTTCCAGGCGTCCTGCGTCAGCGTGGGGACTATTTATGGCGCACAGCCGCAGGCGTCGTCGCTGGACGAGCGGAGCGAGGTCCAAAGCAGTGGAGACCGACTCGGAGTACGCACGGACCAGCCCGCCCGCACCCAGCAGGATTCCTCCGAAATAGCGCACGACGACGACGCTGATGTCGCTGAGGTCAGTCACCGTTGCTGCCGTCTCACGTTTGATGAGGGCCTCCAGCATGGGGATGCCCGCAGTACCGGAAGGTTCGCCGTCGTCACTGGAGCGTTGAATCATGCGATCCGGACCAATGACGAAGGCGGAACAGTGATGGCGGGCGTCGTGAAATTCACGCCGCAGGTCTGTGACCAGTGAGCGGGCGGTTTCCTCATCGGGTGAACGTCGAAGAACTGTGATGAAACGGGACCGCCGGATCTCCAGTTCGTGACGGTGATCCGGACCCGCCGCGAGTGTTGTATACCTTGTCGCGCGGCTGTCTTCCTCATTGTCCACCGCTTCAGTCTAGTGTTGGAGGGTGCTGAAGATCGGGCTGACGGGCGGCATCGCCTCGGGGAAATCACTGGTGGCTTCCAGGTTGCAGGAACTGGGTGCGATCCTGGTGGACGCAGATGTCATTGCGCGGGAGGTGGTGGAGCCCGGGACACCTGGCTTGGAGCAGGTTATTGGGGCCTTCGGTCCTGGCATCCTCGACGCCAGTGGCAGGCTTGATCGGCCCAAGCTCGGTTCCATTGTGTTTCAGGACCCTTCTCAACGCGAAGTTCTCAACAGCATCATCCATCCGTTGGTCCGTGAGGTTGCTGCGTCGATCGTGGCCAGTGCGGGCCCTGGTGACATCGTGGTCCAGGACATTCCGCTTCTTGTCGAAACAAGGCAGGGCAGCAACTTTCACTTGGTAGTGGTGGTGGATGCTCCCGATGAAGTTCGCGTTCAACGCATGGTGGGCTTCCGGCGGATGTCCAAGGAGGACGCGCTGGCCCGTATGGCGTCGCAGGCTACGCGTGCAGAGCGCATGGCCGCTGCCGACGTTGTCCTGGACAACTCCGGAACTCGGCAAGAGTTGCTCGACGCGGTGGATGATTTGTGGGCGCGCCGCTTGATGCCTTTCGCGGAGAACCTCCGCCGAGGCACCAGGGCCCGCCGCGCAGTTTGCCCTGTCATGAGTGCTTCGAAGGGGGAGTGGGCAGCTCAGGCTGAGCGGCTCGCCGAACGAATTCTCGCCGTCGCGTCCCGGGACATTCTTGCGGTGGACCACATAGGTTCCTCGTCGGTGCCCGGGCTGGTGGCAAAAGACGTCATTGACCTCCAAGTCGCTGTCGCAGATCTTGAAACGGCGGATCGGATCTCGCCCCTCCTCGCCGCTTCCGGGTTTCCCGCAGTACCCCAAGCCGATCAAGACACGCCAATGCCCTCGCACCCGAAACCAGCAGAGTGGCAACAACGATTCCACGCCAACGCGGATCCGGGCCGGCCGGTGAACCTGCACGTCCGGGTGGCCGGCTCACCCGAATGGCGTTATGCGCTGCTGTTCCGCGACTGGTTACGGGCAGAACCGTCTGCCGCGGAACTGTATCAAGCACACGAGCACGAACTGGCGGCCTCGCACACGGGGGACCAAGGCGCTGCTGCCTACGCCGACGCCAAGGAGCCGTGGTTGACCGAGGTTGCCTGGCCGCTCATGGATGAGTGGGCCAACCGCGCAGGCTGGATGCCGCCGTCGTATATCTCTTCTGCTGAAGGCAAACGCGGACAGTAGCTGTCCTGGGGCGGGGGTAGATTGGTTTCATGAGCCTTGCCCAGGAAATCAACCGTGTCGTCGCGCCTTTCGAAGTGATCAGCGAGTTCAAGCCCGCCGGTGATCAGCCGACAGCCATTGCAGAGCTGACAGAACGAATCAACAATGGCGAAAAGGACGTCGTCCTTCTCGGCGCCACGGGTACGGGTAAGAGCGCCACCACGGCGTGGCTCATCGAACAGGTCCAGCGCCCCACCCTGGTGATGGTCCAGAACAAGACCCTCGCCGCACAGCTGGCCAATGAATTCCGGGAGCTGCTGCCCAACAACGCGGTGGAATACTTCGTTTCCTACTACGACTACTACCAGCCGGAGGCCTACGTAGCGCAGACGGACACCTTCATCGAGAAAGACTCCTCCATTAATGAGGAAGTCGAAAGGCTCCGGCACTCGGCCACCAACGCCCTCCTGACCCGCCGCGACGTGATCGTGGTGGCCACGGTGTCTTGCATTTACGGCCTGGGTACGCCGGAAGAGTACATCGCCGGCATGGTCACGCTCCGCAAGGGCGCGGAAATGAACCGCGACCATCTTCTTCGGAAATTCGTCTCCATGCAGTACGCCCGGAATGACATGGACTTCCACCGCGGCACGTTCCGCGTGCGCGGCGACACCGTGGAGATCATTCCGATGTACGAGGAACTCGCCATCCGGATCGAATTCTTCGGTGATGAGATCGAGAACATCCAGACACTCCACCCCCTGACCGGAGAGGTTCTGCGGGACGAGGAAGAGATGTACGTTTTCCCGGCCTCGCACTATGTGGCCGGGCCTGAACGGATGGCCCGTGCCATCAAGCGGATCGAGGATGAACTCGCTGACCGCCTCAAGGTCCTCGAAGGCCAGAACAAGCTCGTGGAAGCTCAGCGGCTTCGCATGCGCACTACGTACGACCTCGAAATGATGCAGCAGATGGGTTTCTGCAACGGCATTGAGAACTACTCCGTCCACATTGACGGCCGTAACCCCGGAACGGCTCCGCACTGCCTCATCGACTACTTCCCTGATGACTTCCTGCTCGTGGTTGATGAATCGCACGTCACCATTCCACAAATCGGAGCCATGTACGAAGGCGATATGTCCCGTAAGCGGAACCTCGTGGACTTCGGCTTCCGCCTGCCGTCGGCCATGGACAATCGGCCCCTGAAGTGGGATGAATTCCTGGAACGCATCGGCCAGACTGTGTATCTGTCCGCAACCCCGGGTAAGTACGAGCTAGGCAAAGCCGATGGCTATGTCCAGCAGATCATCCGTCCCACCGGACTCATTGACCCGGAGGTGGTGGTCAAGCCCACCAAGGGACAAATCGACGACCTCCTCGGTGAGATCAGGACCCGTACGGAAAAGAACGAACGCGTTCTGGTCACCACGTTGACCAAGCGCATGGCCGAGGACCTCACCGACTACCTGGTGGGTCATGGCGTCAAAGTGGAGTACTTGCACTCCGACGTCGACACCCTGCGGCGAGTGGAATTGCTCCGGGAGCTCCGGATGGGCGTCTTCGACGTCCTGGTGGGCATCAACCTGCTCCGCGAAGGTTTGGATCTTCCCGAGGTTTCCCTCGTCAGCATTCTGGACGCGGACAAGGAAGGCTTCCTGCGGTCCTCCACCTCCTTGATCCAGACCATCGGCCGTGCTGCCCGTAACGTTTCGGGCCAGGTACATATGTACGCAGACAGGATCACCGACTCCATGGCCCACGCCATTGAGGAGACCAACCGCCGCCGTGCCATCCAGGTGCAGTACAACACCGACCACGGCATAGACCCCCAGCCTCTGCGCAAGAAGATTGCCGACATTACCGATCAGCTGGCAAAGGAAGACGCAGACACCCAGGAACTGCTCAACAACAACCGGCTGGCCAAGGGTGGCAAACGTGGCAAATCAGCCGCCAAGGGCGCCGCCACTGTTCGGCAGGATGGCCTTGCCGCAGCTCCGGCCGAAGATCTTGTAGGTCTCATTGAGCAGCTGACAGAACAGATGCATGGGGCGGCCGCTGAGCTGCAGTTCGAAGTCGCAGCCCGGATCCGCGATGAAGTCAAGGAGTTGAAGCGCGAATTACGCCAGATGCAGTCCGCCGGGCACGCCTAAGGTAAGGTTGAGGTCACGTAGGGGAGTATCCCAAGCGCTACGTCCGTCAGCACGCAAGGCACAGATGCCTCGCCGGATCTAGCGGGCCGCCAACATCTGCATTCACCGCACCCTGGCAGGCCGGAGAGACTTACACCGCTTTCCCGTACCCTGCGAAAGGCACCTTTAATGCAGCTTCCCGTCTGGTTCGAGATCGGCTCTTTTGTCGCCCTCGGAATCATCCTGCTGATCGACCTCCTGTTGGTCGTCAAGCGTCCCCATGAACCTTCCATGAAGGAAGCCGGCCTGTGGGTCGGCTTCTACGTTGCACTCGCCCTGCTGTTTGCAGTGGCCATGTTCATCTTCGCCGGCCCGGAATACGGCGGGCAATTCGTCGCCGGCTGGGTCACTGAGTACAGCCTCAGTATCGATAACCTCTTTGTCTTCATCATCATCATGGCGCGCTTCTCGGTGCCCCGTAAGTACCAGCAGGAAGTGCTGATGGTGGGCATCATCATCGCGCTGATCCTCCGCGGTATCTTCATTGCCCTGGGCGCAGTGGTCATCGAGCAGTTCAGCTGGGTCTTCTACATCTTCGGCGCCTTCCTCCTCTGGACTGCTTGGAAGCAGGCCCGGGACTCCGGTGAGGACGAGGAAGACACTGAGAACCCGCTGATTGCCCGGATCCGCAAGGTCCTCCCGATGTCCGAGAAGTTTGATGGCAACAAGATCCGCACCGTGGTGGACGGCAAGAAGGTCTTTACCCCCATGCTGATCGTTTTCATCACCATCGGCCTCACTGACCTCCTGTTCGCCGTGGACTCCATCCCGGCGATCTTCGGCCTGACCCAAAGCGCCTTCATCGTCTTCACCGCGAACATCTTCGCCTTGATGGGCCTGCGACAGCTGTACTTCCTCCTCGGCGGACTCATGACACGCCTGGTGTACCTGAAGCACGCCCTGTCTGTAATTCTGGCCTTCATCGGCGTCAAGCTTGTCCTGCACGCCATGCACGTCAATGAGCTTCCGTTCATCAACGGCGGCCACCACATCGAGTGGGCTCCTGAGATCCCCACCTATGTTTCGCTGGCGGTCATCGTGGGCACCATCATCGTTGCTGTCGTAGCAAGCCTGTTGAGCCCTGCAGCACGCCAGGCGAAGCTGGATGCACGCTTGGAAGAAGATGCACGCAAGAGCATGAGCGAAGCAGAGTAACTGACCTCCAAAAGTTGTAGTCTCGTGAAGTGACTACCACTTCAACTACGGCGCTGGACCCACAACGGGTTCAGCGCCGTACTGTTTTCCTGCTCAGTTCCGCACAGCTGCTCAGCGGCGTTGGCAATGGGGCCACACTTTCCATCGGCTCCCTGCTGGCCGTGGACCTATCAGGATCCGAAGCATGGGCGGGATCCATCACCACCGTCCTGACACTCGCTGCCGCAGTTGCAGCACTGCCGCTGGCCAGATTGGCTGAGGCACGCGGCCGGCGCGTAGGTCTTGTCACCGGGTTGGTAGCTGCGATGGTGGGTGCGCTGCTCATCATCGCGTCAGTCATGAGCCAGTCGTTCGTGCTTCTTTTGCTGGGCGCAGCCTTCCTTGGCCTTGGGACCGCCGCGAACCTGCAGGCACGGTTCGCCGCCGTCGACCTCGCTGAACCGGAGCACCGTGGTCGATCATTGTCCACCGTGGTCTGGGCCATCACCATCGGAGCTGTGGCAGGGCCCAACCTGATCCAGCCCGGAGCCGCAGTGGGTGAGGCACTTGGCCTGCCGCCCATCGCCGGCCCCTTCGTCTTCTCCGCTGTGGGACTGTTCCTGGCAACCGGCCTGTTGTTCGCAGGCTTGAGGCCGGATCCGCTGCTGATGTCCCGTCGACTGGCCGCTCAGGCTGAGGCTGGTGACGAGCCAGGGGCGCAGCCTGTCCGGGGAACCATCCGGTCCGGTCTTCGCGCAGTCCGTTCATCACCGCAGGCGATGCTCGCACTGGCGGCAGTGGTCGCTGCCCACGGAGTCATGGTGGCTGTCATGTCAATGACACCGCTGCATCTTCAACAGCTTGTGGGTGGATCCCATGAAGGAAACCATGGAGGAACCACCGACAGCACGGATGCGCTGGTGGTCATCGGGCTCACGATTTCCCTCCACATCGCTGGAATGTTCGCCCTATCGCCCCTGTGGGGTTGGCTGACAGACAAGGCCGGCCGCTTTCAGACCATTGCCATGGGCCACGGGCTTTTGCTGGTTGCGGTGTTCATCGCCGGCTTCGGCCAACATGAACCTGCGTTGGTGACGGTAGGGCTGATTCTCCTGGGCCTGGGATGGTCGGCGGCAACCATTGCCGGATCAACGCTGTTGGCCGAGAGCCTCGCACCTGAGCAACGCGTCACCGTGCAGGGCGTCTCGGACACCCTGATGGGTGCCGCCGGAGCGGTCGGCGGTGCAACCTCCGGCCTCTTGCTTGCCTGGATTGGCTATCAAGGCCTCAACATCGCTTCCAGCGTTCTCGCCGCAGCTGTGCTTGCCCTGACGGTCATTATGGCAGCCGGCCGGCGGACACCGGCTTCGATGGGCGGCCAGCCGGATGGCACGTCTGCTTAGCGGGTGGCGCGCACCATGCCGAAGAGTCTCCCAAAGATGCCCTCACCGTCTTCGCCAATGCCGTCATGGTGGAAGTCCGAGGTGACCCAGGTTTGAAGTCCGCGCACCGCAGCAGCGGTTTCAAGGGAAAGATCATGATCCACGTAGATGTCGTCCTTGTATACGGCGGCGGCAACGGGGACTGTGTTGGACGCCAACCGGGTGGGGTCGTATAACGGTTTCCAATCTTTCCGGGCGGCAAGTTGTTCGGCCACATCGCGCAAGGGAACGAGTGCCGGATCCTGTTCGAAGTACCAGGGGTAGACCATTTCCCCCGTGAGCAGAGGCTCTTCCGCCTCAGGCTTGAACTCCGGGTAGTCCTCTAGAACACGCCAAGCGGCCCAGTTGGTTGCCTCGCCCTGACCATAGATTGATTCGTGCAGGACGGCGTAGAGCGGATTGGCTGCCCGGCTCACGAGCCCCCGTACTTGTTCCAGGAACGTTTCTGACAATCGCTCGCCCGAAGGCGTGTCGATAAAAGCATCCTCCAACAGGTAGTGCAAAGCATCCACCCTGGTGTTGCCGCCCAGGAAGGATCCCACCATTTGGAAACGCTCCGGTGTCAACCGTTCGCCACTGGCCATGAGTTCAGTGTGCTGCTCCAGATGACGGGCAATTCGCGTGACCTTTTCCCGGTCCTCCGGGTACCACGAGAAATACTCCGCATTCCTCGCGGCAACTCGACGGAATGTTGCCTGATACACGCGGTCCGCTGCACCGTGGAGGGGTGCCAAGCCACCGGTGATGAGCACTTCCCGCAGCCCCTCCGGGGCGAATGACAGGTACGTCAAAGCACAGAACCCACCGAAGCTTTGGCCCAGCACTGACCATGGGCCGGATCCCAGGACAGCCCGGATGTGCTCGGCGTCGGCCACGATGGAATCGGCACGGAAATGGGTCAGGTATTCGGCTTGCGCCGCGGCGTCGCCCTGGAGCTCAAGCGACTGCCGTTCAATCGGCGCGGACAATCCGGTGCCCCGTTGGTCCAGCATCAGGATGCGGAAATCCTTTGCCGCAGCCTTCATCCAGCCGGACAGCGAGGTGACACGGTTGCCTCTGCCACCGGGTCCACCCTGGAGGAACAGCAGCCACGGCAGCTTGGAGGCCTCGACCGCCGAATGGTCGGTGGAGGAGTATTCCCGGGCAAAGATGGTGATCGTCTCGCCGGGGACTTCCGCCTGATGCACCAAGGGAACCGTGAAGTAATGCTCCACTGTCCGGAGTCCACGGAATTCGTGGCGGGCTTGGGTGCGGTGCTCGCCGGCGGAGGGCCGCTGGTTAGCCATTGACCAGTCAGCCATGGGTAAGAGCCTCTTTCGCCTCACCGACGTTCGTCCCGTACGCCTGGAGCGCGTCGCCTGTCAGCCTGAACGTTGACCATTCCTCCATGGGGAACGCACCAAGGTTCTTGTAGAAGTTGATGGAGGGTTCATTCCAGTTCAGGACGCTCCACTCCACCCGGGCGTAACCACGCTCGACGGCGGTGGCGGCCAGATACTGCAAGAGCGCCTTGCCGTGTCCCTCGCCACGGGCATCCGGAACCACGTAGAGGTCCTCAAGGTAGATGCCGTGGACGCCTTCCCATGTGGAGTAGTTCTGGAACCAGAGCGCGAAACCCTGAACTGTGCCTGCGCTGTTTTCCGCAATGGTGGCGTATACCCGCGGATTCTCGCCAAAGAGTACTTCGGTGAGCATGGCCGGGGTGTTCTTAACGGCGTCCGGTTCCTTTTCGTAGATCGCAAGGTCGTGGATCATACGAAGGATGGCAGGGACGTCTTCAATGGTGGCGGGGCGGATTACACTCATGCATTCGAGCTTACTAGGGGCTCGCTGGCTTCCTACCGCCAGGCGAGCGTGGACGTTCCGTAAGGCACAGGTGGCTGCCGGTAACTGAGCGGGACGCCCTCAACCAGAAGGGGCGGCCCCACAAACGTGAGCTGGCCGTAGGGGCTGTCTGCTCCGAGGAGGTTCGGCTCCCGCAGTGAGCTCACAGGGATGCCCTGATAGCCGGAAGGCACGGCGAACAGCTCCTCGGCCGTCCGTGCCAAGGAGAGACTCGCAGATCCACCGGCTCCGGTCCTTGATCGCTCCGCCAATAAAGCCAGCACCGCCGCCGCGAGCCCGTAACCTGTGGCGTGGTCCAAGGCCTGTACCGGGAGCGCCCCGGGTTTCCACCCGTCGTCGTGCTTCTGTCCATACCGCTCCGCTATCCCGCAGGCTGCCTGAACCAGGCTGTCAAAGCCTCGCCTGCCCGTCCATGGCCCGCTGCTGCCCCAAGCGGTCAGTGTGACCACCACAAGGTCCGGCCTCGCAGCCAGCAGGGCATCCGGAGCTAAACCGAATTTGTCCAAGCCGCCGGCCCGGTACCCGGTGATCACCACATCCGCTGAAGCCACAAGAGCGTGAACAGCTGCCAGGTCGTCGGACTTCCTGAGATCCGCTTCGGCGCTGCGTTTGTCGAACCCGGCGTCGATGAATGCATCGCTCAGTTCCGGAAGGAGGGGCGGGTCGATGCGCAGAACGTCCGCGCCCAGCGCACCCAATAGGCGCGTTGACGTAGGTCCGGCGATGACCCGCGTCAGGTCGAGCACTTTAAGCCCGTCCAACGGCCGGAGTGGGTCCGCAGACGGCGTCCATGACGGGGCCTTCGAATCCAAGGACCCAATATTAGAGGGGGTCAGGCTGATCCAAGGGCCGGAGCTTGCCGCAGAGTGCATGGGTGAGGAGACCCATGCCTCGCGGCTCCGGACAGCGGCAGCCGCTCCCTTATGTGCCACGATTGCAGTCTCGGCCTCCAAGGAGGTCATAGACAGCAACGCGTTGTCCACGTCCTGCGGGACGGTGGCCGAGAGCGCTTCCATCAACCGGGCCGCATGATGGGGATAGTTGGCGTGAAGGCGGATCCAGCCGTCCGCAGTGCGCCGGAACCCGGATGCGGGTGCGAAGCCTTGGGCCGTCCGGCCCGCAATCCGGAGGTGGCCCAGCGAATCGAAGGATGCTGCCGTCAGCCCTGAGTCAACCGAGTATCTCCCGGGAGAACCTGTCAGTGCGTTGAGCGCTGTGGCGGCGCTTTGAACCGAACCGAGCGTCAAACCCTCGACGTCCAGGCCGCCACCCCACCACCGACGTGAACCGCTGCAGGCCGCCGGCTGTTCTTTGCGCAGGGCTTCCACCTCGCGCAGGCCGGCGGTCAGATCCGGGACGGATTCCATGGCACCGGGTTTCATTGCACGTGGACCTAGAGCCTGTTGACGTCTGTCACCCGGACCACGGCGGTGCCGGTCTCATCGGACGCCGCCAAGTCGATGTCGGCAGAGATTCCCCAGTCGTGGTTGCCCGCAGGATCGTCGAAGATTTGGCGGACCTTCCACGTCCCCGTTTCCTCATTGATGATGAGCAAACCGGGACCCCTCGCGTCAGGGCCCGTGCCAATGTCGTCATGTTCGTCGAAGTAATCGTCCAGGACCTCTTCCCACCTCTCCGCATCCCAGCCGGCATCGGCGTCGAGTTCGCCCAACGCGGCGGAGTCCTCGTCGGCAAAAAGCTCAACCCTGCGGAACATCTCGTTCCGAACCATGACCCGGAAGGCTCGAACGTTGGCGGTCAACAGCGGCGGCGGGGGCGGGGGAGCGTCATGGGGTGTGGGGGCGAGCCCGGACGTCAGCTCCTCCCACTCATCCAGCAGGCTGGAATCCACTTGGCGTACCAGCTCACCCAACCAGGCGATGAGATCTTCAAGGTCCTCACGGAGCGAATCCTGGGGAACCGTCTGCCTCAGCGCGCGGAAGCCGTCCGCCAGATAGCGCAGGACGATGCCCTCCGAGCGGGCCAAGCCATAGAACTGCACAAACTCGCCGAAGTTCATGGCACGCTCGTACATGTCCCGGATAATCGATTTCGGAGCAAGCTCGAAGTCGCCCACCCAGGGGGCTGCCTTGCGATAGACCTCAAAGGCCTCACCAAGAATCTCTGCCAGCGGCATGGGGTAGGTAACTTCGTCCAGCATGGCCATGCGCTGGTCATACTCAATGCCGTCAGCCTTCATGGCCGCAACTGCCTCGCCCCGGGCCTTCTTCTGCTGAGCGGAGAGGATCTGCCGCGGTTTCTCCAGGGTTGATTCAATGACAGAGACAACATCCAATGCGTAGGAGGGAGACTCCGGATCAAGCAGCTCCAGGGCAGCAAGTGCGAAGGGGGAGAGCGGCTGGTTGAGGGCAAAGTTGGCTTGAAGATGGACAGTCAGCCGGACTGAGCGTCCCTCAGCCTCTTGTTCCTCCTCGGGGATGCGTTCCACGACACCCGCGGCAAGAAGTTCCCGGTAGATCCCCAGGGCCTTCTTCATCAGCTTGAGTTGCGCCGGACGGCACTCATGGTTCTCACTAAGCAGGCGCCGGGTTGCCTGGAAGGGGTCGCCCGGGCGTTCCATGAGGTTCAGCAGCATCGCATGGGTAACGGTGAAGCTGGACGTCAAGGGCTCGGGCACAGACTCGACGAGTCGCTTGAACGTGGGTTCGCCCCAGGACACGAATCCTTCCGGAGGCTTTTTCTTCACCACTTGGCGCAGTTTCTTCTGGTCATCGCCGAACTTGGCTGTGGCCTTGGCCATGGCTTTCGTATTTTCAACCACGTGGTCCGGAGCCTGAACCACCACTGTGCCTGCGGTGTCGTAGCCTGCGCGGCCCGCACGGCCGGCAATCTGGTGGAACTCACGGGAGTTAAGAGACCTGGTGCGTACGCCGTCGTACTTGCTCAGAGCCGTCAACAGCACTGTCCGGATGGGCACGTTGATGCCCACCCCCAAAGTATCGGTTCCGCAGATCACTTTGAGGAGGCCGGCTTGGGCGAGCTGTTCCACGAGTCGGCGGTACTTCGGCAGCATACCGGCGTGGTGGACGCCAATGCCGTGACGGACCAGCCTGTTAAGGGTCTT
This sequence comes from Arthrobacter sp. GW822-FHT05G07, assembly GCF_058799755.1. Lineage (NCBI taxonomy): Bacteria > Bacillati > Actinomycetota > Actinomycetes > Micrococcales > Micrococcaceae > Arthrobacter > Arthrobacter sp. GW822-FHT05G07. Next base: position 26,530 of record NZ_JBXALT010000002.1, on the reverse strand, counting down.
TCCGAAGCCGGCGGCGAACCTGAATCCCGCGATCAACTCGGCGATGCGGTCCTTCTCTGCCCGGCTGCACATGTTGATGCTCATCAGGTTCTGGGCACGCTCAATGGCTTCCGCCTGGCTGAAGTGAACCACGTACACGGGAACCTGCTTGGTTGAGAGCAGTTCTTCCAGCGTCTCGTGAACAGGGGTCAGGTGGTAGTAGTGGTGCAGCGGAATGGGTCGTTCCGCTGAACTTACAGTCGTGGTAGTCCGGCCCGTCAGCTCAGTCAGACCGGTTTCGAACCGCGAGACGTCGCCCAACGTGGCCGACATCAGGAGGAACTGCGCTTGGGGCAGTTCCAGCAGCGGTACTTGCCACGCCCAACCGCGCTGCGGGTCGGAGTAGAAGTGAAACTCGTCCATGATCACGGAGCCCAGCTCTGCCGCCGAGCCTTCGCGGAGTGCGATGTTGGCCAGGATTTCCGCCGTGCAGCAGATGATGGGTGCATCCTGGTTCACGCCGGAATCACCGGTGATCATGCCGACGTTTTCAGCGCCGAAGATCTCGCAGAGTGCAAAGAACTTTTCGGACACCAGTGCCTTGATGGGAGCCGTGTAATAGCTCCGCTGGCCCCGAGACATAGCCTCGAAGTGCGCCGCGATGGCTACCAGGGACTTTCCGGAACCGGTAGGAGTAGCCAGGATGACGTTCGCGCCGGAGGCGAGCTCCATGATCGCTTCGTCCTGCGCCGGGTACAGCTGCAGCCCGCGGCTCTCAGTCCACTCCACGAACCGTGTGTAGATTTCGTCCGGGTCCAAAGGACCGGTGGCGGTGGAACCGGGGAGCTGCTCAAGAAGTTTCATTGGTTTCCAGCTTAGTGCCCGGACGGTTTAGGCTCGGCCCAGCAGGCATGCCCGATCCGAGGAGGCTTTTCGTGAAGTGGGACCCGTCCAAGTATGTGGAATTCGGCAACAATCGGGACAGGCCGTTCCATGACCTCGTGGCGAGGGTCCGGGCCCACGATCCACAGAAGGTTGTTGATCTCGGCTGCGGCCCCGGGAACCTGACCGCAACGCTGGCCGACCGCTGGCCGGAGGCACTCGTGGTGGGTCTGGACTCATCGGAGGAAATGCTCCTCAAAGCGGAGCCCCTCAGACAACAGTCCAATCGCTTGGCCTTCACTCAGGGCGACATCGCGGAGTGGGTTCCCGATGCTGATACGGACGTCGTGGTGACGAACGCCGCTCTCCAATGGGTTCCCGGTCATCAGGAGATGCTGGCCGGCTGGCTTCGCGCCCTCAAACCGGGCGCGTGGTTTGCCATGCAGGTGCCGGGAAACTTTACGTCCCCGTCCCACACGCTCATGCGGCAACTGGCAGAGTCGGGAACGTGGTCCACACGGCTTGGCGGCGTGCTTCGGCACGATGGCGCAGTGGGCAGTCCTGCGGACTACTTGGGAATCATGCTCGACGCCGGATGTGCGGCGGACGCTTGGGAGACCACCTACCAGCAGGTGCTGCCGGGGGAGGACCCCGTACTGGAGTGGGTCCGCGGTACGGGCCTGCGTCCCGTGCTGGCGGCCCTGTCTGCGCAGGAGGCAGCTGACTTCGAGGCAGAGTACTCAGCCCTGCTGCGCGAGGCCTACCCCCCGACGAGCCACGGAACGGTCTTCCCGTTCCGTCGCATTTTTGCTGTCGCCCAAAAGGCCGCATGAACCGGCAAGACGCTTCGCCCCCGCGCAGCACGCTCGGTTCCATGCAACGTCACGGCTTGTCCCTTGCCGACGTCGCTGGTCTAATTCTCGGCATGGACCAAGGACGCTTCGAACAGCAGATGCCCCAAGTGGAACCGGCACCAGGCCGGAGTTCCTCGTGACTCCCACAGGCGATTTTCCGGGCAGCTGGCGCCCCAACACCAGCAGTGCCGTTGCGCTCTTTGATCAATTGAGATTGCGGATCATCGAACTCGTGGATGCCGGAGTCCTTGCCGTTGGCGCCAAGCTTCCTCCTGTTCGCAACCTGGCCGGGGTGCTGGACGTCGCTCCGCACACGGTTGCGCGTGCTTACAAGGAATTGGAAGCAGCAGGGGTAGTGGCAACACGGGGCCGCAACGGCACCGTGGTCTGCGCACGGGATGATCGTTGGGGAGCGCTGGCCGGCGTCGCGGCACAATACGCCGCCGCCGCGAAGGCCCAGGGGGCTTCATTCGCCGAGGCAGTGCAGCTTCTTGCTGCGGCTTATGACGCCGACTGATACCGATCAGTAGCATGTGAGGCACGCCATGGAAATTCGAAGAAGTTTTCGATTAGCATTGGTAGGTGCCCAAAGCCTTAGCTGAAGATACCGCCATGGATGCCTCTAAAGGCGTCTCCGTCCTTCCCGTTGCCAAACCCGCCAAGCCGGATCTTTCCCGCTTGGTGGTCAAGGGTGCCCGGGAACACAACTTGCGAAACGTGGATCTCGATCTCCCCCGTGACGCCATGATCGTGTTCACGGGACTCTCCGGTTCCGGCAAGTCATCCTTGGCTTTCGACACTATCTTTGCGGAGGGCCAGCGTCGGTATGTGGAGTCATTGTCCGCGTACGCGCGCCAGTTCCTTGGCCAAGTGGACAAGCCTGATGTCGATTTCATCGAAGGCCTGTCTCCGGCAGTGTCCATCGACCAGAAGTCCACCAGCAAGAATCCGCGTTCCACGGTTGGCACCATCACCGAAATTTACGACTATATGCGTTTGCTATGGGCGCGCGTTGGCCGTCCGCACTGTCCCGTATGTGGCGAGCCCATCGCCCGGCAGACGCCGCAACAGATTGTGGATCAGCTCCTGGAACTGGATCCGGGCACGCGATTCCAGGTCCTGGCTCCTGTTGTTCGAGGGCGCAAGGGTGAATTTGTTGACCTCTTCAAGGAACTGACCGCGAAGGGTTATTCCCGCGCCCGTGTGGACGGCGAACTGGTTCAGCTGAGCGATCCTCCCAAGCTGGGCAAACAGTTCAAGCACACCATCGAGGTTGTGGTGGACCGTTTGGTGGTCAAGGAAGAGATCAGCCAGCGGCTCACCGATTCCGTGGAGACGGCTCTTGGCCTTGCAGAAGGCCGGGTGTTGGTGGAGTTCGTGGACCTCGATGCTGAGGATCCCGAGCGTATCCGCGCCTTCTCGGAGAACCTGGCGTGCCCCAACGAGCACCCTTTGGCCATCGACGAAATTGAACCCCGCTCGTTCTCGTTCAACAACCCCTTCGGCGCCTGCTCCGCATGTAGCGGCATTGGCACCCGGCTGGAAGTGGATGAAGAGCTGATCGTTCCCAATCCGGAGCTCTCCCTGGGTGAGGGCGCCATTGCCCCTTGGGCCCTCGGCACAGCGACGACGGAGTACTGGAACAGGCTCCTCGAGGGCCTGGCGCACGAGCTGGGCTTCTCCATGAAGACATCATGGGAGAAGCTGCCCAAGGACGTCCGCAATACCGTGCTTCATGGCAAGGACCACAAGGTTGTTGTCCAGTACAAGAACCGTTTTGGTCGTGAGCGTAAGTACAGCACCGGCTTTGAAGGTGCCATTCAGTACGTCCACCGTAAGCACGGGGAAACGGATTCCGACTGGGCCCGCGACCGGTACGAAGAGTACATGCGTCAGATTCCCTGCCCTGAGTGCAACGGTGCGCGCCTCAACCCGGCGTCGTTGTCCGTGCTCATCAACGGGAAGTCCATCGCCGAGGTTGCTGCCCTTCCGATGCGTGAGTGCGCCGAGTTCCTGGGCAGCCTTACCCTGACCAACAGGGAAGCCCAGATTGCCAACCAGGTGTTGAAGGAAATCCAGGCCCGCCTGACCTTCCTCCTGGACGTCGGCTTGGAGTACCTCAACCTTGAGCGCCCCTCCGGGACCTTGTCCGGCGGCGAGGCACAACGCATCCGATTGGCCACCCAAATCGGTTCCGGCCTGGTGGGCGTCTTGTACGTTTTGGATGAGCCATCCATTGGCTTGCACCAACGAGACAACCGGCGGCTGATCGAGACGCTCACACGCCTCCGGGACCTTGGCAACACCCTGATCGTGGTGGAGCATGACGAAGACACCATCCACGAAGCCGACTGGGTGGTAGACATCGGACCTGGCGCCGGCGAACACGGAGGCCAGGTGGTGCACTCCGGAACCTACAAGGAACTCCTGGAGAACACCGATTCGCTGACGGGTGACTACCTCTCCGGACGCCGGAAGATTGATGTCCCCGCCAAGCGCCGCAAGTACGACAAAAAGCGTGAACTCAAGGTTGTGGGCGCCAGGGAGAACAACCTCGACAACGTGGACGCCACGTTCCCCCTGGGACTCTTTACCGCCGTGACCGGCGTTAGTGGTTCCGGCAAGTCCACGTTGGTGAACGAGATCCTCTACAAGGTGCTCGCTAACAAACTCAACGGCGCCAAGCAGGTTGCAGGACGTCACCGCACGGTGGCCGGACTTGAGCACCTGGACAAGGTGGTCCACGTAGATCAAAGCCCCATCGGCCGTACACCCCGATCCAACCCGGCCACCTACACCGGCGTCTTTGACAACATTCGGAAACTCTTCGCTGAGACAACCGAAGCCAAGGTACGTGGATACCAGCCCGGACGGTTCTCGTTCAACGTCAAGGGCGGGCGCTGCGAAGCCTGTTCAGGCGACGGTACGTTGAAGATCGAGATGAACTTCCTGCCGGATGTCTATGTTCCTTGCGAGGTGTGCCACGGCGCCAGGTACAACCGGGAGACCCTTGAAGTTCATTACAAGGGCAAGACCATTGCCGACGTCCTCAACATGCCCATCGAGGAAGGCGCGGAGTTCTTCGCTGCTTTCACTCCGATCGCACGGCATCTGAACACCCTGGTGGATGTCGGCCTTGGCTACGTCAGGCTTGGCCAGCCGGCAACCACTCTGTCCGGCGGCGAGGCCCAGCGTGTGAAGCTGGCTGCCGAGCTCCAGAAGCGTTCCAACGGTCGCAGCATCTATGTCCTGGATGAACCCACCACGGGCCTGCACTTTGAAGACATCCGCAAGCTGCTCATGGTTCTTCAGGGCTTGGTGGACAAGGGCAATACCGTGATCACCATTGAGCACAACCTTGACGTCATTAAATCCGCGGACTGGATTGTAGACCTCGGCCCCAATGGCGGTTCAGGCGGCGGAAAGATCGTGGCCACGGGAACGCCTGAGCAGGTGGCAAAATCCACCGACAGCCACACAGCGACCTTCTTGGCTGAGATTCTGAGTTAGTTACTTACGGGACGGCCGGGAGGCCGTCAGAGGAATATCTCCGAGACCTTGGAAGTATTCCCCTAGCGGCATGCGAGTTTCAGGCATGCCGCTACTCGTGAGAAACTAACCCGGTGACTCAAACAACGGTGCCCGTAATATTCGATCTGGACGGCACCCTTGTCGATCCTGCCGGTGGTATCACGGGAGGCATTTCTGCGGCCCTCCGGGAAATGGACCTTCCTGTTCCGGAACAAGCAGTGCTGAATTCCATGGTGGGTCCTAAACTCAGCGATTCCCTTCTGCATTTGGCCGACGTCCCGGGCGAATTAGTGGATGAAACCATTGAGCGATACCGGCGTCACTACAAAGAAACCGGCATTGGCCAGAGCAAGCTGTACCCAGGCATCTTCGATCTCCTTGAGTATTTCGCGGAGACCGGCCGGCCTGTCGCGGTAGCCACCCAGAAGCCGCAGGCAATTGCACGGCTAGTGCTTGAGCACCACAAAATTGCAGACTTCTTCGTCTCCATCCGAGGTGCTGCGGACGACGAATCCCTCAAAGCAAATACGGCGTCCGGCAAAGTTGAGATCGTGGGCGCGGCCTTGAAGGATCTTCACTCCCAGCCGGCCGTCATGGTGGGGGACAGGCATCAAGACGTCGCGGGTGCTTTGGCCAACGGGTTGGATTGCATCGGGGTCAGTTGGGGTTTCGCCCCGGACGGTGAACTTGAGGAAGCCGGAGCAGTCGCCGTAGTAAGCACTGCCCTGGAGCTTCGCAGCAAAATTGAAGAACTTGACGCTGTCCGCGCGGCAGCCCTGAGCGAGGTACAAAACGATGGCAGTCTTTGATGCGATCCGCTGGACAACCCGTGGCCTGATTTCCTCCACGTGCCGTCCAACGGTCATTGGACTGGAGAACGTTCCCAAGGATGGGCCATTCATCGTAGCGCCGAATCACCTGTCCTTCCTGGACAGTGTCATTGTCCAGGCACTCATGCCCCGGCCTGTTGCCTTTTTTGCCAAGGCTGAATACTTCACCACCAAGGGCGTCAAAGGCGCCGTGATGAAGTCGTTCTTCGAGGCAGTAGGTTCCATTCCCGTTGAGCGCGGTGAACAGGCGGCCAGCGTGCAGGCGCTCAAAACATTGCTGGACATCTTGGAATCCGGGAAGGGCATCGGCATTTACCCTGAAGGCACCCGGTCCCGAGACGGCATTCTCTACCGTGGCAGGACCGGCGTGGGGTGGCTCGCCTTGACCACAGGTGCCCCGGTAATCCCGGTCGGTCTGATCGGGACCGAGAAGTTGCAGCCTGCGGACAAGAATGCGGTTCGCCCGCAGCACTTCACCATGAAGGTGGGAGAACCCCTCTACTTCGACAAGACGGGCCCGGACCATTCGCTGCCGGCCCGCCGCGAAGTCACGGATAAAATCATGGATGCCATTGCGTTGCTCAGCGGGCAGGAACGGTCCACGAGCTACAACCAAAGCAAATCGGTCGACTAAGGCCTGGCAACCCGGCTCCTGGCAAAGACTGTCGCTCCCGTTCACTAGACTGGAACAGTGGCAGATCCAGCAAGTTACCGGCCCCAAACGGGTGAAATTCCCACTACGCCGGGCGTCTATCGTTTCCGCGACCCCCACGGTCGGGTCATCTATGTGGGCAAGGCAAAGAACCTCCGCTCCAGGCTGAATTCTTACTTCGCCAACCCCGCAGGGCTTCTCCCCAAGACCCATGCAATGGTCCACGCGGCCAGCAGTGTTGAGTGGACCGTGGTGGGTAGCGAGCTGGAATCGCTGCAGCTGGAATACACGTGGATCAAGGAATTCAAGCCACGGTTCAACGTGGTGTTCAGGGACGACAAGACCTACCCCTATCTGGCTGTCACCATGGGGGAGAAGTACCCCAGGGTGCAGGTCATGCGTGGTGAAAGAAGGAAGGGCACCAGGTACTTCGGCCCCTACACAGCCGGTGCCATCAGGGAAACCATGGATACGCTTTTGCGGGTATTCCCTGTCCGGAGTTGCAGCGCGGGCGTCTTCAAGCGGGCTGAGTCCAGCGGCCGGCCCTGCCTTCTGGGATATATCGACAAATGCTCGGCACCCTGTGTGGGACGGGTCACCCCTGATGAGCACCGCGGCCTCGCTGAGGACTTCTGCTCCTTCATGGGCGGCGAAGCCAAGCGTTTTATCAGCCGCTTGGAAAAAGACATGGCTGCCGCCGTTGCCGAACTGGACTACGAGCGCGCGGCGGGGCTGAGGGACGACATCATTGCCCTCCGCAAGGTCTTTGAACGGAACGCAGTGGTGCTCGCGGAGGACACGGACGCTGACGTCTTCGCTCTCCACGAGGACGAGCTCGAAGCGTCCGTTCAGGTGTTCCACGTGCGCGGCGGCCGTGTCCGTGGGCAGCGCGGCTGGGTGGTGGAAAAGGTGGAGGATGCCACCACTCCCGAACTCATCGAACACTTGCTGCAGCAGGTCTACGGCGAGGACAGTGAAGTCCAAGGCCGCATTCCCCGGGAAGTCCTGGTTCCCGAGAACCCCAGCAACCATGCTGAATTGATGGAATGGCTTGGCGGCTTGCGTGGCGCCAGGGTGGACATCCGTGTCCCTCAGCGCGGCGACAAGGCCGCCCTGATGTCCACTGTGCGCGAGAATGCCGAGCAAGCCCTGAAACTGCACAAGACCCGGCGCGCAGGAGACATTACGGTCCGCTCGCTTGCCCTTCAGGAACTTCAGGAGGCCCTGGAGATCCCGGTTCCGCTCCTGCGGATCGAGTGCTTCGATATCTCCCATGTCCAAGGCACCAACGTGGTGGCTTCCATGGTGGTGGTGGAAGACGGACTGCCCAAAAAGTCCGACTACCGGAAATTCTCCATTACGGGCGCGGCAGCAACGGACGATACTGCGGCCATGCACGACGTCCTGACCCGTCGGTTCAGGCACTACCTGACGGATAAGGCTGCACAGGTCCCCATCGTTTCCGGCGAGATCGTCAACCCGACGCGGGCAGGCGCCAAGAGCGGCACTGAGCTGCCGCCGTCGGACCTTGACGTACCAGCGCCGAAGGCCAAGTTTGCCTACCCGCCCAACTTGGTTGTGGTGGATGGGGGGCAGCCGCAGGTCAATGCTGCGGCCCGTGCCCTTGCTGAGTTGGGTATTGATGATGTTTACGTGGTGGGTCTCGCCAAGCGGCTCGAGGAAGTTTGGCTGCCTGACAGTGACTTCCCCGTCATCCTGCCCCGAACATCGCAGGGGTTGTATCTCCTGCAACGGATCCGTGACGAAGCCCACCGCTTTGCCATTACTTTCCACCGGCAGAAGCGCGGCAAGGCGATGACAGTTTCCGTCCTGGACGGCGTACCGGGCCTGGGCGAGGCAAAACGCAAGGCTTTGGTAGCCCATTTTGGCTCGCTCAAGAAGATCAAGGCCGCGTCCGTGGAGGAACTCACCTCTGCCAAGGGCATCGGGCCCGCGCTGGCCGCTGCCGTGGTACAGCACCTTGGGTCCACTGAAGACGCAGGTGAAAGGGCGCCGGCGGTTAACATGACCACCGGCGAAATCCTCGAATCTTAGCTAGGGTAAGAACCTGGCCGGTCGGCGCACCATTGATGCCGGACGCCTTAAACGGGCCATATGCGACCTCCTTCCCAGGCGGCTGCCACGAGCTTTTCGAATGACCACTTCCGACGAAACGGGGACAACTGATGGATGAGGCTACGGCAAAGTCCGGCACGGAGCAGGACGGCCTGACGCCCGTCAAGCCACCTGAAGCGGAATTGTTGGTGGTAACCGGCATGTCGGGCGCCGGACGCAGCACCGCCTCCGATGCTTTGGAGGACCACGGCTGGTACGTCGTGGACAACCTTCCTCCGCAAATGCTGGGCACTTTGGCCGAAATTGTGTCACATGCCCCGAAGTCGATTCCCAAACTTGCCGTAGTGGTGGACGTTCGCAGCAAGGACCTCTTCACTGACATCCAGACGGCTTTGGGGGCGCTGAGCGCGAGCGGCATCACCTTCCGGGTACTCTTCCTGGACGCCAACGACGACGTCCTGGTCCGGCGCTTCGAGCAGGGGCGCCGCCCGCATCCGCTGCAGGGCGGGGGAAGGATCCTCGACGGCATCGGCATCGAGCGTGAGGTCCTCCGTGAACTGCGCGAACACGCCGACGTCGTTCTGGACACCTCCGAGTTCAACGTCCACGGCTTGGCTACGGCCATCACGGAACTGTTCAGCGATACCGGGCCGGTGACACTTCGCTTGAACGTCATGAGCTTTGGCTTCAAATACGGGCTGCCCGTGGACGCGAATTTCGTGGCCGACGCCCGCTTCATCCCCAACCCGCACTGGGTTCCCCAATTGCGGCCGCATACGGGCTTGGATGAGGATGTCAGCGATTACGTCCTGGGCGCGGAGGGTGTTCAGGAGTTCGTGGACCGCTATGTGCGGGCTTTGGAGCCTGTCCTGGACGGTTACCGCCAGGAGAACAAGCACTACGCCACGCTGGCAGTTGGTTGCACAGGCGGCAAGCACCGTTCGGTGGCAGTCGCCATGGAACTTTCGAAGCGCCTGGCGCAGTACCCGCGCGTCACCGTGACCACCACCCACCGCGACCTGGGACGCGAGTAGTGGGGGTTCTGACGGGCCCGCTGCCACTTATTCCGCCCAAGGGCGTCCCCGGCAGCCAGCAGAAGAAGAGCCCCTCCGTGGTGGCCTTGGGCGGCGGTCATGGCCTCGCGGCGTCTCTGTCTGCCTTGCGTCTGCTCACCTCGGAGCTGACGGCAATCGTCACAGTGGCGGACGACGGCGGCAGTTCCGGGCGTCTCCGCGATGAGTACGGCGTCCTCCCGCCCGGAGACCTGCGGATGGCCCTGAGCGCCCTGTGTGATGACACCGACTGGGGCCGGACCTGGCGCGATGTCATGCAGCACCGCTTTGAAGCGGGTTCGGCGAAGGGCGGCTCGCTGGACAACCACGCCATGGGCAACCTGCTCATCGTCACACTGTGGGAGCTTCTGGGGGACACCGTTGCCGGCCTGAAGTGGGCCGGAGCACTGCTGGGTGCCCGCGGACAAGTACTGCCGATGTCCAGCGTTCCCCTCACCATTGAGGGCAAGGCGCGCATGGAGTTGCCCGATGGTGGCCACGAACTGAGGACGGTTCGGGGGCAGGCGAAGTGTGCCGTGGCGGGAAAGCTGGAAGAAGTCAGGCTCCTGCCCGAATCCGCTCCTGCCTGCACCGAAGCACTCACCGCGATTGAGCTTGCTGATTGGGTCATCTTGGGCCCCGGCTCTTGGTATACCTCGGTTTTGCCGCATTTGCTGTTGCCCGAGCTTCGTCGGGCCTTGGGCGATACCGCTGCCAAACGCTGTCTCACCATGAACCTGGACGTTGAAACCAAAGAAACCTCGGGCATGACCGCTGCGGATCACTTGGATGTCCTGCGCCGCTATGCGCCTGAGTTCACGGTGGACGTCGTCCTGGCGGATCCCGCGGCCGTGCAGGATCGCAAGGCCTTTGAGAAGGCGGCCGCGATGATCGGCGCCGAAGTGGTGTTGGGTAGAGTAGGGGCGTCGAGGCGCCGCCCCGTCCATGATCCACTGCTGCTGGCAGCGGCGTACCACGATATTTTCGGGAACAGTTAGGAATACGCGATGGCACTTACTGCGTCGGTCAAGGACGAACTGTCCCGGCTGGACATCAAGAAATCTTCCGTCCGCAAAGCGGAGGTTTCGGCAATGCTGCGTTTCGCAGGCGGCTTGCACATTATTTCGGGGCGGATCGTCATCGAGGCTGAAGTTGACCTCGCCTCCACCGCCCGTCGTCTCCGGGCAGCGATCGCTGAAGTCTATGGGCATCAGAGCGAAATCATCGTTGTTTCCGGCGGAGGATTGCGCCGGGGGAGCCGCTACGTGGTCCGCGTAGTGCGCGACGGCGAGGCACTTGCCCGCCAAACGGGCTTGTTGGATGGCCGTGGACGTCCTGTTCGGGGCCTTCCTTCCGCAGTGGTCAACGGTTCAGCGGCCGATGCTGAGGCCGTGTGGCGGGGCGCTTTCCTTGCCCATGGCTCACTCACTGAACCAGGGCGATCGTCGTCACTCGAAGTGACGTGCCCGGGCCCTGAGTCCGCGTTGGCGCTAGTCGGTGCTGCCCGCCGGCTTGGGATTCAGGCCAAAGCACGTGAAGTTCGCGGCGTGGACCGTGTGGTCATCCGTGACGGCGACACCATTGCTACCCTCCTGACACGCATGGGCGCCCATGACGCCCTGATGGTCTGGGAAGAACGGCGCATGCGAAAGGAAGTCCGGGCAACGGCCAACAGGCTTGCCAACTTTGATGACGCCAATCTGCGTCGCTCGGCCCAGGCGGCAGTAGCAGCGGGCGCCAGGGTGGACCGTGCGTTGGAGATCCTTGGCGACGACGTTCCGGACCATCTCAAGTACGCCGGGGAGCTTCGCGTGGCCCACAAGCAGGCCAGCCTGGATGAACTCGGCCGCCTTGCCGATCCACCCATGACCAAGGACGCCATAGCTGGCCGTATTCGCCGGCTCCTGGCCATGGCAGACAAACGCGCCCTGGATTTGGGCATTCCGGGCACTGAGGCAAATGTGACTCCGGAAATGATGGACGAGTAGAGCACACCCATAGAATCGAAAAGTGTGAAGGAAATACTGCGAGGCCACCGCGGGTTGTTCCCGGTGGAGGCATGAACAGTCTTCTTCACCAAGGATTTCCGGCCGGCCCGCTGGCCGGATGACATAACGAGAGTTACCAACCCGGACGTGAGTCCATTACATTGGAGGATTTCGTGACAGAGTACGTTCTGCCCGAGCTCGGCTACGACTACGCAGCACTCGAGCCGCACATTTCGGCAAAGATCATGGAGCTGCACCACAGCAAGCACCATGCGGCATACGTTGCAGGCGCCAACAACGCCCTCGCTCAGCTGGCCGAAGCGCGCGAAAAGAATGATTTCGCCAACATCAACCGCCTCTCCAAGGACCTCGCGTTCCACACCGGTGGGCACATCAACCACTCCGTGTTCTGGAACAACATCTCCCCGGACGGCGGCGACAAGCCCGAAGGCGAACTGGCTGCTGCCATTGACGACGCTTTCGGCTCCTTCGATGCTTTCCGTGCCCAGTTCAGCGCGGCTGCACTGGGCCTGCAGGGTTCCGGCTGGGCCTTCCTGGCATACGAGCCCATCGGTGGAAACCTGCTCATCGAGCAGCTCTACGATCAGCAGGGCAACGTGGCAGTGGGCACCACCCCGCTGCTGATGCTGGACATGTGGGAGCACGCCTTCTACCTGGACTACGTCAACGTCAAGGCTGACTACGTCAAGGCCTTCTGGAACATCGTCAACTGGGCCGACGTCGCCAAGCGCTTCGAAGCTGCCCGCGCCAACGCCACGGGCCTCATCGTCCTCTAGTTGGTGAGTCCCGGTTCACGCGAATGTAACAAAAGTCACTTTTGGCGTGAATTGGGGCCAAATGCTGGAAAGCCTGCCTCCGCAGTTGCGGGGGCAGGCTTAGTTAAACGTAAGATGGATCACGGAAGGCGGTTAGCCTTCAGCAACGTGGCTGGTCGCCCTCCGATCTGATAATCACCTCTGCCCAAAGACGTGCGGGGTCTGTTAGTTGGAAATATTTGATCCGACTCACTAGGCGTGCTTGCAAGAGCACCAAGGAGATTGACACATAGTGACCACCCGTATTGGTATCAACGGCTTCGGCCGCATCGGCCGTAACTACTTCCGCGCAGCACTGGCCCAGGGCGCAGACCTTGAGATCGTGGCAGTGAACGACCTCACCAGCCCCGAGACTCTCGCCCACCTCCTGAAGTACGACTCCGTCGGTGGCCGCCTCACGCAGTCCGTGGAGGTTGTTGATGGCAACCTGGTAGTCGATGGCAAGTCCATCACCGTTCTGGCCGAGCGCGATCCCGCCAACCTCCCTTGGGGCGAGCTGGGCGTAGACATCGTCATCGAGTCAACCGGTTTCTTCACCAAGGCAGCAGCCGCGCAGAAGCACATCGATGCCGGCGCCAAGAAGGTCCTCATTTCGGCACCCGCCAGCGACGAAGACATCACCATCGTTATGGGCGTCAACCAGGATCTCTACGATCCCGCAACGCACAACATCATCTCCAACGCATCCTGCACCACCAACTGCCTCGGCCCGCTGGCCAAGGTTGTCAATGACGCTTTCGGCATCGAGCGTGGCCTGATGACCACGGTCCACGCCTACACCGCAGACCAGAACCTGCAGGACGGCCCGCACGGCGATCTCCGCCGCGCCCGTGCTGCCGCCATCAACATGGTTCCCACCTCAACCGGTGCAGCCAAGGCTATCGGCCTGGTCCTGCCGGAACTGAAGGGCAAGCTGGACGGTTACGCCATTCGCGTTCCCGTCCCCACGGGTTCCGCCACGGACCTCACGGTCACCGTTTCCCGCGAAGTCACGGTTGAGGAAGTCAACGCTGCCGTCAAGGCTGCCGCTGAGTCCGAGCAGTTCGCCGGAATCCTCAGCTACACGGATGCCCCTATCGTGTCCTCGGACATCGTCGGAGACCCCGCGTCCTCCATCTTCGATTCCGGCCTCACCAAGGTCATCGGCAACCAGGTCAAGGTTGTTTCCTGGTATGACAACGAGTGGGGCTACTCCAACCGCCTCGTAGACCTCACGGAGCTTGTCGCATCCAAGCTGGGCTAGGGTAGACACATGACATCTCACACCCTCAACGAGCTCATCGCTGAAGGTGTCCGCGGGCGGTACATTTTGGTCAGAAGTGACCTGAATGTGCCGCTCGACGGCTCTGCAGTGACCGATGACGGCCGCATCAAGGCCTCCCTTCCGGTCCTCAAGAAGCTCTCGGACGCCGGTGCCCGTGTGCTCGTAACCGCACACCTCGGACGCCCCAAGGGCGCCCCAGAGGACAAGTACTCGCTCAAGCCCGCTGCGGCCCGCTTGGCGGAGCTCGCGGACTTCAAGGTCCAGTTGGCCAACGACACGGTGGGGGACTCCGCGAAGGAGCTCGCGGCCGGTCTCCAGGACGGCGAAGTACTCGTCTTGGAAAACGTTCGCTTCGATGCCCGCGAAACCAGTAAGGACGACGCCGAGCGCGGCGCCTTCGCTGATGAGCTGGTTGCCCTGACGGGGACCAACGGCGCGTATGTTGACGACGCCTTTGGCGCGGTCCACCGCAAGCACGCCAGCGTCTTCGATGTCGCAACCCGGTTGCCGTCATACCTGGGCGATCTTGTGCACACCGAAGTAGAGGTTCTCCGGAAGCTCACAACGGATACGCAACGTCCCTACGTTGTGGTTCTTGGTGGCTCCAAGGTTTCTGACAAGTTGGCAGTCATTGACAACCTGTTGGGCAAGGCTGACACCATCCTTGTTGGCGGCGGCATGCTGTTCACCTTCCTGGCAGCAGCCGGGCATAAGGTGGCGGGCAGCCTCCTCGAGGAAGACCAGATTCCGGTGGTCCAGGACTACCTCAAGCGCGCATCCGATGCCGGAACGTCGTTCGTGATCCCAACCGATGTTGTGGTCGCCAGCCGTTTCGCTGCGGATGCTGAACACGAGGTCGTTAAGGCAGACGCCATAGAGGACAGCACCTTTGGTGCTTCCGGCATCGGCCTGGACATCGGCCCGGAATCCGCAGCGGCATTCGCGGCCCAGATCGAGGGGGCCAAAACCGTGTTCTGGAACGGCCCCATGGGCGTCTTCGAATTCGAAGCCTTCTCCAGCGGCACGCGCGCCATTGCGCAGGCACTTACGGATACGGTTGCGTTCACCGTGGTTGGTGGTGGCGATTCCGCCGCAGCCGTCCGCACCCTCGGCTTCGAGGATTCGCAGTTCGGCCACATTTCCACCGGTGGCGGTGCCAGCTTGGAATACCTTGAAGGCAAGGAACTTCCCGGTCTGAGCGTCCTGGACCGCTAAGCATCAACCGACCGGCAGGGCGCTACCGCGTCCTGCCGGTCGTTCCATATCTCAACGCATTTTTTGGAGTTCATGTGACTACCTCTGCTAACGGCAACTTCATCCGCAAGCCCTTCATCGCCGGCAACTGGAAGATGAACATGGACCACGTCCAGGGCATCACCTTGCTGCAGAAGCTCGCGTGGACACTGTCAGACGCCAAGCACGACTACAACCGTGCGGAGGTTGCAGTATTCCCTCCGTTCACCGACCTCCGCGGTGTCCAGACACTCGTACAGGGTGATGAACTGGAAATTGTCTACGGTGGCCAGGATCTGTCCCAGTTCGACTCCGGCGCTTACACGGGTGATATCTCCGGTCAGTTCCTCAGCAAGTTGGGCTGCGCCTACGTATTGGTGGGCCACAGTGAGCGCCGCACTATCCACAACGAGTCTGACGAGGTTTTGAACGCCAAGGTCAAGGCCGCCTTCCGCCATGGACTTACTCCCGTACTGTGCGTCGGTGAGGGCCTTGAAGTCCGTCAGGCGGGCACACACGTTGAACACACCTTGGCCCAGCTGCGTGCCGGTGTGGAAGGCCTCACGGCTGAGCAAGCTGCTGAACTCGTTGTGGCTTACGAACCCGTCTGGGCCATCGGTACCGGCGAAGTTGCTGGCCCGGAAGACGCACAGGAAATGTGCGCTGCAATCCGTGCCGAGCTTGCCGAACTCTTCGATGAGACTGTCGCAGGGAAGACGCGCCTCCTTTATGGCGGCTCCGTCAAGGCCAATAATGCTGCCGCCATCATGGCCGAAAGCGACGTTGACGGATTGCTTGTGGGTGGCGCCAGCCTGGACCCCGCCGAGTTTGCTAACATTGTCAGGTTCGAGAGCCACCTCGTCACGGACTAGTCCGGCTCCCGTTTTCCGCTTCTTCGAAAGGCCGTCGTGGACGTTCTTCAAGTCATTCTGCAGATCCTGCTGGGCATCACCAGCCTTCTGCTGACGCTGCTCATCCTCTTGCACAAGGGACGTGGCGGCGGTTTGTCCGACATGTTCGGTGGCGGAATGAGCTCCGGATTGAGTTCATCCGGCGTAGCTGAGCGCAACCTGAACCGCTTCACCATCATTCTCGGAATCACGTGGGGTGTTGTGATCATCGGTTTGGGCCTGATCATGCGATTCAGCTCGGGTGGCGACTCCTAGTCATTGCCAAAAGGGAGGCTCCTGGACAGGAGCCTCCCTTTTTCTTGCCCCCGGGCACCCAACCCTAGTGCCGTCGTCGAGCCCCTCGCATTAGACTGTCCCTGTTGGCCGTAAGGCCACAGGCCGTGACGGCCGACCACCGAGTCGCTAGGGGTTCGAAAATGGTTCATGGCACGTCTGGTTATCGGGGCACTCGCGTAGGCGTAACCCAGGGTTCAGAGCCGCGGCAACAAAGCGACCACGGATCCGGCGAACAGTTGCCGCGTATTCGTGTTCCCTATTGGTGCGCCAAGGGACACGAAACGCGGCTTGTTTTCCTTAAGCTGCCGGACGAGCAGATTCCCAGGACGTGGGACTGCCCCAAATGTGGTTCGCCCGCTACGCGGGATCCCGGCCATCCGGCCCCGGAAAGACCTGACGATGAGATCTTCAAATCGCACTTGGATTACGTTAAAGAACGACGCTCCAGCCAGGATGCCGAAGTGGTCCTGGCTGGAGCGCTGGATCGGTTACGCGCCCGCGGGGTCCTTCCGGACCAACTGCTGGGGGACGCGTGACGCCGCATTCTCGTCGATAAGCCATAGGGTCCTCGCCCGCCCCACAGGACCCGCTGCGGGGACCTGGACGGGGTTGGCGCCTGCGAGGGCCAAGCCCACAGCTCCTGCCTTGTCCTCGCCGGCAACAACCATCCAGATTTCTTGTGCGGTGTTGATTGCAGGAAGCGTCAATGAAATGCGCGACGGCGGTGGCTTGGGTGAGTTCTCGACGCCCACCACGGGACGGGACTTCTCGCGGATGCCGGCTTGCTCGGGGAAAAGCGATGCCACATGCGCATCGGGTCCCACGCCCAGGAGCAGGATGTCGAACCGGGGCAGAGTCCCGGGCTGCTCGGGCCTGTCATCAGACGTGTCTGCTGCGTGCTCGGCCTCTGCAGCTGCCTTGAGCTCTTCAGCGTAGGCAGCTGCTGCCTCGTCCGCCGTAGCGTACTGATCGGCGGAGCCGGGCTCGTGAACCCGGGCAGGATCTACCGCCAAGTGGGAAAGCAAAGCCTGGTGTGCTTGGCGGGTGTTCCTGTCGTCGCTGTCAGCGGCAACAAATCGCTCATCACCCCACCAGAAGTTGACCCTTGACCAGTCGACAGCGGGCGCCGCGGCAGAGTCTGCGACGGCCTTCAGGGTCCCAATGCCAACGGTTCCGCCGGTCAGGACTACTGTGGCCTCGCCATGCTTGTCCTGGACATCCACAAGCTTGGTGATGAGACGTGCCGCAATGGCGGCCATCAACACCTTTGAATCGGGGTGGATGCTTACTCTTGGCTCAGCGTGCACTGGTCTGGACTCTCCTCTGGCTGGTTAGTGGCAGTCCCATCGTAATCACTTCTCCGAAGACTTCGTCCGGATCGAGCCTGCGGAGTTCCTCGGCGAGGCAATCCTTGAGGCTTCTGCGGGGGAGCGTGATACGCTGCGCCGGCTGTCCGGGCTGTGTCAGCTCGGCCACGGACAGGCCGGGACGGAAGAGCTGCACGTCGCCACTGGCGCGGGTGAGGCGCACACGGCGGATGCCGGTTCCTGCCGGATCGGCAACGATCGTGACGGGAGCCTGCAGGGCCAAGCTCAGCCATGCGGCGAGGAGCAGCGTGCTGGGGGAGTCCGAGGCACCTTCCACGGCGACGGCTGATACCGGGTCACCATCAACCTGGTCGAACACGGCTGCGAGCTGCATGCGCCAATTGGTCAGGCGGGTCCAGGCGAGGTCGGTGTCGCCGGCTTTGTACGTGGCCCGGATGTTTTCCAGGGCGAGCCGGGGATCGGGTTCGTTGGCGGAATCCGTGATGCGTCGGTGGGCGATGCGGCCGATCGATGTCTCGCAGGCGCTTTCCGGTGCACCGTGCGGCCACCACGCCACGATCGGTGCGTCCGGGAGCAGCAGCGCAGCGACCAATGATTCGCTCTCGTGCGCCATGTGCCCGTGGCCGCGCAGGACGATGACCTCCGAAGCTCCGGCGTCGCCACCCACGCGGATCTGCGCGTCGAGGCGGTCCGGGCCTTCTACGCCTGCGTCTGCCAGGACAATGATCCGGCACGGGTGTTCCCGGCTGGCTTCATTGGCTGCCTCGATGGCTTCCTCTTCCTGCCCGGACTTGGTCACGACCACCAGGGTGAGGACACGACCCAAGGCGATGACGCCGCCTTGTTCGCGCAGCGACATGATCTTCTTGGAGATCTTGGAGGTGGTGGTATTTGGAAGATCTACGATCATGGCCTTCTCCAGGTTCGTCCGTCGCGAGCCAGCAGGGCGTCGGCCGAGGCCGGGCCCCAGCTGCCGGGTGCGTAGGGTTGCGGTTGTTCGTCCAGGCCGGCCCAGTATTCCTCGAACGGGTCAAGGATCTTCCAGGACAATTCCACTTCCTGGTGGCGCGGGAAGAGCGGCGGTTCGCCCAGGAGCACGTCCAGGATGAGGCGTTCGTAGGCTTCGGGGCTGGACTCCGTAAAGGAGTGGCCGTAGCCGAAGTCCATGGTGACGTCGCGGACTTCCATCTGCGTGCCGGGAACCTTGGAACCGAACCGGATGGTGGCGCCTTCGTCGGGCTGGACACGGATCACTACGGCGTTCTGGCCGAAGTCGTCCTCGCCGTGATCGCGGAAGAGCAGGTTTGGTGCGCGTTTGAAGACCACTGCGATTTCAGTGACGCGGCGGCCGAGGCGTTTGCCGGCGCGCAGGTAAAACGGCACACCGTTCCAGCGGCGGGTGTTGATGTCCACCCGGATCGCAGCGAACGTCTCGGTCTTCGAATCGGCAGGAATACCGTCCTCATCCAGGTATCCGAGGACTTCTTCGCCGCCCTGCCAACCACCGGTGAACTGACCGCGGGCCGAATGGGTGGAGAGGTCATCGGGCAGCTTGACCGCTGCGAGGACCTTTTCCTTCTCCGCCCGCAGATCGTCGGCGTTGAAGGAGATGGGTTCTTCCATCGCCGTCAACGCGAGCAACTGCAGCAGGTGGTTCTGGATGACGTCGCGGGCCGCACCCACGCCGTCGTAGTACCCTGCGCGGCCACCTGTTCCGATGTCCTCGGCCATGGTGATCTGGACGTGGTCTACGTAGTTGGCGTTCCAGAGCGGTTCGAACAACTGGTTCGCGAAACGCAGCGCCAGGATGTTCTGTACCGTCTCCTTGCCCAGGTAGTGGTCGATCCTGAACACGGCATCGGCCGGGAACACCGATTCCACGATGTCGTTCAGCTGCCGGGCAGACTCGAGGTCGTGCCCGAACGGCTTCTCGATGACCACTCGGCGCCACTGACCGGGCTTGGCCTGCGCCAGGCCGTGCTTGGACAGCTGACGACACACCTGCTCGAAGGCCTTCGGCGGGATGGACAGGTAGAAGCCGTGATTGCCGCGGGTGCCACGGGTCTCATCCAGCTCATCCAACACATCACCGAGGCGCTCGAAAGCGTCGTCGTCGTCGAACTCGCCCTGGACAAAGCGGATACCGGAAGCAAGCTGCTCCCACACGGCTTCATCGAACTTGGTCCGGGCGTGGGCCTTGACGTTTTCCTTGACCTCGGCCGCGAAGTCGGCGTTGTCCCAGTCGCGGCGGCCGAAACCCACCAGCGCGAAGCTGGGCGGAAGGAGGCCACGGTTGGCGAGGTCATAGACCGCCGGCATGAGCTTTTTACGGGCGAGGTCGCCGGTGACTCCGAAGAACACCAACGACGACGGCCCGGCAATGCGGTTCAGGCGCCGATCCCGCGGATCCCGCAAGGGGTTCCGGAGACCGGCGGCTTTCCTGCCGTTTTCAGTTTCTGGCATGTTTGGTTCTGTGCCTTAGCTTTCGAGTGCGCTGGCTTGGGTGGTCAGCGCAGCGACGACTTCCTGGAGTTGGGCGACGCCCGCAGCGCGCTCAGTGAGGTGCAGACGCAACACCGGCCGTCCATGGCCTTCCAGTACCTGGGCATCACCTGAGGCCTGTGCGGCAATGAGCTGGCCGAAGGTGAAGGGGCGCTCCGGGATGTCGAGGTCGGTGGAGGATGCCGCAGTGATCTGAAGGAACACACCGATTGCCGGTCCACCCTTGTGGAACTGACCCGTGGAATGAAGGAAACGGGGTCCCCAACCGAAAGTCACCGGACGTCCGCTGACAGCTGCGAGTTCGTCGCGGATTCCTTCGAGCGGTGCGTAGGAAATACGGTCAAAGTAGGCCTGAACGCTCAAGTAACCATCCGCGCCGAGCTGGGCCAGAAGTGCCTGAACAGCTTCCGAAACAGTGGACGCAGAACCAAGCCAGTCTCCGCCGCGAACCTCCACAGCACCGTCGGTGAAGACAGCGGGGGTGGGCTCCGGTCGTGCATCCAGCAAGCCGCGCGCAGCCACCTTCGCGGCTTCGACGTCGGGCTGGTCGTAAGGGTTGATGCCCAGAAGGCGACCAGCCACCGCTGTGGCGAATTCCCAGACGAACATCTGCGAAGGCAGGCCACCGGCAATGGCGACCTCGTTTTCGCGAAGTTCGACGTCGGCATCCGCGCCTACCAGCCGAACCACCAGGACGTCGTCGGCGCCGTTGGTGGCCTCGGGGGAATCCGGTCCGGCGACCACCGGCAGAACGCCAGTGCCAAGCTTGCCCGTGGATTCGGCGATGAGCTGCTCGGCCCAGTCGGCGAAACCAACAATGCCCGAGCCGTCTTCGGCAATGACGATCTTGTTGCGCAGCGGGCTGGTACCACCCAAGGCGATGCCCAAGGCAAGGCCAATGTTATCGGCTGAGTCCTCGTTAAGGATCTCCGCCGCCTCTTCTGCCTCGTCCAGGAATGCCTGAATATCGACACCCGCCAAGCCACTCGGGACCAGACCAAAAGCGGTCAGTGCGGAGAAGCGTCCACCCACGTTGGGATCGGCGTTGAACACCGCACGGTAGCCGGCCTCGCGGGACGCCTTGTCCAAAGGCGAACCCGGATCCGTGACAATGATGATCCGGCTCTTGGCATCTATTCCAGCGTCGTTGAACGCCTTCTCAAAGACGCGTCGCTGGGAGTCGGTTTCAACAGTGGAGCCCGACTTGGAGGAAACAACAATAGCCGTCTCCTCCAACCGATCAGCCAAAGCAGCACTGACCTGCTCAGGATCAGTGCTGTCCAGCACAGTCAGCTCGACGCCGGCAGTACCGGCAATGACCTCAGGAGCCAACGAAGACCCACCCATGCCACACAGGACAATGCGTGAGACACCGTCTGCACGGAGGGCATCACGAAGTTCCAGAATGTCCCCGACCAGGGCCTGGGACACGGTGGCAGCCTCCACCCAGCCCAGACGGATCGCAGACTCGGACTCCGCATCAGGACCCCACAACGTGTGGTCCTTCGCGAAAATCCGGGTCGCGATCTTGTCCTCGACCAGGCTGTCAATGTGCTGGGCGATGGCTTCTTGCGCGGCACCGCTGGCGTCGTAGCTGATTGTGCTCATGATGGGTTAGGAAGCCTTCCGTGCGGTGACCAGTGCGCCTTCGACGTCGGCGAGGAGTTCCTTCCAGGAGCCCACGAACTTCTCGAGGCCTTCGGTCTCGAGGAGGGTGACGACGTCGTTGTAGGAAACACCGAGAGCTTCCAGGGCGTTGAGGGTCTCGTTCGCTTCGTCATAGGTGCCGGTAATGGTGTCACCGGTGACTACGCCGTGATCGAAAGTTGCATCGAGCGTCTTCTCCGGCATGGTGTTGACCACGCCGGCCGCAACGAGTTCCGTCACGTAGAGGGTGTCCGGGTAAGCCGGATCCTTCACACCGGTGGAGGCCCACAGCGGACGCTGAGGAAGCGCGCCGGCCTCGGCCAGCACTGCCCAGCGCTCGGTGGAGAACAGCTCTTCGTAGACCTGGTAGGCCAGGCGAGCGTTGGCCACGCCGGCCTTGCCCTTAAGTGCCTTGGCTTCATCGGTGCCGATGCCGTCGAGGCGCTTGTCGATTTCGGAATCAACGCGGGAAACGAAGAAGGAGGCCACGGAGTGGATCTTGGAGAGGTCGTGGCCGTTCTCCTTGGCCTGCTCAAGGCCGGACTGGAAGGCATTGATGACCGCGCGGTAGCGTTCCAGGGAGAAGATCAGGGTCACGTTGACGCTGATGCCCTCGGCCAGTGTTGCCGTGATGGCTTCAAGGCCTTCCAGGGTTGCCGGGATCTTGATGTGGACGTTGTCCTTGTTGACCTTCGCGTAGAGGTGCTTGGCCTCGGCGATGGTGCCGGCGGTGTCCCAGGCGAGGCGGGGATCAACCTCGATGGAGACGCGGCCGTCCACACCGTTGGTGGCGGCGGCGATCGGCGCGAAGAGATCGCAGGCGTCAGCGACGTCCGTGGTGGTGATTTCGAAGATGGTCTCTTCAACGCTGGCGCCGGCGGCAGCCTGTGCCGCGATAGTGGCGTCGTAGTCCGTGCCGGAGGTGATGGCGGCGTGGAAGATGGACGGGTTGGTGGTCACACCAACAACGTTCTTTTCGTCGATGAGCTTCTGCAGGGTGCCAGTGTCCAGGCGGGTGCGGGAGAGGTCATCGAGCCAGATGGAAACGCCGGCATCAGAGAGCTGCTGCGTGGGAGTGCTAGACATGTTTTTTTCTCCTGTGAGAGGGGAGCAGACTGTTATGCGTTGACGTCTGCGAGGGAGTCTTTGGCTGCGGCTGCAACGGCTTCGGCGGTGATGCCGAATTCGTTGAAGAGCCGCTTGTAGTCGGCCGAGGCACCGAAGTGCTCCAGGGAGATGGAGCGGCCGGCGTCGCCGACGAATTCGCGCCAGCCCAGT
This sequence comes from Arthrobacter sp. GW822-FHT05G07, assembly GCF_058799755.1. Classification (NCBI taxonomy): domain Bacteria; kingdom Bacillati; phylum Actinomycetota; class Actinomycetes; order Micrococcales; family Micrococcaceae; genus Arthrobacter; species Arthrobacter sp. GW822-FHT05G07. The sequence goes on along the minus strand of NZ_JBXALT010000002.1, from coordinate 3,411 downwards.
GCAAGGCCGGCTTCAACAGAAACGCGGGCCGTCACGGAAGCGGGGAGCACCGATTCGCGGTAGGCCTCGTCCTGCTTGTTGAACCACTCAACGCAGGGCATGGAGACGACGCGCGCTGCGACACCTTCGGCCTGGAGGGCTTCGCGGGCCTGGACTGCCAGCTGGACTTCCGAGCCGGTGCCGATCAGGATGACCTGGGCGTCAACGGTTTCGCCGTCCTTGGAGGCTTCAGCCAGAACGTAACCGCCCTTGGCCACACCTGCGGTGGAACCGAAGGTGTCACCAGTGGCTTCACCTTCGCCGCGGGCGTAGGTGGGGATGTTCTGGCGGGTCAGGACAATGCCGGCCGGGTTCTCGTGGTTCTCCAGCATGGCCTTCCAGGCTGCCGAGACCTCGTTCGCGTCACCGGGGCGGACGACGTCCAGGCCCGGGATGGCACGCAGGGACGCGAGCTGCTCCACCGGCTGGTGGGTGGGGCCGTCTTCGCCCAGGCCGATGGAGTCGTGCGTCCATACGTACAGGGACGGGACACCCATCAGCGCGCCGAGTCGGATGGCCGGGCGCTGGTAGTCGCTGAAGATCAAGAACGTGCCGGAAAACGCGCGGGTGCGGCCGTGCAGGGAGATACCGTTCACGATCGAGGCGGCAGCGTGCTCGCGGATACCGAAGTGCAGCACGCGTCCGTACGGGTTGCCCTTCCAGGCGTCCGTGGAGCGCGAGGTCGGGATGAACGACGGCGAGCCTTCGATGGTGGTGTTGTTGGACTCCGCGAGGTCAGCCGAACCGCCCCAGAGCTCCGGAAGGACCGGGCCGATGGCGTTCAGGACCTTGCCCGAGGCCGCACGGGTGGAAACATCCTTGCCGGCTTCAAACACGGGAAGGGCAGCGTCGATGCCCACAGGAAGCTTCTTGGCTTCAACACGCTCCAGCAGGGCAGCAGCATCCGGGTTGGCGGACTGCCATGCTTCGAACGAGGTCTGCCAGGCAGCGCGTGACTCGGCACCGCGGTCCAGGACCTTGCGGGCGTGCGCCAGAACTTCCTCGTCAACGTCGAAGGACTTGGCAGGATCGAAACCGAGCACGGTCTTCAGTGCTGCGACTTCTTCTGCGCCCAGGGCGGAGCCGTGGATCTTGCCGGTGTTCTGCTTCTTCGGGGCCGGGTAGCCGATGATGGTGCGCAGTGAGATGATGGACGGCTTGTTCGTCTCAGCCTTGGCTGCCTGCAGCGCGGAGTACAGCTCCTGCACGTCTTCGACGTAGTCGCCGGTCTTGGTCCAGTCCACGCGCTGGGTGTGCCAGCCGTAGGCCTCGTAACGCTTGAGGACATCTTCGGTGAAGGCGATGTCGGTGTCGTCTTCGATGGAGATGTGGTTCTCGTCGTAGATCACCACGAGGTTGCCCAGTTCCTGGTGCCCGGCAAGCGAGGACGCCTCGGAAGTCACGCCTTCCTGAAGGTCGCCGTCGGAGGCGATAACCCAGATGGTGTGGTCGAACGGCGACTCGCCGGCGGGAGCGTCGGCGTCGAACAGGCCGCGCTGGCGACGCTGGGAGTAGGCGAAACCAACAGCGGAAGCCAGGCCCTGACCCAGCGGGCCGGTGGTGATTTCCACACCGGCGGTGTGCTTGTACTCCGGGTGGCCCGGGGTCAGCGAACCCCAGGTGCGCAGCGCTTCGAGGTCCTTCAGTTCCAGGCCGTAACCGGAGAGGAACAGCTGGATGTAAAGGGTCAGCGAGGTGTGACCGGGGGACAGGACAAACCGGTCACGGCCGATCCAGTCCGGGTTCTTCGGGTCATGACGCATCAGCTTCTGGAACAGCAGGTACGCTGCCGGAGCCAAGCTCATCGCCGTACCAGGGTGGCCGTTGCCGACCTTCTCCACGGCATCAGCGGCCAACACGCGAACGGTGTCAACAGCCTTCTTGTCCAGATCGGTCCATGACAGTTCTTGCTCTTCCAAATGTGGCACGAAAACCGAGCCCCTCTCTGTGCTGACGGCAGGCTTACGGACACGGCACGCAGGAAGCACAGGATGGCGCCCGCTGCAATGTGTCTACCAGCCGTTCACCATTGAAACGTTGATCTCTCATCCAGACGCACGGATATCCGAGAATACGGTTTCCCGGATCGTCAACGTGTGCTGATCTGCTCAACAGCTTAGCCCTAAACGTGTCGCGGAACTCAGGGAATCCCACTAACTGGACAGAAATTCCCTTATATGAATCACGATTGCTCGCCTTGGCAGTGAAGATTCGGAAACATTGACGTATTTTGCGGACATCGGGCCACTTCCGGCCACGGTATGATATTTGGAGGCCACCAGCGGTTCATGCGCCCGTGTTTGCTTTCGACAACAGGGACGGCAGCCGCTGCGAGAACCCCAGAGCATAGAACAGAGTGACTGCCGCCGTGAGCACAACTGATACGCCCCTTAACGCGTCCCCGGCCCGGGGAAGCATCGGTATTTCCCGTAAGTTCAAGGCGTATCTGGCTCTGACCAAACCCCGTGTCATCGAGCTGCTCCTGGTCAGCACACTGCCCACCATGATCTTCGCGCAGCGCGGTTTTCCCTCCATCGGACTGATCCTGGCAACCCTCGTTGGCGGTGCCTTCGCAGCCGGCAGCGCCGGCGTGTTCAACTGCTACATCGACCGTGACATCGACAAATTGATGCACAGGACCGAGAAACGGCCGTTGGTGACCGGCGAAGTGACACCACGCGAGGCCCTGGTCTTCGCATGGATTCTTGGCGCCGCCTCCATTGCGATCCTGTGGTTCGGTGCCAACCCTCTTTCTGCTTGGCTTGGCCTCGGCGCCATCGTCTTCTATGTGGTCATCTACACGATGATCTTGAAGCGCCGCACCGCCCAGAACATCGTGTGGGGCGGCGCTGCGGGATGCTTCCCGGTGCTCATCGCATGGGCAGCTGTCACCAACACCGTTGAGTGGCCCGCCATCGTCCTGTTCATGGTCATCTTCCTCTGGACGCCCCCACACTACTGGCCGCTCTCCATGCGTTACGGAGAGGACTACCGCAACGCGAAGGTGCCCATGCTCGGCGCAATCGCCGGCGCGAAAGTGGTTTCGGTGCAGGTTGTCCTCTACGCCTGGGCCATGGTTGCCTGCTCCTTGCTGATGGTCCCCGTAGGCGGTGCCGGCTGGGTCTACACCATCGCGGCTGTTGCTGCGGGCGCATGGTTCCTCTACGAGAGCCACGCACTGTACAAGCGCGCACAGGGTGGCGACGTCTCCAACAAGGGCGCCATGAAGGTCTTCCACGGCTCCATCAGCTACCTGACGCTACTCTTCATCGCGTTGGCCGTTGACCCCTTCGTCGGCTCGGCGATCGTCGGCAGCTAGCCCCGGTTCCTCAAGTCTTCACGCAAAAGCGCGACGTCGGCACTCACTCCGGG